>CAMLFK010000063.1 GCA_946479255.1 uncultured Oxalobacteraceae bacterium
ACTTCGCGCCGCTCCAGCGCGGTCAGCAGCTTGGCTTGTGCGGCCAGCGGCAGGTTGCCGATCTCGTCGAGGAACAGGGTGCCGCCGGCAGCAGCCTGGAAGCGCCCGGCGCGGTCCTGGCGCGCATCGGTGAAGGATCCCTTGCGGTGGCCGAACAGTTCACTCTCCAGGGTCGACTCGGGCAGGCTGCCCATGTCCACGGCGAGGAACTGGCGGGCCGCGCGGCGCGAGGCGAGATGAATGGCGCGCGCCACCAGCTCCTTGCCGACGCCATTCTCGCCCAGCACCATCACGTTCGCTTCGGTCGGCCCTACGTTGGCCACCATGGCGCGCAGCTGGCGCATCGCCGCCGAGCCGCCCATCAAGGCCAGCGCCGCGCCAACCGCTGGTCCCGGCACCCGGCGCGCCAGTGCGGCTTCGGCGGCGGCCAACAGGCGCGCGTTATCCCATGGCTTGGTGATGAAGTCGCAGGCGCCGCGCTTCATCGCTTCGACTGCCAGTGCGATATCGGCGTAGGCGGTCATGGCGATGACCGCGGGCGGATCGGGCAGCGCCTGCAGGCGGCGCAGGATCTCCAGTCCCTCGGTGCCATCGGTCCGTCCGCGCGTGAGGTTGAAGTCCAGCAGGACCAGGTCGGGCGTGGCGGTGTGCAGGTGGCGTTCGAGACCCTGTGCGTCCGCGACCGTATCGACCTGGCCGACACGGCGCAGCAGCAGGCGCGCCGCGTAGGCTACGTCGGCATCGTCGTCGAGGATCAGGATATGCGCACTGCGGTCGGTCATGGTGGCGCTGATTCTAGCAGCAGGTTTTGTCGATATGGTGGTTTGGCCGCTTGAGTGTCCGGAACCGGACACATTGGCTGTCCGCAAGCGGCCAAAACGCCTTGGTTTTTTGGCCGCTTCCGCGCGGATGAGCGCGTTATGGCAGGTGGCATGGATGTTGCGATTACGCTTGCATGAACAAACCGGAACGCATCAGCGGAGCATCGATGGACCAGCCGGCGCCGCGCCGGCGCGCACGGCGCGCGGCCATCGCCGTGGCAAGCATCGCGGCAATCGCATTGTTCGCCGCAGCTCTGGTGTCGATGCTGCCGCAAGGCCTTCGGGTATCGCGCGCGGAACTGCGCATCGTGCCGGCCACGCCAGGTCTTCTGCGCGATGAAGCGGCCTTGCGCGCCACCGCCGCGCCACTCCATTCGGTGATGCTGGACGCGGTCGAATCGGGCCGGGTGGAAGTGGTGGTGGCGCGCGACGGGTCGCTGGTAGCGCAGGGCGAGCTGTTGTTCCGGCTGTCCAATCCGCAGCGCCGCCTTGAACTGCTGGAGCGCGAGTCCGAACGCGCGCAGCAGATTTCAAACTCGCTCAATTTGCGCATCGCCCTGGAGGCGGGCCAGGCCGCGCGCGACCGGCGCCTGTCCGACCTGCGCTTCGCGCTGGAGCAGGCGGTCAAGCAGCATGCGCGCCAAGAGAAGCTGGCCAGCCAGGGTTTCGTGTCGGTGTCCGCCCTGGAGGAGTCAGGCGACCACCTGGAACAGCAGCGCCGCCTGTATGAAGCCGAGCGTGCCAGCCACGCCAACGAGAGCCGCATCAAGCGCGACGCGCTGCTGCAGATGCAGCAGGCCATCGCGCGCATGGAAAGCGGTCTGCAGCTGGTCAACGCCACCGTCGCGGCGCTCGAAGTGCGCGCCCCCGTGGCCGGACGCCTGACCGACTTCCAGCTGGAGGTCGGCAGCACCGTGCGGCAGGGCCAGGCGCTGGGCCGCATCGACGATCCTGCCAGCGTCAAGCTGTCCGCGCTGGTGGACGAGTATTACCTGAGCCGCGTGGCGGTCGGCCGGCCGGGCGTGGCCATCATCGACGGCAGGCGCCACGCGCTGGCGGTAAGCCGCATCTACCCGCAGGTCAAGGAGAACCGGTTTACCGTGGAGCTGGCGTTCGCCGGCGCGCCGCCGGCCGGCGTGCAGCCCGGCCAGAGCATGGAGATCTTAATCACGCTGGGGGAGCCGGCCAGCGCCCTGCTGCTGCCCAACGATGCCTTTGCCGCCGACACCAGCGGCCTGGCCGCCTTCGTCCTCAATGCCGAGGGCACGCTGGCCGAGCGGCGGGCGATCCGCACCGGGCGGCGTAATCATCACCAGGTCGAAGTGCTGGCGGGCCTGGCGCCCGGCGAGCGGGTGATCGTCTCGTCGTATGCCGCCTTCGGCAAGGCCACCCGGCTCGAACTGCATCCTTAGTTTTATTGGAAGTGACTTATCAGGACATGACAAAATGATCGATGCAACTACAACTCAAGGAGGCGGCATGCTCAGGCTGCGCGGCGTCAGTAAAACTTTTCAAGGCGGTGAAGTGCGCACGCGCGCCCTCGACGGCATCGAACTGGAGATCGAAGCCGGCGAATATCTCGCCGTCACCGGCCCGTCCGGCTGCGGCAAGTCGACCCTGCTGTCGGTGCTTGGTTTGCTCGGTTCGCCCGACAGCGGCGAGTACTGGTTCGACGGGCAGAACGTGACCGGGCTTTCCGAAGCACGCATGAACCAGCTGCGCCGCGGCCGCATCGGTTTTATCTTCCAGAGCTTTAACCTGATCGAAAGCCTGTCGGTGTCGGAGAACGTCGAGCTGGCGCTGCAATACATGAACGTGCCGGCCGCCGAGCGGCGCGAGCGCGTGGCGGCGATGCTGGACAAGCTGGGCGTGGCGCACCGTGCGCGCCACCGCCCCTCCCAGCTGTCGGGCGGCCAGCAGCAGCGCGTGGCGATTGCGCGCGCGCTGGTGGCCAGGCCGGCCTTGCTGCTGGCCGACGAGCCGACCGGTAACCTCGACAGCGCCCATGGCGACGAGGTAATGCGCCTGCTCCGCCAGATCAACGCCGAAGGCACCACCATCGTGATGGTGACTCACTCGCAGGCGCATGCCGCACAGGCTTCGCGCACCCTGCGCCTGCTCGACGGCCGCATCCTGGTCGACGCGCTGCAAGCAGCTTAGGGGGATCCGATGAAATTACAGGATTTTCGTATCGGCTGGCGTGCGCTGGCAGCTGCCCCCGCGTACTCGCTGGTGGTAGTGCTGGGCCTCGGCGTGGGCCTGGCCGCTTGCCTGCTGCTGCTCGGCTTCGTGCGCTTCTCGGTGCAGTACAACACCCACATCCCCGACGTCGACAATGTGTATGTCGTCAAGATGCGCCACAATGTCCAGCCCACCGCGCCCTGGTTCGACCAGGCGCCCTTGCTGCTGCGCGCAACCGCGCAAAAGACCGCCGGGGTGGTCGATGTCACCGGCTACATCTCATCGCGTCCGCTCAAGACCACGGCCCGCGTGAACGGCCAGTTGCGCCAGCTGAACAGCCTGACCGTGCTGCCCGGCTTTGCCGGGATGCTTGGCGTGCGGGTGCTGCGCGGCGACCTGAAGGCGGCGCTGGAGCGGCCCGAAGGCTTCGTCATGACGGAGGCGGCGGCGCTTGCCATGTTCGGCACCGTCGACATCATCGGCAAGACCATGCAGATCGAAGGCAATTTGCTGCGCGCCGGCGCGGTCGTGGCCACGCCGCCCGCCAACACCACGGTGCCGTTCGAAACGCTGTTCGGGGTGAACTCGCTGATCGTCGAGGAGACCGTGCGCAATGAGATGCTGACCGGTTCGCGCGGCTGGTGGGCCAAGCTGCTGGTCAAGGTGGCGCCCGGAGCCTCGCTGCCTTCCATCACCGCCACGCTCCAGCAGGCCGTGGATGCCGCACCGTTCAATCAGAACATCTCGCCCGAGGTCAGGGCCAGGCTGGGCAGGCGCAAGGCGGCCGACATTGAGCTCTCGCCGCTGCGCTATGCCTACTTCGACCAGAAGGTCGCGCCGCATTTCATCTTTGCGCCGGGCGAGCGGGCCGACCCGGTGGTGGTGGCCGGGCTGGCGGCGATCGCCTTGCTGATCCTGGTGCTGGCGGCGATTAACTACGTCAACCTGGCCACCGTGCGGGTGCTGCGGCGCCAGCGCGAGATTGCCATGCGCAAGGTGCTGGGCGCCGGCAGCCGCCAGATCGCGCTGCAGTTCCTGGCCGAGTCGATGGTCGTTGCCTTGCTGGCGACCGGCCTGGGACTGCTGCTGGCCTGGCTGGCGTTGCCGCTGTTTTCGCAGCTGGTCGAGCGCCAGCTGGACAGCATGCTGTCGCCCTTTAATATCGGCGCGGCTTTGGTGCTGGGCGTGCTGCTCGGGTTTGTCACGGCCGCATACCCCGCCTGGACCGCCTTGCGGGTGCAGCCGGAGCGCTTGCTGGCCGGCCGGCCCGACACCGAATCGGTGGGCGGCATGCGGGTGCGCAGGGTGATGACGGTGGCGCAGGTGGCCGCTGCCATGGGCCTGGCCAGCGTGACCATGGCGATCGCCTGGCAGACCGACTTTGCCATGCGCGCGCCGCCCGGCTTCGATCCGGCGCCGCTGCTGATCGTCGACCTGCCCGAGCCGGTCAGGTTCGACAAGAAAGCCGAAAGCCTGATCGCGGCGCTCAAGGCGCAGCCGGAGGTGGCCGGCGTGGCGCTGAGCGAAGATGCGGTGGGCCGGCGCCAGTCGTTCTGGACGCGCCAGATCAGCCGCCCTGGCGGCGTGGCGGTGGCGGTCGACCTGCAGTCGGTCAGCGCCGGCTTCTTCGCCCAGTATCGTTTGAAGGCCGCGAGTGGGCGCCTGTTCGATGAGCGCGTCGACAAGGAAGGCGATCCGGTGCCGATGGTGCTCAACGCGATCGCCGCGCGCGAGCTGGGCTTTGCTTCGCCATCCGAGGCGGTCGGCCAGAGCGTGGCGTCCGCCGGTTTCGACGGCAAGGTGATCCACAAGCGTATCGTCGGCATCGCGCCGGACCTGCGCTACGACACCCTGCACGAGGCGCCGCGCGCCACCGCGTACGAATTGAACAGCGCGGTGACCACGCTGACCTTGCGTTCGCACGGTCCGCTGGGAGATACCGAACGGGTCGTGCGCACTTTGTGGCCGCGCTATTTTCCCGATGCGGTCCTGAAGACGCATCGTGCCGCCGACATCCTGACCGCCAACTATGCCGGCGAAGCGCGCATCGCCAACTTGCTGGCGGTGGCCACCGGTATCGCGCTGGCCATCGCGGCCTTCGGCACCTACGTACTATCGGCGCACACGGTGCAGCGGCGCGCCAAGGAAATCGTGCTGCGCAAGCTGCATGGCGCGCAGCCATCGGATATCGGCATGCTGGTGCTGCGCGAGATCGGCGCGCTGGGCCTGCTCGCGGCGGTGATCGCGCTGCCGCTCGGTGCGCTGGCGATCCAGCGCTACCTGTCCACTTATGTCGAGCATGCGCCGATCGGCTACTGGACCTTGCTGCTGGCGCTGGGTGCCACGCTGGCGGTCGCACTGGCGGCGGTCGTGCGCCACGCCTGGCAGGCCATGCGCATGTCGCCGGACGACATACTGCGCTGCTAGCAGCCCTGGCCCAGCATCTTGTACATCAGCGTGGTGGAGTCGAGCCGGTCTTCGAAGTTGTCGCGGCAGTAGTGCGGGATGATGCCGCATTGCTGGTAGCCGAGCGCCGCATACAGCGGCTGGGCGTCGCTGCCGGTGCGGGTATCGAGCGTGAGCAGGCTGCGCCCGAGCGTGCCGGCACGGCGTTCGATCTCCGTCATCAGTGCCTGCGCCACGCCCTGGCGGCGCGCATCCGGGTGCACCAGCAGTTTGCGCACTTCGGCGCGGTGCTGCTGGTTGCCGGGCGTGTCGTGGTCGAGCTGCACGGTGCCGACGATGCGCTCGCCGCGGCGCGCCACCAGCAGCAGCACGCCGCCGCCCGCAACCCCGGGCAGCACTTTGGTTCGCCAGTAGCGCTGCGCGTCGGCCAGCGTATGCGGCAGGATGAAGCCGATGCTGGCACCGGTGTGCACGCAGGCATGCAGCAGCGCGCCTAGCTGGTCGAGGTGCACTTCAAGGTCGGTGGCGGAAAATTCGCTGATGGTGGCGGGGGGCATTGTGGCCTCACAGGATGAACAGAAAATAGCGGGCGCCGGTGTCAGGCGGGGTGGCGAAGGCGGACGGGCCGTTCAGCTGGTAGCGCAGGCAGTCGCCCGGCTGCAGGGCATTGGCCGTGCCGTCGATGGTCACTTCAAGGCGGCCTTCGACCAGGATCAGGTGGTGTTCCAGGCCGGGGCGGGGCGTGCTGTCGTAGCTGATGCGCGCGCCGGGATCGAGCTCGCATTCGAGCGCTTCGCCGGCCAGGGTCTGGGACGGCGGCGAGACGGAGCGGCGCCGGAAGCCGATGCTGGCGTCAAGCCACACCGGCTGGGCGCTGCGGGGAATCAGGGGTACGAAGACGTCTTCGACCATGCGCATCAGGCGCGACATGGTCAGGCCGTAGGCACCGCACAGTTTGCCGAGCACGCTGGCGGTCGGGCTGACGTCGCCATTTTCCAGGCGGGATAAAGTAGCGCGGCTGACGCCGCTGCGTTTGGCCAGCTCATCGAGCGGCCATCCGCGTTCGGCGCGCAGCTCGCGCAGGCGCTGTGCGATACGGCGGTCGATCGCACTGTCGAGTTCTTGGTTTTCCATATACGAGAAAATATCTCATATATGGAAAAATGTAAACTGCTGGCTTACTGACGGGTTGGTGGCGTCGTCGGCGCCGCAGGCGGGCTGGCCGGCGTGATCGGGCTCATCGGTGTGATGGGCGTGGCAGGCGCCACCGTGCTGGTGCCGCTGCTGGCGGCGCCGGCCGGATCCGGAACTGGAGGGCTGCCCGTACCGGTGCTGCCGGCGGCACCGCTGGTTCCGCTCTGGGTGCTGCCGCTGTCGGTACTTCCCGTCGTCCCGCCGGTTCCGGTTTGCGTGGCGGCGCTGGGGGGCATACCGCTGGCGGCCGTGCTGCTGTCGGTGGTGTGGGCCTGGTGCGCGGCCGCGTCCTGCTTGTCGCTCTGCTTTTTCTTCGCCTTGGGCTTAGCCTTGGCCTTGGTAGCGGACTTCGCCTCGGTCGCGCTGGTATCGGTCTGCGCGTGCGCGGCGAATGGCGCGGCGAGGGCGGCGGCAAGGGAAACGCTCAGCAAATTTTTTAACAATTTATTCAAATGCATAATGGCTCCTGACATGGTTAGAGGGGTGAAAACTCAACGAAATCAAGCACATGCTATTGAGTCCGCAAACAGTCTAGCGGCGTGCGCCGCAAGCGAGCGCACTGTAGCCATTTTGCAATGTTGCTATGGATGAGCAGGAGGGGAGGGTTCAGCGGGGATGGGAGCGCCGTTCAGGACGGCGCTGGTCGGCCAGCACCGAGCGGCGCAGGCGGATGCCGGGACTGCGTATGCCGCTGAGCAAACCCCATGCAGCGGCCCAGCGCGCGGCGCGTTCTTTGGCGGCATTGGTATCGGACAAGATAGCGCGCTCGATCGCGGCGATCATGCGTTCCATGCCGTACGCCTTGCGCTTTTCGATGGTTCGGGATTTCATGACGACTGCCTGACGCTGCTTCATTAGCTACACCGTAACCCAGCACACCTGGCCAAACGGTTAGCTAGCGTACGCTCAGCGCACATTTGGGAGCGCTATCTCACGATTTTTTGAGATTGCAGGTCTAATAACTCGACTGTACGGACGCACAGTCCCAAAAGCCGATATAAAAAGTACAATGCAGGCCGTAGAAATTCGCAATGGGTAAGCAAGCATGGGCCGCACCAAATTTTCCGACCGCCAGGCGCGCAAGAGCTACGGCATGCTGCGCATGAGCCGTGCGATCGCGCGCGCCATCGCCGCGCCCAGCGATGCCGACAAGGACCGCGCGATCCGCTGGGCTTCGGCCTGGGGCCTGATCGGCGGCATCCGCTCCGACCAGGTGCGCCTGCGCCGGCCGGAATTGCTGGAAACCGTGTAGCTTCACATTTCTTTACATAGCGAACACATCCTTGAAATGCCGTGGGCATACAGTATGCTCACGACTCACTCATTTCATTTTCCAAGCGATGGTTCAGCGCATCCTGATGATCGAAGACGACCAGCGCCTGGCGGCGATGGTGGTCGCATACCTCGGCCAGAACGGCCTGGAGGCGGTACATGCGCCGACCGCGCGTGAGGGCATGGAGCTGCTGCAGCAGGGCGGCTTCGAGCTGATCCTGCTCGACCTGATGCTGCCCGACGCCGACGGCTTGCAGCTGTGCGGCCGCATCCGTGCCCTGCCCGGCGCGCTGGCCTCCACGCCGATCGTCATGCTGACCGCCAAGGGTGACCCGCTCGACCGGGTCATCGGCCTGGAACTGGGCGCCGACGATTACCTGCCCAAGCCCTTCGAGCCGCGCGAATTGCTGGCCCGCCTGCGCGCCGTGCTGCGCCGCCCTCCCATGGCGGGCACGCCATCAAGCACCACGGCCGCCGTGCTGCGCTTCGGCCGCCTGGAGATCGATCCCGGCGCGCGCACCGTCAAGGTCGATGGCATTGAAAGGCCGCTGACTTCGCACCAGTACGAATTGCTGCTGGCGCTGGCCGAACGGGCCGGGCGGGTGCTGTCGCGCGAACAGCTGATCGACGCCGTCAAGGGCGAGGCGCTCGATCCCTACGACCGCTCGATCGACGTGCACATCGCGCGGGTGCGGGCGGCCATCGAGGACGATCCCAAGCAGCCCAAGCGCATCATCACCGTGCGCGGCGCCGGCTACGTGTTCGCCAAGGCGCAGGATGTTTAAGGGAAGCCTGTCCTTCAGCGGCCGCCTGTATGTGCGCTTTTACCTGGCGCTGCTGGCGGTGCTGCTGGTGGCCGCCTCGGTGCTGGGCATTGCGCACTTGCGCTACCAGGCCGAGCAGAATGTCAGCCTGGAAAACTTCGCCGAGATCGCCGCCCAGGTGCTGCCGCCGCCGGACGCTTCCTACCGCCAGCAACGCGAGGCGCTGATGCGCTGGCGCCGCTCGCTCGGCATGAACATGACCTTGTACAGCGCCGAAGGGCAGCCGCTGGTGCGCGCCGGCCCGCCTTTGCCACCGCTACCACCCGGCCAGGCCGAGAGCGGGCGCCTGCCCGGCACCAATTCGGTGTTTGCGCAGAAGCTCGACGATGGCCGCTGGCTGGTGTCGCAGCGCATGCGTCCGCGCCGCCCGCCGGTCAATCAGTTCGCGCTGACCTTGTTTATCGCGCTGGCGGTCGGGATCGCCGCCTATCCGCTGGTGCGGCGCCTGACCCGCCGGCTGGAGCGCCTGCAAGGCAGCGTGGAAAGCTGGGGCCAGGGCAAGCTCTCCACCCGCGTGCCGGTCGAGGGCGACGACGAGGTGGCGCGCGTGGCCCAGAGTTTCAACCAGGCCGCCGAGCGCATCGAAGCGCTGGTGGATTCGCAAAAAAGCCTGCTGGCCAATGCCTCGCACGAATTGCGCTCGCCGCTGGCGCGCATCCGCATGGCGTCCGAACTGATCGGCGACCAGGCCAGTCCGATGATCCGCGAGGAACTGAACCGCAACATCGGCGAGCTCGACCAGATCATCGGCGAACTGCTGCTGGCCAGCCGCCTGGACGCCACCAGCGGCGCGCCTGTGCAGCATGGGCCGGTCGAGCTGACCGCGCTGGCGGCCGAGGAATGCGCGCGCGTCGGCGCCACCCTGGATGGCACGGTGGGCGAAATCGATGGCGACGCCAGGCTGTTGCGCCGCCTGCTGCGCAACCTGCTGGAAAACGCCCAGCGCTATGGCAACGGCACGCCGGTCGCCATGTGCCTCGCCCAGCCGCGCGCGGAACAGGTGCAAATCGACGTATGCGACCGCGGGCCGGGCGTGCCGCCGGACCAGCGCGAAGCGATCTTTGAACCCTTCTACCGCCTGCCCGGCGCCAGCGAGGCGGCCGGCGGGGTCGGCCTGGGCCTGGCGCTGGTGCGCCAGATCGCGCGCCACCACGGCGGCGAGGTGCGCTACGTGGACAATCCCGGCGGAGGCTGTTGCTTCCGGGTCAGCCTGCCCGTGCGTCAGACCGGCTTGGCCACCATCAGGTAGAAAATAACCACCAGCGCGAAAAAGGCGGGAATGCCGAGCGTGGTCCAGATGCGCAGGTAGCGCCAGTACGTCGGCGGCAGCTCGCTGTTGGCGGCGGCGGCCTCCTGCGCCATGTCGCGCATTTTCAGCTGGATCCACACCACCGGCAGCCAGCAGGCGCCGGCCACGAAGTACAGGGCGATTGACCACATGATCCAGCGGCTGTGCAGCGGAAAGCCGGCCAGGTGGATCATATAAATGCCCGTCACCGGCTGGATGATGATGGTGCTGGTCGTAAAAATCCAGTCGGCCAGCACCACGTGGCGGCTGACCACGGCGATGGCGCGCACGTCGCGCGACAGGCTGGTGAACAGCATGTAGAAGGCCGAACCGATGCCGGTGCCGAACAGGAAAGTGGACGACAAGATGTGCAGCCACTTGACGATGATGTATTCCATGTATTACTCCTTCTCTTACTTTTCTTCGAACTCGGCCAGCAGCCAGATGGCGGCCAGCATTGGAAGGTTTTTGGTCAGCGGACCATAGGGATGCAGCAGGAACTCGGGCAGCTTCCAGGCGATCACGATGGTATAAAAACCGATCAGTGCCAGCTGGGCGTTCCACAGCCAGCGGCGGCGGATGAGTAGGATGCCGATGCCGAGCAGCAGGTCGAAGGTGGCCGCGCCATACAGCATCAGGGGCGCCATCGCGGGCGGCACGCCGCTGCGCTCGAGCAGCGCATAGCTGTCTTCGATCGGGTACAGGCCGTAGGAAACGATGGCGGTGGCGATCCACACAAAAGCGATCGACAGGCGCAGCACCGGCAGCAGCCAGTTCAATTTGGCCTGGGCACGTTCGGCGCGCGGATCTTCAATGAAGTTTTCGATGGCGCGGGGTATGCGTCCCAGCAGGCGCATGGTCGGGCCCGGGTCGGCGCTGTTGCCACGGTTGAGCATGCTGAGTGCATCGCGGTCGAGCAGGGCGCCGGGCAGCAGAGCGCCCAAGTTGGCCACAAGCTGGGCCAATGCATCCGGCAGGCGCAGCACGCGCAGCTTGCCCATGCCCATGGCGGCGCGCAGGGCCGCCAGATAATCGGTGAAGGGCAGCGCGCGCGGCCCGACCAGAGGGATGCGTCCCGCGTTTTCGAGCGGCTCGGCGATCAGGCGCACGATGGCCGCCACCACATCGTCCACATGGATCGGCTGCACCAGTTGCGCGCCGCTGCCGAAGCGCAATGCCAGCGGCATGCTGGCCAGGGTCTTGAAGACACCGGCGCTGCTGCCATCCTTGCCGTACACCAGCGAGGGTTGCAGGATGAAGCCGCGCAAGGGCAGGCTGGCCAGGCAGTTGTCCGCGGCTTTCTTGCTGAGGTGGTAAGCGGTGTTGGCTTCTTCGTCGGCACCGAGCGCGGACAGCTGGATCACGACGCGCACCTGGCCGGCTTCGGCGCAGGCGGCGAAGAGGGCGCATGGCGCCCCGGTATGCAAGGCGGCGAAGGTCTGCGCGCCGCTTTCCTTGAAGATACCAACCGTGTTGACGACCGCGTCGATGTCCTGCAGGCGCGCCAGCCAAACCGCTTTATCGGTATCCTTGCTGAAGTCGGCATGCAGCCAGCTCACATTGTTTTTTTGGGGCCCCGTATGGCGCGCCGCGCACACCACGTGGTGGCCTTCGGCCAGCAGTGCATCGAGCACATGCCGTCCGATGAAGCCTGTGGCGCCGGTCAATAAAATACGCATAGGATACATTTTACACGCACACGAGGAGGCGCAATGGGCACATGGAATGAACCCCTGAAACGCGGGCTGGTCGGCGGCAGTGTCGCCAGCATCATTTCGACGGCGGTGCTGGCCGCGCTGGGCAAGCGCGAAGCCGGCAGCGCGTTCGCCCCGACCAATGCAATCAGCCACTGGTTCTACGGCGACAAGGCCGCGCTGCAGAACAAGCCTTCGCTGCGCTATACGGTGACGGGCTACCTGATCCACCATGCCAGTTCCACTTTCTGGGCGGTGCTGTTCGAACACCTGCTCGAAAAGACACTCAACCGCAACAAGACCATGACGACCGTCGAGGTGGCGACCGTGGCCAGCGCGGTGGCCTGTTTCGTGGACTATAAGTTGACGCCCGAGCGGCTGCATCCGGGTTATGAGAAGCGCCTGTCCAAACCGGCGCTGGCGCTGGTGTATGGCGCGTTCGGGATTGGCCTGGCGGCCGGGGCGATGCTGTCCCGGCGCGAAGTTGGTGAACGCTAACCCTCAGAACGCGTAGCTGGCGCGCGCGTACACGTAACGCCCACTACGCCCGAACGGCGCGTAGTTCGGGAAGGGCGCATTGCCGCTCGGATTGATGGCCGGGTCAACCACTTCCGGATACTGGTCGAACAAGTTCTCCGCGCCCAGCGCCAGGTTGAGCTTCTGGGTCAGGGCATAACGCGCTTCCAGGTCGACCACCGTCTTCGCGGAGAGGGTCAGGTCCAGCGCCGGATTGGCATTGGGCGAAAGCACCTTGCCGTAGCGGGTGGCGCGCAGGGTCGCGCCCATGGCGCCCAGCTTCCAGTTGGCGCTGGCGGTCAGCTTGTTCTTGGGCTGGCCCTCTTCCAAGGACAAGGTATTGACCCGCGCAAACAGCGGCGGCGGCGTCTTCAGTGCTGCCAGCTGGGCCGTCGCCGGTACCCTGGTCACTTCGGTATCGGTCAGGCTGGCGGCCAGGGTGAAGTCGAACTTGCCGGCCTGGCCCGCGTTCATCGGCCAGTTCAGCACCATGTCGATGCCGTCGGTGGTGGTGTCCACGCCATTGATGAAGAAGCGTCCGCCGCCCACGCCGGTAAAGCCCTGGCTCGTGAGGAAGTTGCGCACATCGTCCTGGGTCAGGTTTTCCGACAGCACGATGCGGTCGCGCACCTTGATGCGGTAGGCGTCCACCGTGAGGCTGGCGGCGCCGAACCGCATCACGCCGCCGAGCGACAGGTTGACCGATTTTTCGGCTTCCAGCGGCTTGGCGCCGAGCGCGGCCGCGACCGGGTCGGTCGGCTTGAAGGTGGTGATTTCGAACGGAATGCCGCTGATGAAGTTGGTCGCGGTCGAGGTGAAGTTCTGCTGCTGCGGCGACGGCGCGCGAAATCGTAGCGTGCCGCCACTTTACCGGCCAGGCTGTCGCCGAAGTCGGAATAGTGTTCAGCGCGCAGCGCCACCGAGGCCAGCAAGGCCTTGGTGAGATTGGCTTCCAGGTCGACGAAGGCGCCGACGGCGGTGCGGTGCGTGTCGGTCTCGTTGCTAGGGCGGAAACCGGCGAACACCTGCGCACCCGGCGGCGTAAAACTGCCGTTCGGATTGCGCTCGCCGCCGTGGCGGTAGGAATCCGGTTCGCCGGCGAACTGGGCGAAACCTTCGCGCCGCGCTTCCATGCCCACCGCCACGTTCAGCGGCGAGGCCAGCGCACCCACAGTGACCGGACGCACGCCGGTCAGGTTGAATACCAGCTGGTCGTAGGCAAAGCCGCACGCTTCGAACTCGGTCTTGCTGGTCGGCCCGATCAGCGGTTGAGCGTGTTCTCGATGGTGTAGTCCATGCGGTTCTTGCCGTAGCCGAGAGAGGCGTCCATGGCCCACTCGCCCAAGTCCCAGGCGATGCCGCCGGTGGCCGCGTAATCGTCCACTACCGGGGCAATGATGGGCAGGAAGCCGTCCGGATAGATCGAGATGATGTTGCGCGGATCGCTAGGCCAGCGGAAGAAGCCGCCCGAGCGCGCATCGCGCCGCTGGTAGCTGGCCCAGCCGTACACCTTGACGCCGTTGCCGAGCGTGTTACCGGCATTGGCGAACAGGGTCGACTGTTTCATTTCCGGCTCGCCATACCAGGCGCTGAAACGGTTGAAGCCCGCTTCGCGCGGATCGAAAGCGCCGTTCACCAGCGGGTACTGGGCGCGCATGTTGTAGCCGCTGCGTTCAGTGCGGTTCTGGTCCTTGAATTCGCCGGCGATGGTCAGGTAGCCGGTTTCGCCCAGGGCGATGCCTTTCCACAGGCTGACCGTGGCGCTCTGGCCGTCGGTGCGCTTGCGCGAGGTTTGCGGCGACCAGGTCGCACCAGGCGGCGCCGCGTCGACCTTGAAGGAATACTCGGTCAGGCGGGCGCCATAATTGATGGTCGCTTCACCGCCGCTGCGGTCGGTGCGCAGGCGCAGGTTGACCACGCCGGAGATTGCATCCGAGCCGTACTGGGCGGCGGCGCCGTCGCGCAGCACCTCGATGTTCTTGACGATGGCGGTCGGGATGGTGTTCATGTCCACAGCCGCCGAGCCGCGCCCGATGGTAAAGTGTGTGCGCCCCGATTAACGATAGTTAATCGGGCTCTACCCATGCTGGTGTGGTTCAATTGCCATGTCAAACGCGCATGGCTTTGCTGTTGCGTAATGTAGACAAAAAATAAAGTATCGGGGCGGCAGGGAGGCCCGGGGGAGCGCCCCGGGCGTTTCAGGATTTAATGCGCGGGTGCTTCCCGCTTGAGGAGTTTCATCACACCAGTCACGGCCACCAGCGCGATGGCGCCGGCGATCACTCCGATCACAGCCTCCACCAGCGAGGTCACGATCACCGCCAGCACGCCGCCCACGCCCGGCACGGTGGCCACGCTGGCGCCGATGCCTTCGACGAAGTGATGCAGCGCCGGCACGCCGTGCACCAGGATGCTGCCGCCGACCATGAACATGGCCAGGGTGCCCAGCACCGACAAGGCCTTCATCAGCTTGGGCGCGGCGGCCAGCAGCAGCTTGACGATGCCGGCCACCAGGCCATACACGCCAACGGTCATCGCGAGCGCGATCACCACCAGCACGGCGACTTGCTGGGCGAAGGGTTGGCCCGCCACGGTGCCCAAGGAAATCACGATGATTTCTGCCGACAAAATGAAGTCGGTGCGGATCGCGCCTTTGATCTTGTCTTTTTCCAGCGCCACCAGGTCGACCGTTTCATCGACCAGCGCGTGCTTGAGTTCCTGGTGGTGGGCCTCTTCCTCGGCTTCGCTGCGCAAATACTTATGGGCCAGTTTCTCCACGCCCTCGTAGCACAGGAAGGCGCCGCCCAGCATCAGCAGCGGCATGACACCCCGTGGCGCAAACGCGCTGATGGCCAGCGCGGCCGGCACCAGGATGGCCTTGTTGAGCAGCGAACCCTTGGCGACCGCCCATACCACCGGCAATTCGCGCTCGGGGTTGACGCCGCTGACCTGCTGCGCGTTCAATGCCAGGTCGTCGCCCAGCACGCCGGCGGTCTTCTTGGCCGCGACCTTGCTCATCACCGCCACGTCGTCGAGGATCGTCGCGATATCGTCCAGTAATGCCAGCAAACTGCCTGCAGCCATTAGCGTTTCTCCCAGGTTGGCGCTTGAATAAAACCGCCATCTTACCCGACGGCACAGCGTGCACCCACGCCAATCACGCCGGATTTTTGCATTTCAGTCCACGTTTTCTGCAACTCGTCGCTTTCCCGACCCGCCTGCCGGAAGCATACGTATAGTGGACTCAACCGCCTTCCCTTCCGATTCTTTAGCAGCGAGGACACCATGCACCTTATGCACACCGATCCATCCCAGA
The DNA here is from genome assembly GCA_946479255.1 of uncultured Oxalobacteraceae bacterium. The sequence goes on from CAMLFK010000063.1 coordinate 15,513, forward strand.
CCGCCACCACTACGCCTGTCCCCCGCCAGGTCAAGCGCAAGACCCGCATCACCATCTACCTCGACGACGAGGTGCTGGACCAGTTCCGTTCGCTGTCCGAACAGTGCGGAAAAGGCTACCAGACCTTGATCAACGCGGCCCTGCGCACCGGACTTCCCGCACCGCAGGATGGCTTGGCCATGGCCGAATAAGGTCGCGCACCAAGGTGGCGCACCAGTCACAGCGGGGCTTACTTTCGTAATGCCCCTCGTGAATTTATTACACTTGGCAATAATTATGCTAATCTTCCCGCTCTTTTAACCCGGGAGGATGTGTATGAAAAAAGGCGAACTGATTGCGGAATTTGCAAAGCGTACGGAAATGTCCGGCGCAGCAGCAAACGGCGCAGTTAACACGATCATCGAGATCATCACCGAGCGCCTGAAAAAAGGCGACACCGTCGGCATCACCGGCTTCGGTACGTTCTCCGTGTCCAAGCGCGCCGCGCGCAAGGGCCGTAACCCGGCAACCGGCGAACCGATCAAGATCGCTGCTTCGAAGACTCCAAAGTTCTCGGCTGGCGCGACGTTAAAGTCGGCGGTCAACCCAAAGAAGAAGTAAGTCACAAGCAGTAGTTGTAGCACGCAGTACCCTCGCGGCCGCCGTTTCGGCGGCCGCGCTACTTTCCACTCTCCGATTTTTTTCCATGGAATTTTCTACCTGGCTCCAGTTCACCATTGCCGGCGTGATCATTGCGATTTCGCCCGGATCGGGCGCGGTGCTGTCGATGACCCATGGATTGGCCTATGGCGTGAAGAAAGCCAGCGCCACCGTGCTCGGCTTGCAGCTCGGCCTGCTGGCGGTGCTGCTGATCGCCGGGGCAGGCGTCGGCTCGCTGCTGCTGGCTTCCGAACTGGCTTTCGGCATCGTCAAGTCGGTCGGCGCCTTGTACCTGATTTACCTCGGTATCCTGCAATGGCGCGCGCCCGCGCTGGCGCTCGGCGGTGACGCCGGCAGCGCGCCGGCCGCCGCGCCATCGCTTGGCCAGCGCGTGCTGACGGGTTTCCTGACCAACGCGACCAACCCGAAAGGCATCATTTTCATGGTCGCGGTGCTGCCGCAGTTTATTTCCAAGGATGCCGCGCTGCTGCCGCAGCTGGCCATCCTGGGCCTGACCATGATGGCCATCGACACTGTCGTCATGAATGGCTATGCCTTCCTGGCCGCGTCGATGCAGCGCTTTTTCCGCGATCCCGCCTCGCTGCGGCGCCAGAACCGTTTCTTCGGCGGCGTGCTGATGCTGATCGGCGCTGGTTTGTTTTTTGTTAAGCGCGGCACCGCCTGATCCGGCCCGAAGCGGCCTCGGCCATGTAGCCTGGTGCCGTCATGTGCAACGGTTTGTAACCCGTGTTGTCGGCAGGCTAGTCCGGGCGTTAAATCAATACACGCGCGTAGAGTCGCGCTCACGTCCCTCCTGGAGTCCCATCATGAGTAAGCCTTTCTCGAAAACCGTCGCGCTTCTGGCGTTGTCGGTCTTATCCACGCTCGCGCTGGCGGAGGTGCCGGGCCGGGTGGGGCGCATTGCGCTGGCCGAGGGCCAGGTCGGCATCAGCAGCGAAGTAGGCGAGGAAAATACGCCCGCGCTGGTCAACTGGCCGGTGACCTCGAACAACCAGATCACTACCGCGCGCGGCGCCCGCACCGAGCTGCGCATCGGTTCTACCGCGATTCGCCTGGACGGCGACTCGGCGCTCGACGTGGTCGAACTCGATGACGAACGCTTGCGCCTGCACCTGCACTACGGCAGCGTCAGCGTGCGGGTGCGCAATCCCGACGTGGTGCGCGGCTTCGAGCTCTCCACGCCCCAGGGCCAGGTGCGCCTCCAGGAAGCCGGCCGCCTGCGGGTCGATGCCGAGCGCCAGCAGGACAGCACTGTCGTCAATGTATTCGAAGGGGTGGCGCTGGTCGACGGCGCCGGCTCCAGCCTGACCGTGCGCGCCGGCCGCCGCGCCGAGCTCGAACAGGACGATATCCGCACGGCGGTGGCCAACAGCACCGGTTTCGACGACTGGGCGCTGCTGCGCGACCGTCGCGACGAGCGCGCGATTTCCGAGCGTTATGTCACCAGCGAAATGACCGGTTACGAAGAACTGGACCGCTACGGCACCTGGCGCGACGACAGCGAGCTTGGTCCGCTGTGGATTCCACGCAATGTGTCGTCCGGCTGGGTGCCTTACCGCGACGGCCGCTGGACCTATATGGAACCGTGGGGCTGGACCTGGGTCGACAACGCGCCTTGGGGTTACGCGCCTTTCCACTATGGCCGCTGGGTAGTGGTCAACCAGCGCTGGTGCTGGGCGCCGGGCCGCAACATCGGCCGTCCGGTATGGTCGCCCGCGCTGGTCGGCTGGGTCGGCGGCGCCGGCTGGAGCGTCAATTTCCATAACCGCGGTGCCTACCGCCAGGCGCCGGCGCAGGGCTGGTATCCACTGTCCCCGCGCGACACCTACGAGCCCCACTATCGCGTGTCGCAGGATCGGCTGCGCTACCTGAACCGCCACGCCAGCCAGGATGGCATTCGCGAAACGCGCCGCGATGGCCTGGACCATCGCCAGCGCGGGCTGACGGTGGTGCCGCATGAACACTTCGGCCGGCGCGCGCCGGTGGTGGTGCACGGCATCGCCTCGGCCTCGGTCAATCCGGTGTTGCTGCAAAGCGCACCGCATGCCACGCCGCCGGTACCGCAGGGTGTGCGGCGCGAGCGTGATGGACGCCGCGACGACAGTCGGCCTAACGACGAGCGCCGTGACGCGGTCCGGCGCGACGACGACCACCGCGATGGCCAGCGCGCCAACTGGCGCGACCGGGATGGCGCGCGCATCACTACGGCGCCATTGCCACCGGTAACGCCACCGGTGGCGCAGCAAGCGCAGCAGCCGCTGAACGAAGGGTGGTCGAACGGCGCGCGGGCCACGATTCTTCACTCGCAGCGCGAGGAGCGCGAAGCGCGCCAGGGCCGTTTCGATACGGACGAGCGCGCCCTGCGCGAGCGCGAGCGCCGCGAGCGGGAACGCGAGCCGGTCTATTCGGCCCAGCGTCCGCCACCGGCCATCCCGCAGCCGGCCCCGGCGCCGCGTCCGGTGGTGCCGCCGCACCCACTGCCGCAGCCGCAGGCCTCGTTTGCGGCCCACGCAGCACGGGTGATGCAGCCGGCCCAGCCGCAGCCGCAGCCGCAGCCGCAGCCATCGTTCGCCGCCCCGGCCCCGCGTCCGGCGGCGCAGCCGGCCCCGGCACCTGCCCCCGCCCCGGCGGCCCGCGACGACGACTCGCCGCGCGAGCCGCGTCCCGGCCGCCACCCGCAGATGATCCGCTAAGCGCTGGCGTGATTTTGGCTACAATGTGAACAGCGGCGGCCAGCGTGGCCGCCGCTTTTGTTTTCACTGTAACTTTAGAACTGGACTGTGTATGGACCCGACCGCTGATTCGCTGATTGAATACCCGAGCGACTTCCCGATCAAGGTGATGGGAGCCACGCATCCCGACTTTGCCGCCACCATCGTCGACGTGGTGCTCGAATTCGACCCGACTTTCCACATCGGCCGCATGGAAGTGCGCCCTTCCGCCAAAGGCAACTACACCGGCCTGACGGTGACGGTGCGCGCCACCAGCCGGGTGCAGCTCGACGACCTGTACCGGGCCTTGTCGGCCCACCCGATGGTGAAGATCGTGATGTAACAGGGGTTCGAGAGGGCCCTGCCCGGCGCTGGCTTATAATAGCGCTCTGTTTCCGACTCCAATCCCATGTCTTTTTCGCCACACGGCCCCGCTGTCATTCGCCATCTCGGCCACGCCGACTACGAGCCTACCTTCGCCGCGATGCGCGCATTTACCGATGCGCGCGTGGCCGAGACGCCTGACGAATTGTGGATTGTCGAGCATCCGCCGGTATTTACGCTGGGCCTGGGGGCCGACCGCGGCCATGTGCTGGCGCCGCATGAAGTGCCGGTGATCCAGACCGACCGTGGCGGCGAAGTGACCTACCACGGCCCCGGCCAAGTGGTGATTTACCTGCTGATGGACCTGCGCCGCAACAAGCCGGGCGGCAAGTTGTACGCCCGCCAATTTGTTGCAAAAATCGAGCAGGCGATCATCAACGTGCTGGGGGCGTATAATCTTGCAGGCGAACGGATTGCCGGCGCGCCCGGCATTTATATCGCCGGCGGCCCCAAGAAGGGCGCCAAGATCGCCGCGCTCGGCTTGAAAGTGCGCGGCAACGGCTGCACCTACCATGGGGTGTCGCTGAACGTGGCCATGGACCTGGCACCGTTTTCCTGGATTAACCCTTGTGGTTACTCCGGCCTGGAAACCGTCGATATGCGCACCATGGGAATCGACGCGCAGCTGGACGTAGTACAACGCGCGCTGGCCGACGAGCTGGTGCGGCAACTGGCCAGCGCCGACGCGCAGCCGGAACCGAACAATACAACCGACGCCCCACCGGGCACGCAGCCAACATGACTTCCGACACCGATACCGGCATTGCCCCCGCTCCTGCCCCTGCTATCTCTACCTACAACGCCAGCGAAAAGCAGAAGGGCGCAAGCAAGACTTCGCGCATCCCCATCAAGATCGTCCCGCTGGAGCAGGTCGAACGCCTGAAAAAGCCGGACTGGATCCGCGTCAAGGCCGCCTCGACCTCGTCGCGTTTCTACGAGATCAAGGACATTCTGCGCGCCAACAACCTGGTGACGGTGTGCGAGGAAGCCAGCTGCCCGAACATCGGCGAATGCTTCGGCAAGGGCACGGCGACCTTCATGATCATGGGCGACAAGTGCACCCGCCGCTGCCCGTTCTGCGACGTCGGCCACGGCCGTCCGGACCCGCTCGACGTCAATGAGCCGATCAATCTGTCCAAGACCATCGCCGAGCTGCGCCTGTCCTACGTGGTGATCACCTCGGTGGACCGCGACGACCTGCGCGACGGCGGTGCCGGCCATTTTGTGTCGTGCATTAGCGAAACGCGCAAGCTGTCGCCATCGACCCGCATCGAAGTGCTGGTGCCGGACTTCCGCGGCCGCCTGGCCAAGGCGCTGG
>CAMLFK010000064.1 GCA_946479255.1 uncultured Oxalobacteraceae bacterium
AGAAACAGGCGGGTGCATGCACCCGCCTGCCTGGTCAAGCCGCTCGTGCTCGCTTAAGGGGCCACGCCGACGGTGTGGTTGAGGTTATTGAAGCCGGTGTTTGCTTCCCATGTACTGACGTTGGCCAGCTGGATCGCGTACTCGGGACGATTGCGCAACGACGCCTGCGGATCGGGCAGGTGCAGCAGCACCGAATACGAGCCCTTGACCATGTCGGCCGGGAGCGTCACGGTCTGGTTGATCGTCACTGTCGTACCTGCCATCCACAAGCGCGGATCGGTCGCAAGTTTAACGCGGTAAAGCGCTCCGCTCGACGTATTCCGGAACACCAGCTCGACGTTGCGGCTGTTGAACGGTGCCGCCCATCCCTGGTTTTGCACCTGCAGATTCACCGCGAAACCGCCACCTGGTTTGGCAGTGCTGGAGAAGGTACCGGTTTTCAGGACAAAGCGATAGCCCAGCTTCTGGTCAACCTGTGCGAAGCAGCCCTGGTTTTTCCAGTTGTTCAGCACCGTCTGGTTATAGTCGAGGTTCAAGTACGACCAATGGAACTTGGCCATTTCACTCACGGCTGTCGGGCAATCGCTGCGCGGCGGCGCGTAGCTACAGGTTTCGCCTCCGGATGCCACGTACTTGGTCTCCGCCGCCAGGTAAGGGAATTCCACGGAGGGATTGATATAGGTGCCGTAGTCGGAGGGACTGGACAAGAAGCAATCGTTGTGATGTCCCAGGCGCGCCTTGGCCGTACCGTTGAACGCTTCGTCGCTGGTGAGCGCGGTTGGGCTATAGAGCTTGGTTTTAAATAGCGGCATGCGCAGCTGCACCATACGCTCGGCGGGTACAACCTTGAGCAGTTTGTCGACCACAAACTTTCGGTCAGCGATGTTTTTTGCTGTCATGTTGTAGCTGTCGCCATAGTTCTGCGTGTTGCCCCACTCGCCCCAGGCGCCGATCAAGCCGGCCTGCACGATGGCGATCACGTCCCGATTGTTGGCAAGGTAGGGAGCGAGCTGGTTCAGATGGGTGTCGACCATGGCCGGCTTGGCATCGACAGGCGAATTGTTATCGTTGTAGGCGAAACGCACAATCGCTTTCAAGCCAGCCTTGCGTACCGTATCCATTTGCTGCTGGAACAGGTTCAGCGTGGTCTGATTGATCGGCGAGTTGACAAAATTGCGAAGGTAAAACACGCATAACATCAGCGATTCGCCGCCGGAAGTACGGAAGCCGGTTAACTGGGTCAGGCTGACAGGCGTTTCACAGCCGACGTGGCGGTAAAAACCGCGCTCGGGATTGGCGATGGTCGCCGTGCTGCCGGTGTAAGTCACTGAAACCGTGGGACCCGGTGCCGGGGTCGGTGTCGGGGTCGGAGTCGGGGTCGGGGTCGGGGTCGGAGTCGGGGTTGGCGTCGCGGTGGTCAGCGACAGTGCGATTACCCGCGAGATGAGGGTGGGCGGATCGGTTTGCGTGACCAGGTTAATGGCGGAGGGAGAACCGATATCAGTGTGCGCCACGGCCACGTTGGCCACGCCATTGCCGGAGGTGAAAGGCACTGTTTTAACGAAGGTCCAGGCCCACCCGCCGTTCGTACCGGTGTACCGGTACAGACGGCCATTTTCAATCAGGTATCCGGCGCCGACGCCGCTGAATCCGTAGCCGCTGGTGGCGATCCGGTCGGTGTCAATAAACACACGCACCCACGCAGGCGTTCCGCTATAGGGAATCTTGAAATAGGCTTGGGTGCCGTCGCTGCTTGCCGTGGATTCGATCGACTGGATTGTCGATGCCCCGGATAGGGGTGCCGTGTAGACTTCGGACATGGCGAACGGGCTGGCGATGAGCCCAGCGCAAACCAGTACGAGATTGATTGGGCGCCGAGCGAATGGTAGGGAAATTCTTTGGATACTTAGCATTTTTAAATTCGTTTCTATATAAGTTACTAAAATCATGAGCGTGACCATCCAGCCGCCCCTCGCAAGGCGAGTGGCAGAGATAATCCGCAGAAACATGAACGTGACAATCCAACCGCCGCTCGCGAGGCAAGTGGCAGGGATACTCCGCAGGAATTAATTAACGGAAACTAACTGAGGCTCAGGCCGGGTCAGCTAGTGGCGGGGATAGCACTACTCGAGCGCTACGGTGAACGATTGACGATGTGGAGCTGGAAATGCCTCTCCACGACGAAAAGCAAGCATTATCTGCAACGAGATCTCTGATGAGAACTTCAGTGTCGGCTGGGATGATGCGCGTGTTGTCATTAATTACCTCCAATTTCAATTTCTGAGTCGTTTCCGTGCGACTAGTTCCGCAAATCAAGAAGAATATTTATTTTGCGAAATAGAAAAGCCGCGGTGACGATCAGATCGATTGCAATTCCATTAGCAAGATTTGGCTGAAAAAAGGTGGCTCATGTCATAAAAGCTCCTCGAAATTTCGTTAAAGGAATACCTTTGAGGTTATTGCCTGGCTATTAGTTCCGCAAATCAAAAAAAATATTTTCGTTGTGAAATGTTGAAGGTTTTCAAGTATGCACATGCTGTTTCCAATAGAAAATATTTGCGGACATCGCGCGCATGGCGAAACCGCCCGGCTTCTGTAACGCGCTGGGAAACCAGATCATCGAGGGGCTTGTGGGGAGGGGCCGGAATGCTATCTGCGCAGTGGCAGCGACAAGGTCGCGCCTGACGGCTTTGGCAGGGATGGGGACTAATCGATGCGGGGGCGCAGCTTTTGCCACACCATGCCGGTGCAGCGGGTATTGTCGGAATTTAAGTCGGGGCCGTCGGACCAGCGACTGGGCCGCGGACGATCGCGCGGCGCGCAGCTAATTCAGCTGATATCGCGTCCGGGGTGTTGAGCGATAAACAAGTCTTCCCACATATCGGACACTTTCTTTAGTGAGAAGCGCTCCCTTGCCTCAATCGCAAGAACAGAAAAATCGCGCCTCAATTGCTCATCATGCATGAGTTTGCCTAAGGCGGATTCCATCCCCTGCGTATCGCCAGGCGCCACCAGAAAGCCATCGACCTCGTGCCGGATGATATCCCTGGGACCGGTATCGCAGTCAAAACTCACGGCCGGCAAACCATAAGCCATCGCCTCCACCAGGGTATTGGGAAATCCTTCGAAATGTGAACTCATCACGTACACGGACGCTTGCTCGTACCAGTCTCCGATGTTGCCCACGCTACCAGGCAAAAAAATACGCTGCTCCAGCCCCGCCGCCCGTACTTGTGCACATAAGGTGTCGCGCAACGGGCCATCGCCAAGGATGACCAAATCCCAGGCCGGATGCGCGGCCGCCAAGCGCGCGAAAATCTCGATCAGGGAGGAGAAATTCTTTTCCATGCTCAGGCGCCCGACTCCCAGCAACCTGTGCCGGCCGGGCCGGCCAACTGCCGCGGGACTGATATGTGGTTCATGCCTGGATAGCGGCCAGCTGACCGGATTGGGAATGACCGGAATGTAGCGCGCATGGGAATGGGCGGCCAACCAGCCGGCGCATTCCTCTGTCAGAGCCACTACCGCGTTCAGTCGACCATAGGCGTGGCGCCGCATCGTTTCCCAGATCACGCCCATGGGCGCCTTTGGCGGGAAATTATGCTCGGATCCGATCGCACGGAGATCGGGTAAGCCACGCGATGCCAACGCCAGGACGACGTTGGCCGTATGCATGGCGGACAGCGCGACCTCCGGCTGCACACTCTGCAGAACGCGCCGTAAGGCTTGCACCCGCCTGGCGGTACGACAAAAGCCCGCCAGCACATTGCTGCTGCTACCCGTTAGGTTCAGGCAAATGCGCCGGACAGAGGAATCGAGCACGTAAAAATCCTTGGTGTGCGATGCCACCGTCACGACCGTCATATCCCATCCCAGCGAGACCCAATAGTTGGCCAGGTTTGCGACAACGCGCTCGGCGCCGCCATTTTCCAGCGAATGGATATAGATAAGCAATCGCATACGAATCTCACTCCAAGTTTTCTGCAACGGCTCCCGGCAGAGGAAGCGGGCCAGTCACCATCTCTTCAGTCACCATTTCTTAAGGCGGTGTCACACGAAAACCGGCGCCAAGGCCATCCATCGCTCCCAGCCGCGCGAGATGCCGATCCAGATATACCGTACCGGGCGAGGTAGTCACCGATACATTGGATATAACGCGTCCGCTGAACTCGCCAGTCACGCTTCCATGCAAGCAGATCCGATCCCATATCCGGGCGGTTGTCGACCGTACGCCCGCGTTTTCGTGGTCAAACACAAACAAGTTCCTGACTGACTTCACATTGTGTACATTGACCGTAGCGTCAATGTCGCGCATATAGCCCGCTCTTTCCGGCCCCTGATGGTAGAAATGCACATAGCTGCTGTGGATGCATTCGCCCGATACGTCGACCTTGACCAGCACGTTTTCAACATGGCCCGTGCTGGCGCCACCTGATACCAGCGCAACGAATCCGTTGCTGCCGGGCCAATCTGACGTGCTCGTGGCCCTGATAACAATCTTGGCATGCCGCAGGGAATTGGCGATGAAGGCGCGCCGGACGTTGTGGCAAACAAGCTCGACATGAACCCTTTCGCGTATAAAACTGGCCGCGACGCCATAGTAGGAATAACGCAGTTCGCCTCGAACACTGATGTCTGATAAGTGCCTCCGGCTTGCCGCATTATTATGAGACGCCAGCAAGCCCATAACACGTTCCGCATAACAGTCCACCATGCTGAAACCGCTGCTCAGCTCATTGGCCTGAATCCCGACGCAATACATTCCTTTCCACTTCAACCAAGGACTGAAACCCTTACCAATGAAGTCTGCGCCGGCAATGGTCACGTTATGAAAATTTACGAAATAGAAGAAGTGGGGGACGACCTTGGCTGTTGTGGTCGCCGTGAAAGTAGCACCATAGGCTGAGATGGCAATGTTGCGCACATTGCGGCATAAAATGATCGACGCCGCATTTGCATAGCTGCCGAAATCGTACACGCCAGCCGGAACCAGCAAGGTACCGCCGCCAGATTCAGCCAGGACGGCGAAGGCCTGGTGAAAGGCGTCGACCAGGATGGTCCGCGCTTGCCCGGGTTTGCCGCCAAAGTCTGCAAGATTCACCGTAGCGGAGGGCACAGCCGCGTTACCGATATCCCCTGCTTTTCCACCCTTGCTCATTCTGGTCGGCTGGTCGTCCAGATGCTTTGGCAATAAGCCAGCAAGGCCGGCGCCCACGCCACCGAGCAATAGCCTGCGTCGGTGCGCGCCCTTCCCCGTCTTCCTCTTCATGCATGCCTCCCATCGAGAACGACAATTCACGGCAAGCGCGGCACTACCCGTGCCGCGTGCGGCCAGCATTGAGATGATCAACTACTGCATGGCCCAGTTCGACGCCCGGCTTTTCGATGAAGTGGTATGCGACATAGGAGAGGCCGGTAAGGCTGCAGCTGAAAATCGCCCATGAGGCGATCGACGGTATGCCCTTGAGGTAATGAAATGAAAAATAAAGAACCGGTACATGAAGAAGATAAACCCCGTAGGAATAGCGCGCGATGACGCTACTCGATACACACAGCCAGCCCGACCGGATTTCCCGGCAGCGGGGAATAAGCACACCAAGCGACAGGCAAATCAGCCATGAGAGAACAGTCGCGCTTGCGCCATACCCAACCAGGGATGGATAGACGATCGCCAGGACGCAGGCATAAGCGAACAACACCTTGGGCGGAAATTGACGCGGCGAGTCGCGCAGGCAGAAGGCCAGGACGCCCGGCAGAAAGCAGGGAAAGAACTTGATCAGGCTGGAATCCACGCCAAAGCGCCAGAATACCCACACCAAGGCGATCAAAGCGCCCCACAGGGCAAGGATGCAGCTAGCTGAGGATCGCCCGCTGTAACGTATCAGGCCATACAGCGCCGGCAGGAAAAAGTACATTTGAAATTCGAAAGGCAAGCTCCACAATACCGGCGTAATGGACCGGCTCCCGGTCAGGTTCTGGATCAGGAAAATATTGCTGAGAATAGAAAACGTACTCGATGGGGCGCCGTACCCCGCTTCAAACGCCGCTATCAGCACCACGACAACGATACTCAGTGGATAGATTCTAAAGACGCGCCCGACCAGGAAGGCAATGGTGGAAGGGCCTGTTTCGTACAGCTTCGCCTGACGCTCAAGCGACAGCATCAGCACCAGGCATGTGTGCACAAAAAAGATCATGACACCCAGCGTACCAAGGGTTTGCGCATGGTAGATGCCAACTCCCACGGCGGATCGATCGAGCAGAAGGTGGCTGGCCACGACAAATATCACCGCGAGCGAGCGCAGCACGTCGAGATTGGGCGACGGATAAGTCACGATGAGGCACTCCTATGCTTGTAAAGCTAGCTTTCCGACAAATCCATCGCTTACATCACCCGCGATCCCTGAAAAAATTGGCGACCCTGAAAACCACTCTTGCCCAGGGCGTTTTCTGACGACGTTGCAAGGCTCTTTTCAACTGGCGAAAAAGACCGAGCACAAAGGTCGCGGCCGCCTTATCAAGGTGCCGCAGCATGCGCCCGCTGGAGCGATATATATGCACTTCATCCATGCTGAGGATAACCCCCAACATCCTTTGCTTAAACTCGAACGTCCCGCCCCCGAGATAAAACTTCGCTCCGCCCCTCATAATACTTTCGCAAATGGTCTGGTGAACACATAGCTTACCGAGCCCATACTTTTCATATTGGGGGTCATAAGCGGTGACTTCGCCAAAATAGCTGGAGCCGATGCAGTAATTGATTGAACCGGCACAAACACGGCCATTAATCAGCAGCACATGAACGAAGCCACACATTTTCGCCAACGCAAGGATTCGCTGCGTGTCGTGTGCAAATTTCCCGCCCTTGGCGTTGATCTTGTGTTCACTGAAGCGGATGATTTCACGAACATGTTCCTCATTAATGTCCTTGTTGACCGAACTGAAGGATGAAAATGAGGGAAAGTTTCTTAATACGTTATTTGTCTGGTACCGGACACCTGTCCGGGTCGACTTTCCCATACTGCGGGTATATTCTTGCGGCGTCGCGGGCAGTGAAATGAAATAGGTATCCTTGGACTTGTGTTTCTGCATTGGGTAGGCAAACCCGCAAGCCTCGGTTTTCACGGCCTTGAATCTTATAATATCAGCCCTGTCGAATATCGCGAATACATAACGGGCGAAGCGATCAAGCGCCGCTTGATCAATCTCTATCATTTCATTGAGAACGTCGATCCGCCTGTTGCGAATCGTGAAAAGCAGCACGCTACAAGGGTATCCATTGCATTGCTCAACATAGGAATTCGCTTGTTCGAGCGACCTGAAAGTTTTAAAGTAGGGCAACGATGAATGGAGGGTCTGGTACAACCTGACCAGTTCGGTTTCAATCAATGGTGGAATTTCATCGATATAGCAGGAAACGGAGATCTCGCAAGCCTGTGCACATTTACCTGGATTCATGACCCTGCACCATATATTGTTTGTCGGAATTATCAGCAAGGGTCGCATCGATGAATCCGCATCGTTTGACCACGTTTTGCAGGCCGCTGCTCAACACCCCACGGTAATGCACGCTGGCGTTTGCATTGAGCTCATTGAGTTCGCACAGTAACTGCTCAAGGAAGCACCGTACGAGTTCATCATTCTTCAGCCGATCATGTACATATAAGCCGGATATAACAATAGAAGCACCGCCGGCACCGGCCGGTGCGTCATTACACATGCGCACCCAGCAAAAAATCCGCAGGATGTCGTCCTGTACAAAGCTATACAAGTGCTGGGATCTTTCCATCTGTTTCATCACCATGGCCATGAATCCGCAGAATGACACCGACGCCCCATCGGGATCGAATTTGAACACGTCTTGCAAGCGATTCCTGGAGATTGCCAACTTGCCGGCCGCGGCGGGCCTCTGAGGTCGACAGTAGCGAAACTCGCAAGGCCGGAAATCCCTTTTCGCGCGCCATTTTCCGTACCAGCTTTGCAATCCAGACGATCCGAATCTTTTCACTTTGTCGAATGCCGCCAACACATCGGCGGGCCGATACCCTGCCTTTCGTAATCTTGCTTTTGCAAAGCGTTTTACACGCAGGAACGCGTCCGTTCGCAGGCGCCGGCTAGTGCCGCTATAGACAGTGAGCTCGACTACTGAATCGTGGTCAGTGGCAAAATGCTCCTTGTACTCGTCCCCGCCCGGTGTCAGGTCCAGCAAGTCTATTTTTTCGGCGCCAAGATGAACTCCCAGCATGGCGAGGAGTAGATTCCCGGGGGAGTGCGCAGCGAACGCCGGGCCATGCGTATTGATCCCCAAATGCACAGCACGCCCCCGGCTCAACAGGCCAATATGGGACGCCGCGACCTCCGTACCGACGCTCAATACCGTCGCGTGCAATAAGCCCCGTTTGTGCAGCTCTGTATAAAAAAGCCGTTTACGAGGGTCGCTCAAAAACGGCGTACTATGATAAAGAGCGGCCTGCCTGAAGTCGTACTGATCGCGGATCTCGCCGAACACCCGGATGAAATCTTCGTGCTCAAGCACCCTTCTGAACTGGACGCCGCCCAATCTGTTCAAGCGGTTGTAGTTCTGCCGCTGGTTTTTCTTGTTTCTCTGGCGGCCCATGGCGGCCGGGTCGGCCTTCATAATGGGCCGGGAATGAATGTTAAGCGAGCAGAGTCCGCCGATGCTTTCTTCCTTGTCAATCCAGTCCAGCGGGATTTCCGAGGGCAGATACTTGAGGTATAGATCAACACCAGGAAACGCCGTGCGCAGCTTGCGGATCGCCTGTACGATAAAGCCACCATCGGTGCCTGGCGCCTGAATCCACCCTTGATATTCGGCTTGCTGCTCACCGGCCCCGGTCAGCTGCCTTCCCTGATGGCGCAGCGCAAGCGTCAGAAGCCCGGCAAGCGAACCATCCGCGCGCTCCTCGAATACGATTACCGGAAGAAACGTCGAGTGGTAGAACTCGTACCACGGGCCGACGAAATCAGGGTGCTGGCAAGCAGTCGCCCAGTGACAGTCATCGAAAAGCGCCTTCCACTTTGACTGGAATGGCCCGGAATTGACACATTCCAGAGCTTGGCGTCCGCTTAACATCTGCAGATTCATGTTGCCTCCATGACGGCTTTGGCCGTGACGACGCTATCGGCGTTCAGCCTTCGACACTCGTTTTCAGCCGCTGCCCTGGACGCCCTTGAGCGGCGGCTTCGATCTGCCCGATGGCGTTCAAATATCTGGCGATGACGATGTTTTCATCGAATTGCGATGCCACCTTTCTCCGGCCGTTCATCCCCATTTCCCAACGCTGATCGGGCGAACGTCCTATCATCTCTATCATCTTTTCCGCCAGATCCGCGGGGTCCTTTACCTTGCATAGAAAACCGTTGAAATTGTGGTCCACCACATCCTTGCAGCCGACAACATTGCTGGCAATAATCGGACGTGCCATTGCGGCCGCCTCAAGAAGCGAACGCGGGACACCCTCGCGGTAGGATGGCAACACAATGCAGTCTGCGTTCGCCAGGTAGGGCCGTACATCGTCGGTTTCGTTCAGATACCGGACCAGGCCACGTCTTTCCCATTTTCTGATCGTTTCCAAGGGAATGGAATTGGGATTTTTTGTGTCGACCGCACCCAGCAACTGGAACTGGAGGCCCGGGAAATGCTGAAGAACAATTTCGGCGGCGGCGGCGAACTCTTCAACCCCCTTATCTCTCAGCATTCTCGACATCATCAAAAAACGAAATCCGCGCCCGTGCAGTGGCGGGGGCGGTGAAGGCAGAAAATGGCGCAAGTCAATTCCGGACCCAGGCAATACCTCAGCCACGCTGGCCTGCGCTAAACCAGCCTGTACGAACAGGTTCCGATCGTCCGAATTTTGAAAGAAGACGCGCTCCGATCTGCGCAAGGAGATCCGATAGAGCCGCTTGACCAGCACGGTCAGGATGGTATTGCGGATGAACGTCGCGCCCAGGCCGGCGATGTTGTTGATGACGGGGACGCCAAGCCCATGGGCCGCAATCGATCCGTAGACGTTCGGTTTGATCGTATATCCCAGGTAGACCAGGGGGCGCACGGATTGAAGGACACGCCAATACTTGATCAGCAGGGCGAGATCGCGGCTCGGGCTGGTACCATTATTATCCATGGGCAGGAGTTTGAAGCGACAACCCAGGGGCGCCAGGCGTTGCGAGTATTCATCGTCAGGTGCCATTACCATGATATCGTAGCCATGCCGGATTAATGCCTTAACCAGTCCGGATCGGAAATTGTGAATATTCCAGGCAGTGTTTACAGACATTACGATCTTCTTATTCATGATGCATCGTCCTCGATCGGATTATTTCACCAGTACATTCAAGCAATACCTTTCTTACCCATTTTTTAACGAGAACACCTGCCTGTAGGGAACCTCGAAAAACCGTCGCGAGCAGGCCTGATATTGCATCGAGTAGCGGAGCCGTACGAAGGTACGCTGAGCAACGCAGGTGCAATAGCGGGCCGCGCAGTAGGTTTTTCGAGGTTCCCCGTAGCAGTGCAATACCGAGTGGAGGGGAGATCATTGCGATCGGGCCGCGCATCCCTGAACTGCGCGCATATCGCCCGGGGCAAGGGAATCCGTGGAAGTACCGGCACCGCCGTGGGTATCCACTGATTGTTCTTCTAGCCAGGCTTGGAACATCAGGACGTCCCACAAGTGATATTGCCAATTGCGTCGCCCCGAAAGATGCTCCTGCCATTTCGTGCGCAACTGCACAGGGTCGAAAAATCCTTCGCTCCGCAATCTTGACTCAGCCAGCAAGGTCTCGCTCCAGTCCCGCAGCGGCCCGCGCAGCCAGTCGCCGATTGGCACGCCGAAGCCCATTTTCGGGCGATCGATCAGCGCTTTCGGCACATGTTTGTACAAGACCTGGCGCAATGGCCATTTAGAAACACCATCCCGCAATTTCACCGCCTGTGGCAAGGTCCAGGCAAATTCCACCACGCGGTGATCGAGGAAAGGAATTCTAGTTTCCAAGGAAACATTCATCGCTGCGCGGTCCACCTTCACCAGGATGTCGTCCGGCAGATAAGTCAGCAAGTCGAGCGCCATCATCCGCTGAACCCCATCCAGTCCTGAAAGCGCTGGCGCGTTGCCTCGCAACAGGCTGGGCGGTTCCACGCCGCCAATCACCAGGGATGCCGGATCGTCCCAATGCGACACCAGGCCGAGATACAAGGCTTCCAGCGTTGGGCTGGCGATGACTTCCGCGCCCTTGTACAGCTTGTCTCCCGTATTGGCGAATCTCATAGAACGAGGCAAATATCTCGCCAGCGCCCTCGCGATCCTGGTCCAGGATTCGACCGATATGCTGTGGATGCCTTTGGCGGCAAGTCTGCGCAGGGGCAGCGGCCAGGCGTCGATGGTCGCCCAGAGATTGGCGGTGAATTGATAGCGGCTATAGCCGCAAAATAGTTCGTCGCCGGCGTCGCCGGAGAGCGATACGGTGACGTGCTCTCTTGCAAGCTGGGAGACCAGGAAGGTCGGCAGCTGAGAAGAATCGGAGAAAGGCTCGTCATACATCGACTGCAGGCGCGGGATGACCGACCTGGCCTGCCCGGCAGTCACATATAGCTCGGTATGATGCGTGCCCAGGTGCTTGGCGACGGCCTTGGCATACCCTGCCTCGTTATAGCCTTCTTCATGAAATCCGATCGAGAAAGTCTTCACCCGGCGGGAAGACTGTGCCTGCATCAGAGCTACAACGGTCGACGAGTCGACCCCGCCTGACAGGAAGGCGCCAAGCGGGACGTCGGCAATCATCTGTGCACCGACCGCGTCTGTCAGCAATATCTCGAGCTGATCGACCGCCTCATCGGGGGTACCGGCGAAGGGCGTGGCTACGCCAGCGGCAATCCGGCGCGCCGCTGACCAATACACCGACAGCTTGGGTTCGCTCAGCTTGCGGGAGACGGTCAGCAAGCAGCCCGGAAGCAGTTTGGCGATTCCCCGATAAATCGAATACGGCGCTGGGATACAGCTGTGCCGCATTTGCAGGCAAAGGGCCGCGCGGTCGATACGATGCTCGAATACTGGGTGCGCGCGTAAGGCTTTCAGTTCTGAGCCAAACAGAAACACCGCATTGCTTCCCTGCCCCTGCCATCCGTAGTACAAGGGCTTTTCGCCAATCCGGTCGCGCCCCAGGGTCAGTGTGCCGGTCTGACGGTCCCATACCGCAAAGGCAAACATGCCTGCCGCGCGCTCTATCGTGCCTTGAATACCCCACGCATCGAAACCAGCGAGCAGGGTTTCGGTATCGGAACGGCCGCGCCACGCGGGAGCGGCTCCGCCCGACTCGAGCTCCCTGCGCATCGACAGGTGGTTATAAATCTCGCCGTTAAATGCAATCAGGTAGCGGCCGGCGGACGATTGCATCGGCTGGTGGCCGGCCGGCGACAGGTCAATAATCGACAGGCGGCGATGCCCGAGTGCGATCCCCTGTTCGCCATCGCACCAGTAGCCGGCGTCATCCGGGCCACGATAGAACATCGTGTCGGTCATGCGCTTGAGCAAAGCTTGTTGCTCTCCCTTGGCTTGAAACGGGCTTGCACCCAGAAAACCGGCAAATCCGCACATTAGCGTTCCCCTCTTGCGATGACTTTCTCGTAAACCATTTCGAATCGTTGACGGACACATGCCATGGTGAACTTCGCCCGAATGCGCTCCCGGGCTCGTCGCCCCAGCTGCTCGCGGGACTCAGGGCCGAGCGCCAACAAGCGCGTCACTGCTTGTGCGAGCGCGTCGGGGTCGGCCTTTGGCACAAGTACGCCAGCGTCGGCCATCAGCACTGCCACGTCGCCCACATCGGTGGCCACGCATGGCAAGCCGATTGCCATGGCCTCCCCCACCGCATTGGGAAACGCCTCCGTCCTGGAGGAAAGGCAGAAGATATCCATGGCGGCCAGGCAGGCCGGCACATCCGTACGTTCGCCCAGCAATACAAAGCGGTCCGCGTACCCCGTCTCGGCAATCCAACGCATGAGATCAAGGTTGTCGGAATCGAGGTCTTTACCGACCATCAGAAAACGCAGGCGATCATGCCGCCCAGCCAGCTGGCCGGCCGCTCTCACGAAGCTTGCGTGGTCCTTGTCGATGTTGAACCGGCCTACCGTACCGAGCACGATGTCGTCCGCATCGAACCCGCAGCGCACGCGGAGCTGGCGCCGCTGGCATGGACTGGACGTCCACGCCGTCAGATCGAAACCGTTGCCTATCACCACCGTGCGGGCCATGTCGTAACCAAGCATTGCATGCGAGCGCCGCGCCGCTTCGGCAACGAAAACAATGGTATGCGGCACCCAGCGCGACAAGGATGCGCACATGCGGCGGATCAAGGATGTGGAACGGGCGCAGCCGCCATCGACATCGGTCGTTCGAACGCCCCAGATGACATTACGGTTTCCGGCAAGGCGCGCGGCAAGTCCGCCCAAAAAATCCGCATGGTATAACCAGGTCTGGACAATGTCGGGCCGCAGCGTTCGCATCAAACGATACAGCCGCAGGAAGCCCGATAGCGGCGATCGTCTGAGGTCAAGAACGATGAGCTCGATGCCGGACTCGTTGAAGCGGGCGTTCATGCCTCCTTCCGGCGTCAGCGCGACCACCGTATGGGTGTATGGGCTGCCGCGGAACTCGAGAATGAGCCGGTACAGCGCCATTTCCGCCCCGCCCACTACCAGGCCGGTAATCACATGCAGAACGTGGCGCATCATTGCCGCTCCCCTCGCATGGGATGAAGGACGGCCAAGGCCGGGTGACCCGATGCGCTCTGGCCTGCACGCGGAAATGCCGGCTCCGCCGGCACGGCAAAATCGCCCATGCACCGGCTTTCCATTCCATAGGTGTCAGCCAGCGTTTGGTAGTGCCGCAGAAGCGCTTCGAGCAGCGCGCAGTTTTCCTCAAGGCTCACCCCGAAATTGTGGGGATGCCACCAGAGGTGAAACACGCCCCCGGTGCGCGCAGCCGCGCTCATCGCGCGTTTCAAGCGGCGTAAGCGCATGGCGGACAAGGCACCCTGCCGCGCCGTCCAGGGATACAAAAAAAGACTCGCGGGCAAATTCACCAAGCCGCCGTCATGCTTTTCGCGCACCGTGCACGTACCGCTGAAAGGCAGGCAGGCATCCGCAAACCGGACAAGGCGGCCGGCAATCCCACCGGCCACAGCATCGCCGTTGTGGTACAGCCAATGCTCTGCATTTCCGCGATACACCTGAATGCCGGCACCCGGCAATACCGCCAGGAATCTTTTGAGGATCTGATTACGCGGCAAGACCACACTGCGGAATTTCACTCCCATTGTCGCGGCAAGCGATTGGGCGCAAGCCAGGTCGGCGGCAAATTGATCGGGCGTCGCGCCGGCTTCATTGCAATAAAAATGACTATAAGTATGGCTTGCCAACTCCTGCCCCTGTGTCTCCAGTATTTGTTCAACCAAGGGCCTGGCAAAAAACAGCCGCTCGTGCTCACTGACAAGGCTATCCATGAAGTAAGGCGAAATTTCCACGCGCGCGTATCCCGGCAGGACCGTGGGCCGCACCTCGCGCCACTGCCGGTAATTCCGGCACATAATCATCCCCACCGTGGCCCAGGTCGCGCTGATTCCATGCCGGCGAAACAGGGCGAGCAATCGAGGTATGGCCTGCCATTCGCCGATCACGTTGCGGCCGTAACTCTCTACCGTCTGGGAATCGCTGACACCCCAAAAAAGCTCGAAATCCAGCGATATGACAAATTTGGCAATAGTCATTGTTGTGCACCGATCGTTTGATTATCGAGGGCGTCGCGGGCTCTTATGTGCAACTACTTCACCAAGAGCATCGCTTAACAGTTTGGCTCAATCGACGAGGTCGACGCACAGCCACTGTCTACATTACTGCCGTGGTGATGGCGGGATTTGATTGAGATGAATAGGGGTGGTTTTGTGGTAAAAAAATAAGGAAGTGCTCGAAGATAATTAGCGGTCCCGATTTTCCCGCATAGAAATAAGAGCAAACGTGGCCAGCCAATACGATGCCGAATCCAGCATCAGGTGTGTGAACATGGACATGAAGGCGAATAGAAATACCATCGCAAGCTGCAATCCCCGGTCCGCGAAAAATCGACCTTTCCACAAAATCGTCAACAGCCATATCCACAATCCAATCCCGAAGATACCGTACTCAGCTGCAAGTAGAAGCAACTGGTTATGCGTGCTTCCCCGATGCCACCAAAAATGCGTCGCGCCGGCACCCGCGCCGAAAATCGGATTCTGCAAGAACAGTTCCCACCCTGCCCGGATGACATCGGCCCGCTCTTCGGAACTATCGTCATTGAATCGAAAACTGGAGAAAAAATCGAGGCGCGACAGGATATTACTCGCGGCGCCGTCAAATTCATTCCGCGACTGCAGATAGTTTTCAAAACTGCCCAGGAATACCAGTGAAACTGCGACAATCAGTGCCGCTGCAATCAAGGTCGACTTTGGAAGGGTCTTGCGGACGACAAGAATCGGCAATATCAGCAGCCATGCGATAATCGACGATCGCGAAAACGTCGCCAGTATCCCCGCTGCCGCAAGAAAAAAAAGCGGCACCCGATACCTTGGTTTCACCAAGGCACAGCCAAGTAAAAACACGTGGAGAATGGCCTCGCCGGCCATGGTAGGATTGATGAACATTGCCGCGGCGCGTCCCAGCACTGCACCATTTGTATCCACAGGATATAACAGCCCGGGGCGGGCGAAGTCCAGTACGACGGTACACGGAAGCACCGCCATCAGAACCACCACCGTGTACAGGTAAGCCTTGTTGGTGCTGGTGTACACGGCGAAGCCCAGAACTATCGAAAACAGGACGTATTGGGCGCGCGTCAGAATAAGCGAACGTCTCGCCTCGATGTGGCTGTCCACCATAAAATTCCCGCCCAGCTCGCTATTGGCGGAAAATCCGGCGAGATGGATCAAGTTGAGAACCAGCAGCAAGGTCGCCCACAAGACAAATGGTGATACCAAATAGGCGCTCAATGCCCTGTAGCGGACCAGCACCAAGGGCGCGATCAGCGCGAAAATACCGAAGAACGCATATTTCGGGAGCAGGCCCGGGTTCAGGATGTACAGGTAGATCGGCAGGTTCGCATACAGGATGCCGAGCGCGGCGCTCAAGACCAAGGTGTGATACCAGACGAGCGCGCGGCCGCCGGATCCTTGCATCGACCTGGAAAGCAGTATCTGCAGCGGATATGGATCAAGCCAGGCGGGAAATTTGAAACTCATGGCCCGCCCCTCTTGCTTGCCCGGCCATTGCGCGCCAGCCTGGATCGCACCGGCGCTCCGGAGAGCTCCTTGAACAGCGCTTCCCACATACCCGCAATTGTTTCAATTGAGAACCGGCTTCGTGCATCGTGCGCCCTGGCCGCCAGCCGTGTTCGCAGTGCCGTGTCGCCCAGCAGACGATCCAATGCATCCACCAGGGCGATCGCGTCGTCAGCCGGAACAAGCAAGCCATCCACACCATGCCGGATAATGTCCCGCGGTCCCGTCTTGCAGTCGAAGCTTACCGCCGGAAGTCCGTGGGAAAGCGCCTCGGCCAGGGCGTTGGGAAAGCCCTCGGAGCGTGATGTCATCACAAATAAATTGGCACGTAGATACCATTCGCCGACGTTCCCCGCCATCCCAGGCATAAAAACCCGGCCCCCCAGCAGCGTGTCGCGGATGGCCGACTCCAGCAAGAGGCGTTCCGGGCCTTCCCCGAGGATGACCAGATCCCACTCCGGATAGGTCTTGGCCAGTGGCGCAAAGGCCTGTATGAGCACTTCATGATTTTTTACGCTATCCAATCGTCCGACCGCGAGCAGGATCTTGCGTTCTGGGACACAGATCGAAGCAGGCGAAATTCGCGGTGGACTATCGGGCAGCGGCCATACGGCCGCGTTGGGAATAACCGCAACCCGAGATGCCGACGAATGCGTTTCTATCCATTCGGCGCAGTCATGCGTCAAGGCGACGACCGCCGATAAACGGCCATACATCCTGCGCCGCAAGGCGTTCCACAGGGTCCCTAAAGGCGCATGTGCCGGATAGCAGCGCTCGGAACCGATTGTGCGCATGGCGGATATGCCACAGCTGGCGAATGCCAGAAGCACATTGGGCGTACTCATCATCGACAGTGCAAACTCCGGTCGTATCTGCCTGATGCATCGCCGCAGCGCCGCAACCCGGCGCGCATTCTGTAAAAGACCATTCAACATGCTACCGCTGTCGCCTGCCAGATTCAGCGATAAGCGCCGAACCGCCGGATCCAGACGATAAAAATCCTCGCTGATCGGATTGAGGGTGAGTACCGTCACATCCCAATGCCGCAGCGCCCAGTAATTGGCAAGCGTCGCCGCCACTCTCTCGGCGCCGCCGCCGGCCAGGCTATTCGTGAAGATAAGGATTTTCACCGGCCCCCCCGCCGCCTCAGGACAACACAAAAATAGAGCGCATTCAGCGCATAGATGAACGTTGCCGCGAGAGCGATCCCATTCACCCCAAGCCGCGCGGCCAACAGATAATTTCCGATAATTTTGCCGGCACAGCCTATCAGCCCGGACCAGAAAATCAGTACGTACCTGCGTTGACTCAATGCGTAGCTGACCAAAACCATCGAGGAGAAATAGAACGGCAGCTGCGGCAATCCATAGCGAAGCACATCCGCCACGATCACGGTATCGTGTGCGGTGAATTGGCCGCGTTCGAATAGCAGCTGTATAGCCAACGGTGCCGTTACGTAGCTGACCAGCATCACCGCGACGCCAACCATGAACATCAGGCCTGCCCAGTAGGCGGCGACGCCATAAAAATCTGCCGTTCCATCGCGCCTGGACTGCGAAAAAATGGGCAAGGTGGCGCGTGACACGGCAATCGCCGCCAAGCCGAGGATCAGTGACAGCACACGATTGGCGTAGCCGAGCGTGGCGATGGAGCCGGTTCCCAGGCTAACCGCAGCAAATTGGTCGATAATCACGGTGAAGCTCATGAGCGCCTGGCCGGCGGCCATGATTCCGAATCCCTGCCAAAAGCCCGGCCACTGAAGTGAAGCCCGGGTAAAAGCGGGTGCTTCAAGTTCATTGCGCCGGGCCATGGGCAACAGCAGCGCCGCCAGATGACAGCCGCAGCCGGCGACCGTGCCCCATACCAGCGCATCGATACTTCCGTAGGGGAAGGCCAGGATTGCCGCAGCAATAAAAAATGTCGGTATGCTGTCCAACAGGGTATTGATGTGCCGGCCATCCGACAGCATCCACGCCGATTGAAGCGCAATGAGCATTCCCAGAGGAAGCAGCAGAATCAAGCCCGGAAGCGCGGCTTCGGCCAATTGCGCCGAAGCCGCCGGCAACCCGCTCCTGCCAAGCGCCAGCATGGTCCGAATGCCCAGCCACGCGAGCAATGCCAGCGCCGCTCCCAAGCAGAGTGCGAGCCCAAAAAGCTCCGAACGAAAGTGCGGCAACTCTTCCTTGTTGAACTCACGGATGCGGGCGGCGAGCGGCACCAGAACCGCGGTCAGCACGCTGCACCAGATACTGATGGGCCAGGAGATCAAGTTGTAAATAAACTGGTATGCATCCACCTCGGCCGACAGGCCATAACGGTAAGCCACCGTCATTTCCTTGGCTGCGCTCATCAGCTTGCCAAGCAAGGTAAAGACGGCGACCGTCAACATGCCTTTGAAAATGGCGGCATGATGCGGCCCGGCCGACCTGAAGCGCGTACCAAGTGTATTCAGGAGACTCAATCTAAGCCTCGCGCACGGCGCTAGCTGTTTGAGCGTATGCCGGCGCTTGGCCGGCCCGCGCAATAAACCACGGTATGGTCGCCTCAAGTCCGTCATGAATGCGGTATTGCGGAACATAGCCAAGTTCACGCATCGCTTTGCCGACATCGGCCTGGGAATGCCGCACGTCGCCCTTGCGAAACGCGGTGTACAGCGGCTCCTTGGTCAGTTTGATTCCGTTCGCACTCAAAATGGCTTTTAAATAATCAAACAGCTGATTCAAGGTCGTGGCATCGCTTACCGCCACGTTATAGACAGAGCCGCTCATGTCGCCTGGCGTCATCGCGGCAAGCAGGTTGGCCTGGATGGCATTTTCGATATAACAGAAATCCCGGCTGGTACTGCCATCGCCATTGATGATTACCTGGCGGTCGTTCAACATTGCGCCTATCCATTTCGGTATCACTGCCGCATAAGCGCCATCTGGATCCTGGCGTTTGCCAAAGACATTAAAATAGCGCAAGCCGATTGCCTCGAAACCGTAGCAGCGCAAAAATACATCGGCATACAGTTCATTGACATATTTGGTGACGGCGTAGGGCGACAAGGGCCTGCCAATATACTGTTCGACCTTGGGCAAGCCAGGATGGTCACCGTAAGTCGAACTCGACGCCGCATACACGAAGGACTTTACTCCCGCGTCGCGCGCGGCCACCAGCATATTCAGGAAACCGTTGACGTTGGAATCGTTCGTGATGACCGGATCCTCGATCGACCTTGGCACCGAGCCCAATGCCGCCTGATGCAGGACATGATCGACACCGAGCACCGCTTCTTTGCAGGCATGGCCATCGCGAATATCGCCACGAATAAACCTGAAACCTTGCCATTGACTCTCGCTCACCAATCCACGCACGTCGTCCAGATTGCGTTGGTAGCCGGTCGACAGATTATCCAGCCCGACCACCGTCTGGTTGAGCTTCAGCAGAAATTCAAGTAAATTGGATCCGATGAAACCGGCGCAGCCAGTCACCAGCCATTTTTTAGGGTGGCTGCGAAGTTCCGACTGAATTCTTTCAAAGTTAGTCATGATGTAGTCCTGTCAGCTTGACCTGTCAAATCGACCTGCTCAAATACTGCGGCCGCAATCCAAGGATGACCGCGAGATTTCGGCAGCGCCCCCAGTTCCCCCGAACCAATCTCATATAGACAGCCACGTAGGCCAGCATTTGCACGACTACCAGCGCGATGGCCGCAGGGATGGTGTTACCGATAAAAACCGCAGCGGCGGTTGCGGTGGCAATCCACGCTGCCACGAAGCAGGCAACGCCAGCATTGCGGACCCAGGGAAATCTTTGGACAGTTATCTTGTGGCAAGCGATTCGTCGATAGAAAAGAGAGTGCAAATGAAGACGGTCTGGCGCGCCGACCAAGGCATTACGCAGCATCTTTCGACGATACATGCTGAACAAAACCTCGATGACCGGGTAGGCAAACATGGCGAGGATCTGCCAGGCGTTGATCCCCGGATTGCGCACAATCGTTAACACCGCAACTTCCGCGGCCCAAAATCCCAGAAAGTACGCTCCGCCGTCTCCCATGAATAAACGTCCGGTCGGATAATTGAGCAGCAAGAAGCCAAGCGTGGCGCCTATGCCGGCCAAGGCAAGCTGCGCT
>CAMLFK010000065.1 GCA_946479255.1 uncultured Oxalobacteraceae bacterium
CCGATGACGATGAACTGGCCGAGCGGCTGGCCGAGTACCTGACCCTGGAGCGCCGCATGGACTACGACGGCGCCTTGGCCAGCCAGGTAGCGGGGCTGACGCTAGCTCAGGTGAACGCGGCGCTGCGGCGCTACCTGAAGCCGGCCGCCATCTCGGTGGTCAGCGCCGGCGACTTCGCGGCCAAGCCAGCCAAGTAGCCGGGCAATGAGTCAGGTGAACCAGACCAGCAGCGCGCAGGTCAGGCGCGAGTAGCCGTAGAACAGCAGGCCGGCCAGCACGCCGGTGAGCAGCGCGCCGTCCCAGGCGCGGCGCGGGTAGTTCGCCCGGGTGCGTTCACGCACCGCGCGCGCATGCGGCCGCGCGGCGGAGGCGTACCACAGCACGAAGACGAAGAGGGAAATCCAGTCGGCCGGGCTGGCGCTGCTGCCCAGGCGTTCGGCGATGGCGTTGACGACGCCGTTGAAGACCATCACGATCAAGAGGGCGTTGAACCAGCGCCGCGCCACGTCGGCCTTGGCCGGCTCGCCCAGCGCGGTCCAGTTATGAATGTGCAGCCAGGCGCCGAACAGCGGCGAGAAGGGCACGCTCCACAGGGTGATGGCGGTCGGATTCCACAAGGCCGCCTGGCTTGGTTCGCTGCTTTTCGCTTGCATGTATGTCTCCTGGAATTGTTGCGCTATGTAAATTACTATCGCGCTGAGCTTCCAGAAGGCATTTGATTTACTGCAAACCCAAACAAAAAGCCGCCGGGTCTGCACCCGGCGGCTTCTGTTTGTTGCCTTTTCGAGACTAGGGTCTCGTGTCCTGAGTTAGCCGCGGTTCGGCTCGGCAACGTAGATCTCGACGCGGCGGTTGCGCGCGCGGCCGGAATCGTCGTTGTTCGAGGCGATCGGCTCGCGTTCGCCGCGGCCTTCGATCTGGATGCGGTTCGGCGACACGCCGCGCATGGACAGGTAGTCGCGGGTGCGTGCGGCGCGCTCGACCGACAGGGGCTGGTTGACCGCGTCGGTGCCGGTGTTGTCGGTGTGGCCGACGATGGTCACGAAGGTCGCGCTGTTTTCTTGCAGTGTGCTGGCGAACTGTTCGAGCACGGGGCGGAAGTTCGGCTTGATGTCGGCACGGCCCGTATCGAAGGACACGTCAGCTGGTATGTTCAGTTTGAGGCGGTTGTCGGCAGTCTGCGTGACCTGGATGCCGGTGCCGCGCGTGGCTTGTTCCATCGCCTGTTTTTGTTTTTCCATGCGGTTCGACCAGATATTGCCGATCAGTGCGCCCGCGGCGCCGCCGATGACCGCGCCTTTGGCAGCGCGCTTGCCACCACCGTCACCGGTGGTGCCGCCAATGATTGCACCCAGGCCCGCACCGACGCCGGCGCCGGTGGCCGTGCCTTTTTGGGTTGGAGACATGTCCGCACAGCCGGTCGCGAGGGCGACCACGGTGATGCCGGCCAGGGTTTTCATTATGTTTTTCTTCATGGGTTTCTCCTAAAAATATGAATCCGTTTCGCCGTCACGCCAGACTGGGCGCGACCGCGAAACGGATCGGGCATCATACGATGTCCGTTTCGTGCTTACAACTATATGCCTCGCCCGCTGATCAGTTTTACCAGGATCATGATGACTGCAACGACCACGAGGATGTGGATGAAGCCGCCAACGGTGTAGGAAGTGACCAAGCCCAGCAGCCACAGGATGATGAGTACGACAGCAATGGTATAGAGCATGATGGTGTCCTCGGTGATTGTTATAGATGACTTCTTCAGTGACTTTTGCGGCGGGTTGAACTTCTCCCGTCGTGAAGCCAGTATGCATAGTCGCGTTATCTCATTCCGTACGTTGGCGTACATTAGGAATAACTTTTTTGTTCAGTTCACAATCTTGGACAACATTAACTCTTAGGCAGAACGCAGTGCGCCCTTGACGATCTTGACGCGGTCGCCCGCAGCCCAGCGCGGCGCGCTTTGCTGATGGAAGGTGCGCGCGCTGCCGTCGTCCAGGCGAACCTTGATTTCGTAGCTGGTGGTGGCCTTCATATTGCCTTCGACCTGGTTGCCGACCACGGCGCCGCCTACCGCACCGGCCACGGTGGCCAGCTTGCGGCCATTGCCGCCGCCGATCTGGTTGCCCAGCAGGCCGCCCAGCACGGCGCCGCCGGCGGCGCCCAGGCCGCTGCCTTCGGCGCGTTGGGTGATGGCGCGGACCGATTCCACATTGCCGCAGTTCGAGCACCAGTTGCTGGCGCGTTCAGGCTCGCGCTCCGGTGCGGGCTCGGCCTTGCGGGCCTTCGGCGCGGCGGCAGGCGGCAGTTCCGATGGCGCCAGGGCCAGTGCCGACGCGCTCATGCGCTTGTCCTCTTCTATCTTGGCCGACAGCGTGGCCTTGTCGTACTCGCTCAGCTTGCCGTCCTTGGCGTTGCCGCCGACGGAGGAGGGGAGCCAGCCCAGGATGGCGGCCGTGCCGACCAGGCAGAACAGGATGATCGCAATGGCCGCGATGATCATGGCGGGATGATGGCTGCTGCTGCGCGGCGTGGGATTGACAGGTGTACTCATGATTTTTTCCAATTCTTTTTGTTGAAGTTATTGACTGCGGGGCATGGGCTCATTCTCCGAGGGAACGACGGCGTCTTCCGTGCGTCACCGTACATACTTTGCCTATTATTGCCGCTACGCTGGTATGAAAATTGTTTGCAAATGTATCCGTGGTGTGTGCGCATGCCAGCTCAACGACCAACCAAGATTGCCGCGTTTTCCAACTTATGCATGATCACCGTCCACCTTTGCAGGACCGCCAGATGAGCGTGATTTCCGCGCTCGAAGTCGATCCGCCGACAGGCAACCAGCTGCTGGCAGCCTTGCCTGCGGTCGATCTCGCCCGCCTGGCGCCGATGCTTGAGCCTGTCACCGTCGACGTGGGGGAGACCCTGTGCGAAGCGGGCGATTTGCTGCGCTTCATTTATTTTCCGCACGATTGCCTGATCTCGCTGCTCGGCGTTGCCGAGGGCCGCATGACGCTCGAGGTCGGCCTTGTGGGCCGCGAAGGCATGCTCGGTGCCACCGTGGCGCTGGGGCACGACACCGCCCAGGTGCGTGCGGTCGTGCAGCGCGCGGGCAGCGCCAGCCGCATGGACGGTGTAGCATTTCGTAACGAATTCACGCACAACCCGGCCTTGCAGCGGGTGCTGTACCGCTACACCGACACTTTGCTGGCACAGGCCATCCAGATTGCCGTGTGCAGCCGCTTCCACGTACTGGAGGCACGTCTGGCGCGTTCGCTGTTGGTTACGCGGGACCGCCTGCAGTCGGACAAATTCCATCTGACGCACGAGTTCCTGGCGCATGCGCTGGGTGTGCGGCGGGTCGGCGTGACCAAGGCCGCGAGCGCCTTGCAGCAGCAGGGCTTGATCATTTACAGCCGGGGAAATATTGAGATTCTCGACGCGCATGGACTGGCTGCGGCGTCTTGCAAATGCTATGAGATTGTGAAGGATGCGGGGGCTAGTGCGTTGGCGACTGCGTTTGTTTAAAGATGTCATTCCCGGCGGATGGCCGCCCCCTTGGCGGGAATGACAGCTTAGAGCTAACGGTTTATTTAGCTGGCTTGACCTGATTACCGATCACGCCGCCAACTGCCGCGCCGCCCACGGTACCTGCCGTGCTGCCGCCGGTCAGAACACCACCGATGACCGCACCGGCGCCTGCGCCGATCGCGGTGTTCTTATCCTGGGCCGACATGCTCGAGCAGCCGCCCAGGCCCAAGGCCAAGGTAGCAAGCGATGCGCCCGCTGCGATGTGTTGAATGGATTTCATGGTGAGACCTCCTGTCTTATTAAGGATTACTTCATGCGAATGTCGTTCTTGACCGACTGCACACCCTTGACGGAGCGAGCGACATTGGCGGCGGTGGCGATGCTGTCCTGCGAAGCGACGAAGCCGCTCAGCTGAACCACCCCTTTATAGGTTTCGACGTTGATTTCCGATACCTTCAGGGTGGGCTCATTCAAGATCGCTGCCTTTACGCCGGTGGTAATCACCGAATCATCGACATACTGGCCTACCGTTTCCGACTTCTCGTTGGTGGCACAGCCGACAACGGTGGTCAGCATCAGTGCAGCCAGCAGGGTCGATACGATTTTCAGGTTTTTCATGTTAGTCCTCTATGGTGGGGAATTGCTTAAGCGATCCGATGAGCGTTTGCCGCATCGATGTCGCCAGCTTACCGCCAGCTCAGTCCGTAAGTCTGTACGTCAACGCACACACTGTTGACGAACTCTTACTCATCACTTTCAGCCTTTGGCGGGGAGGGTCTTGCCCGGTGGCGGCGCCACCGGTTTCACCTTGGCCTGGGCCAGCAATTTGCCGCAGGGGCTGTCCGCGCCGGGACCTGCGTTGATCAGCGGCAGCAGGGCAGCCGCCGGTGCCGCCAGGCCCAGCGCAATCGCGCCGCCGGCCTTCAAGGCCAGCACCCCCTTGTCGATGCTCACATCAGGCTTGCCGAAGCTGCCGCGCACATACAAAGGCGCGCGCAGCGAGAAGATGCGCAGGCCCTTGGTCTGCGGGCGCAGGGTCAGGTCCATCCGTTCGTTGGCCAGGTTGATGCTGCCGCTCACTGTGATCACGGCTTCGTCGGTATCGACCACGAATACGCGCGTCTGCATGAGGCCCTTGGTCACGCCGAAGTCGGTGGCCATGCAGTTGAGCTGGATCTGCTTGTCGCCGAACAGTTTGGTGAGCACGATGTTGCCGACGTTAAGGCCCATCTGTTCCAGCAAAAGCTTGCTGACCGAGCCCTGGTTGATCAGGGTCTTGATCTCGCCGTTCGATGCCGCCAGCAAGGAGGCAACCGAATTGCCGGTGGCCGACAGCTGCGCGTCGCCATTGATCTCGCCGACCGTGGCCTGCAGTTTTTCAATGGCCGGGAACAGGTCCTTGATGCGGATGTGGCGCGCAGTCACTTTGGCGGTGGCGCGGATGGCATTCTTGCCTTCACGCCCGCTACCGTCGAGCTCGATGTTCGAGCTCAGGTTGCCGCCCGCCATGTCGAAGTTTAGCGGCGCCAATGTCAGCACACCATTCTTGAGGATCAGGTGGGCGCTGAGCTTTTTGATCGGCAGGGTTTTGTCGCGGATGATGCGCTCGGCCGAATACTTGACGTCGGCATCGATCGCAGTCCAGCGCTCGGTGCGGAAGGTTTCGACCGGCAGCACCTTGCCTTCCGGCTGCACCGCTTCGACGCCGCGCGCCTGTTTGCTGGCATTCGAGTCGGCACCGATCAAGGGAGCCAGGTCGGAAAACTGCAGCAGCCTGGAGGCGACGTTGCCGCTCAGCCTGGGACGTGGCTCGCCGGTGCGGAACTCCAGCTTGCCGCCGATGTCGCTCGAACCGACTTTGCCGGTGAAGCGGTCGTAAGTCCAGTGGCTGCTGTCGTCGCCGATGGCGCCCAGCAAGCGCCCTTCGGTGCGGAATGCCGGCGTCTCGGGCAGCAGGATGCCGGTATAAGGGAACAGGCGCGCCATGCTGGGCCCGGCCAGTTTGAGGCGCAGGTCGAGTGCGGCCAGCTGGGCCGGCTTGGTCACCGTGCCTTCGACCGCCATGCTGACGCTGCCGGCGCGCACGTCGGCCTTGATGGGGAAGGGCGTGGTCTGCTGCTTGAGCGACAGCACCGCGCCGGCCTTGCCGTTGCCGGTAAGCGGCGCGCCGTTGTAGTTGCCGCGCAGCTTCCAGCTCACGCCATAGGTCGGATCGGCATTGAGGGTATCGATGTTGGCCGTCGCCTCGGACTTGGTGAGCGCATCCTTAATGTGCACTACGCCCTTGGTGAGGACGATGCGTTCCAGGTCGAGTTCCCAGGGCGACTGCTTTTCTTTCTTCTCAAAAGTCCAGTTGTTGCTGCCGTCCTTGGCGCGCATCAGGTCGACCGTGGGCGACTGAAAACGCAGCACCGGGATGGCAATGCGCTTGTCGAGCAGGGCAAGCGGCTTGAGCGAGAACGAGAACTGCTCGACGCTGGCCATGTCGCCTTCCTGCATGCCGGCCGGATTGCCGACGTGGACGTCGTTGGCCACCAGGTGCGGCCAGGGAATGTAGTCGCGCCAGGTCTTGTCGTGGGCGATCGCGTTGGCGGGCTTTTCCCAGGTCAGCGACAAGTTGCCGGCGATCTCGAAGGGGCGGCCGATGGCTTCGCTGGTGCGCTCGTTGAGCCAGGGCCGCGCCTTGTTCCAGTCATAGGTGAGCAGCACGGCCAGGGCGATGCCGATCAGGGCGGTCAGCGTGCCGGCAATGGCGAGCGTGATCTTGAGGCCGCGCCTTGGTGGTTTGCGTGGCTGGCGGCCGGGGCTGGCGCTTGCTTGGGTCATGGCAATCCTTCCGGTGAGCGAAGTAGGTTCATCGTCTTATGTCCGGCCCAGCTTAACGTATTGGGATGCCCACGTGTGTGCGCTCACGCACCGAGCTCCGGCGGGCAGGATTGTGCCGCAAGCGGGAGGGGATGCGGAGTTTTTGTGGCCATTGTTTTCAAAACATATGCTATGTGCGTCAGCGAACCGATCTTGCCAAAGAATCAGCATATAACCTTACTACGACATCACAAAATGGAGAAGAAACGATGACTACCGAATTCAAACTGCTGAGCAAAGCCCTGTGCGCCGCAGCTGTGTTGTCGCTGGCCGCTTGCGCCAGCTCACAAAAAGCGCCCGCCACGGCAGACGTTGCCGTATCGAAGAATGCGGTTGAGAACGCCGTCAGCGCCGGTGCGGCTGACCTGGCGCCTGTCGAGATCACCTCGGCACGCGAGAAGATGCTGCGCGCTAACCAGGCGCTTGCCGCCAAGGACTATGCGCTGGCACGCGACCTGGCGACCCAGGCCCAGGCTGACGCCAAGCTGGCCCAGAGCAAGGCCAACTCGGCCAAGGCGACCGCCGCCGCCAATGCATTGCAGGACGACTTGCGCGTGTTGCGTGAAGAGGTCGACCGCAACAAGTAACAAGTAATTGCAACGCCAAAATGATTCAGCGCCCCATGCGCCCACAAGAAAAAAGGAATATTGCGATGAACCACACATTGATGAAGGCAGCCGTACTGGCTGTCGCTGTCAGCCTCTCCGCCTGCGGCAGCATGCCCACCACCACGCCGATGCTGGACCAGGCGCGCGGCGATTTCGTGCAAGCCAATAACAACCCGAACGTGTCCAGCCTCGCACCGGTCGAGTTCAAGGCCGCCAGCGACGCGCTGGACGCCGCCAACCGCGCCGCCGCCAAAAAGGAAAGCCTGGACGAGATCGACAAGCTGGCCTATCTGGCCAAGCAGAAGATCGCCACCGCCATGGAAGTGGCCAAGCAAAGGGCCGCCGAGGGTGAAGTCGCGCGTGCCGGCACCGAGCGCGACGCCATGCGCCTGGAAGCCCGTACCGCTGAAGCCAACAAGGCCAAGATGGAAGCCGACGCCGCCAAGGCCTCCGCCGCCGTCGCCCAGGACCAGGCGGAGCAAGCCCAGCGCCAGGCCGCCGCCGCCGAAGCCCAGACCCGCGATGCCCAGGCCCGGGCAGCCCAGCTGGAAGCATTGATGACCGAGCTGCAGGCCAAGAAAACCGAGCGCGGCATGATCATCACCATCGGCGACGTCTTGTTCGCCACCAACCAGGCCACGCTGACGCCGGCCGGACAGGCGACCGTGCGCAAACTGGCCGAGGTACTGATGCAGAACCCAAACCGCACAGTTCTTGTCGAAGGGTTTACCGACAGTACCGGCGGCACCGCGTATAACCAGCAACTGTCGGAGCGTCGCGCCAACAGCGTGCGCGCCGCGCTGACGCAGATGGGCGTGTCGGCCGACCGGGTTGCCATGCGTGGCTATGGCGAAGCGTTCCCGGTCGCACCGAACGATACGGCCGGCAACAAGCAACTGAACCGCCGCGTCGAGATCGTGCTGTCGAACGAGAACAGCCCGATCGCGCCGCGCCGCTGATTGTTGATTTGCAATTGCTTGAAAAGGGCCGGCGCCACGGTGCCGGCCTGGCATGAACAGTCTCACTACACTAAAGGAAATCATCATGGAAGCATCCAACACGCCCCTGGCGCATGGCTTTGATGTCAATGCGATCCGCCACGCCGCCGCCAACCTGGACGAAGGCGCCGTGACCGAAGGCTATGCCGCCGACCGCGACGCGGTGATCGCCATGTTGAACGACGCGCTTGCCACCGAACTGGTGTGCGTGCTGCGCTACAAGCGTCATTACTACACCGTCAGCGGGCGCGCCAACGGCCTGGTCAAGGACGAGTTCCTCGAACACGCCAAGGAAGAGCAGGACCACGCCGACTGGCTGGCCGAGCGCATCGTGCAGTTGAACGGCTCGCCCAACTTCAACCCGGCCACGCTGATGGCGCGCAGCCATGCCGAGTACGACGAATCGGACGATGTGCAGGCCATGGTGCGCGCCAACCTGATCGCCGAGCGCGTGGCGATCGAGTCCTACCGCCAGATGATCGCCGCGATCGGCGACCGCGATCCGACCACCCGTCAGCTGCTGGTGAAAATCATGGCCGACGAAGAGGAACATGCCGACGATATGCGCGATCTGATGGAGAAGTAAGCCTCGCGCAGGCCGGCCTGATGCAGCAGCTGTATGAGTAATACCCAACTTTAAACAAGCACGGCGTTTCAACCCCACCAAGGAGAGCATCATGATGGACACCAACACCAACACCACCACCACCCGCACCAACGGTTCCGCTTCCGCGCTCAACAGCCAGATCAGCAACGTGCAAACGGACGTCAAAACCCTGGTCAAGGATGCCCAGTCGCTGCTGTCGGCGGCAGCGGCCCTGTCCGGCGAAAAGGCGGAAGACCTGCGCAAGCGCGGCATGGAAATGCTCGACGTGGCGCTGGGCAAGGCCGGCCAGGTGCAAGGTCAAGCTCTGGTCAAGGGTAAGGAACTGGCGCAAACGGCTGATGTCTATGTTAAGGACAACCCATGGCGCACCATCGCCGCCGCCGCCGGCGTCGGCCTGCTGGTCGGTGTGATCCTGGGCCGCAAATAAACACGCCGGAGGTAGCCATGGACCATTCAACTGCTGCAGTACATGGCCCCGGCCTCCTGAGCGGCATCACCGGACTGGCGAAGAACGTCTTCGGGCTGCTCGTCTCGCGCGTCGAACTGGCCGCGGTCGAGCTGTCCGAAGTCCGCAACCACGTCATTGAGCTGCTGGCGATATTCGCGCTGGCGGTGGTGTGCAGCTTTTTCGCGCTGGCCTACGGGACCGCGGTCATCGTGGCGCTGGCATGGGAGGCGATGGGCTGGAAGATCCTGCTGGTGATGTTTGGCGTATTCCTGGTCGCGGGTGCCGCGCTGGTGTTCAAGGGTAAAGCTATGCTGAAGGAAAACAAGCTGGCATTCCCCGCCACCATGAACGAGCTCAAGCACGACAAGGACATGCTGCTGTAATGGCGGCTAACGAGAGGGAGAACAAGAATGGATAGCACAAGTATCGTTGGGCTCGACAAGAAAGACGAGCACAAGCGCATTGGCAACGGCGAGGACAAAGAAGAGTCCCTGGCCGAACGCAAGTCGCGCCTGCTTCGCCAGGCGGAGTTCCATCGCGGGAACATCGTGAGCGCCAAGTCGGCGATCAAGCAGGGCGCACGGCCGGAAGCGCTGTTTCACAACGCGATCGACCACGCTACCTGGGCGGTGCGCACGCGGGTCGACTCCATCTTGCGTCCAACCGGCCTCAATGTCGCTTCGATGATGCCGTATGCGCTCTCCATCTTGGGTATTCTGCGCCGGCGCCGGCTGGTCAAGCCGGCAGTGGGCGTGGCGCTCGCCGCAGCAGGCGTCGCCATGTATGTCCAGCACCGGCGCAATCAGTCGCAGTACAGTCAAACGCCGCACTGAAGTTCCGCACCGACGTTCCGTACCTCGCACGCACGGTGTCTAATATCTTAGGAATGCCAGGCAGGCGAACCTGGCCATGCAATAAGAATGGCAAGATATGGTGGGGCTTGAGCGGCGTCGCAATCTCACGATTCGGCGCCGTCTTTTTGATCCTGGTTCCTTATCAATAGTCCGCGTCTGCAGCGCCTTCATCGGCGCTCATGAGCACACTCGATTTCCCCATGACACTCATAAACAGACTCAATCCGCATGATCTGCGCATCGTGCTGGTATTGCAGGGTGGCGGCGCGCTGGGTGCCTACCAGGCCGGCGTCTATCAGGCCCTGCACGAACACCATCTGATTCCCGACTGGATAGTCGGCACCTCGATCGGCGCCATCAATGGTGCCATCATCGCCGGCAACGAACCGACCGTGCGCCTGCATCGCTTGCGGGCCTTCTGGGAGCAGGTGGCCCATCCGGACCTGATCGACATGGACCGGGTGAGCGACCTGCAGCGCCAGTCCGCCATCTGGTTCAATACGGTCGATACCGTGTTCCAGGGGGCGCCGGGTTTCTTTTCGCCGCGCTACTTCAGCGGCTTTGCACTGGGTTGGCCGGTGCCGCCGGAACAAGCCTCGTTCTACGATACCTCCGGCCTGGCATCGACCTTGCACCAGCTGGTCGACTTCGACTATCTCAATGCCGAAGGCGGCATGCGCCTGACGGTGAACGCAGTCAATGTGCGCAGCGGCGAGCTGGCGCATTTCGACAGCCGCACCGGCAAGCTCAACGCCGAGCATGTGCGTGCCAGCTGCAGCCTGCCGCCCGGTTTTCCGCCGGTGCGTATCGAAGACGAGTTGTACTGGGACGGCGGCATGTACTCGAACACGCCCCTGGAATCCGTGCTGAACGAATTGCATGGGGGCGATACCCTGTGTTTCATGGTCGACCTGTGGAGCGCCACCGGCGAAGACCCGACCACGCTCGACGAAGTGCGTACGCGCATGAAGGACGTGACCTATGCCTCGCGTTCGCAGCGCCATATCGACGACTACGTCACCACCCATGCCTTGCAGCGCAAGCTGCGCGACCTGTACGCGCGCCTGCCGGCCGAGTCGCGCACGCCCGAGGATGACCAGGAACTCATGGCGCTCGGCTGCGATTCGACCATGCACATTGTGCGCGTGCCGTACACGGCCACGGACTGGCACATGGCATCGAAGGACATCAATTTCTCCCGCGGCTCGCTCGAATGGCGCTGGGATCTTGGCTACAAAGATGCCATGCGCGTCCTGCGGCACGCAGGCTGGCTGCGCCTGGTGGCCGAAGACACCGCCGTCGTCGTGCACGACTTGCCGCCGAAGCACGAACGGCAGGTGACTTGAAGGGCGGGGCGGGCCCATGGCACGTGTGATCAGCCAACTACTGT
The DNA here is from genome assembly GCA_946479255.1 of uncultured Oxalobacteraceae bacterium. The sequence continues at coordinate 11,299 of CAMLFK010000065.1, forward strand.
CCCGCGGCCAAACGCGCACGCAATCCCGCCATCTCCTGCCGATAGATATCGCGCGCCTCTTTCGTGCAAGCGGCGCGTTCGGCTTTCGGCACGGTGCGGCAATTACCCAAGGATTCCTGCAGGGCCGCGGCGGTCTCCTTGCGCAAGGTTTTCATGCGTGCCGCGCTGTCGCTGTCTTCGCGGCTCCAGCGGAGCGGATCGCCGGCGGCGATTTCGGCGGCTTGCTTGCGCGCGGTGGCGGGCGGCACATTCTGGTCGCTGGACACGGGCGGCGGTACTTCAGCGGTTTGCGCCTGCGCCGGTCCAAGCGGCGGCAAGGCCAGCGCAACCCAAGCGGCGGGAACGAGCAGGGATGCAATCGATCGCATGGCAGTTCTCCTTCATGGTCAACAAGGGGGCTACAAAGGGACAGCTCGAATTAAGGCGATAGTTCGAACAACATGGTGCTCGCCGTGGGCACAATGAAAAACCGGCGCACGAGGCGCCGGTTGCTGCTGCGCCAGCCTGGTTCGCCAGCGGCTTAGTAGCGATAGACCCGGCCGTCGACCACGCGCACCCGGTTGCCGACGCGCAGGTCATACACGCTGTCCTGCACCACGGTGCGGTAGTCACCATTGTCCAGGCGCACGCTGATCTGATACATGTCCTGGCCGTTGTTGGCTGCGCGGTTCGCTTCGACGCTGTTGCCGATCGCTGCGCCGCCCACCGCGCCGGCCACCGTGGCGGCGGTGCGGCCGCTGCCGCTACCGACCTGGTTGCCGACCAGCGCGCCAACCACGCCGCCGATCACCGCGCCGGTCCCCTTGGTCTGGCCACTGGTGCGCGTCACCTGGATGGAATCGATGGTGCCGTATCCCATGTTGGACGAACTGTTGTAGCTGGTGTTGTTACCGTTGTCGTACGGTTGCGAGCTGTTGCTGGCGCAGCCGCTGAGCAGGACGCCGCTGGCGATGACGATCGCTGCGAGTGTGCTAGTCGACTTCATGTTGTTCTCCTTAGCAAGATGTGTAGGTCCAGAATAATCACCAATACCCACTCGGTCTGTGCGGTGCCGCACGCGGATCAGGGTTGCTTGAGCCTGCTTCAAATCCTGCCTGTTTCGCACAAATGCAACGCTAGTGTTCGGCACCGAACAGAAGAGGCAGAGGTGTTCACGTAAAACGGTGGGCAAGGGCACACCTTGATGTGTTCCGGCCGGACACTGGGCTAGGTCGGTGCCGCAACATTGAATAAGGGAGATACCCATGACGTATCCGATCGGAACAGCAAGGGCAGCATGCATCGCCGGCCTGGCACTGCTGTGCAGCGCTGCGGCCCAGGCAGCAGGTCCAAGCGCCGAAGCAAAGGCGGCCTATGTGCAGGCGAAGGATCAGGCGGCGCTGACCTACAAGGCGGCGCGCGCCCAGTGCGATGCGATCGCCGGTAATCCGAAAGACCTGTGCGTGGCCGAAGCCAAGACGGCGCGCATCCGCACCGAGCAGGAAGCGGAAGCCTATTACCGCAACACGCTCAAGTCCTACACCCAGGCACGCATGAGAATTGCCGACGCGGTTTTTGCGCGCGACAAGGTCAAATGCGCAGCCTTGACCGGCAACGACAAGGATGTGTGCATCAGCCAGGCCAAGGCCACCCTGGTTGCCACCCGCGCCGACGCCACCGCCGACAAGAAAGCCATCGAGGCGCGCAACGATGCGCGCGAAGACAAGCGCAGCGCCCAGTACAAGGTCGCCATGGAAAAATGCAATGCCTTTGCCGGGGCCGCCAAGGACAGTTGCGTGGCATCGGCCAAGACCCAGTTCGATCACTAGGCCGCCTTATCGATTTGAAGTTCAGTAGTAGCAGTGTGCAGTAACAATAAGAAGTTTGTCTTGCCCGTACCACCAGCGTGTATCGCGCTGCATCCATGTGTTTAACTAATAGGAGTCCACCATGAAAATCGCTCAACGTCTCTCGACCGTCCTGTTCGCCGCTTCCCTGCTTGCCTTGGGCGGCTGCGCATCCACCGACACCCGCGAAGGTACCGGTGAGTACATCGACGACACCGTGATCACCGCGAAAGTGAAAGCCTCGCTGGCCGCTGACCCAACCGTCAAAGCCACCGAGATCAACGTTGAAACCTTCAAGGGCGACGTGCAACTGTCGGGCTTCGTAGCCGATCCAGCCGACGCGCAGAAGGCAGCCACCATCGCTCGTGGCGTCAAAGGTGTAAGCTCGGTCAAGAACGACGTGCGTGTGAAGTAATTCCGCAGGCGGACCGTCAAGGGCCGGCCTGCATGGCCGGCCTTTTTTCTGGATCGCCACTTTCGCCACTGGACTATTTGAAGAAGCACCGCGAGACACCAATAATAAGAGACTCACGTACACGCGCGACGTAGACGTTCGAGTAAAAGACAGACGCAATAGACTGACGTAAAAGAGAATTACATGCAGCTCGCCGAACCAGGAACCGCACCAGTCCCCGACCCCCTCCAAGCCGACAGTCCTGTCGCGCCCGTGCTGGCGCCGCCGCCAGACCCCGCCGATCCAACGGCCACTCCCACCAATCCCGGCTTGCGTATTCCGGTACACGTCAACGCGCGCGGCCTGTCGCTGGGAATCATCGCCACGGTCGCCTTCGTCTGGGCGCTGCAATGGTCGCAAAAATTCATGGTGCCGCTTCTGCTTGGCATCTTCCTCGCTTATACCCTGAATCCGCTGGTGCTGTGGCTCGAACGCATCTACATCAAGCGCGCCATCGGTGCCACGCTCGTCACCGTGGCCATGCTGGTGCTGATGGCCGGGGTGGCCGACCGGGTGCATAACCAGTTCTTCAACATCATCGACGAGCTGCCGCGCATCACCCAAAAAGTGACGCGGGTGCTGAGCAATGCCGGTGATGGCCAGCCCAGCACCATCGCCCAGGTGCAAGCGGCCGCGGCCCAGATCGAGCAGGCCACGTCGTCGGTCGGCGGCGACGCTAAACGGCGCCGCGCCCAGACACCGGCGGCGGGCAGCAGCATCCGTGTCATGGACTGGGTGCTGGCCGGATCGATGGGGCTGATGAGCTTCGCCACCCAGGCCACCATGGTGGTGTTCCTGGTGTTTTTCCTGCTGCTGGCCGGGGACACGTTCAAGCGCAAGCTGGTCAAATTGACCGGGCCTTCTCTCAGCCGCAAGAAAGTCACCGTGCACATCCTGGACGACATCAACACCTCGATCCAGAACTATATGTTCATGCTGCTGGTGACCAATCTGCTGCTGTCCTTGCTGATGTGGGTGGCCTTGCGCGCGATCGGCCTGGAAAATGCCGGCGCCTGGGCGGTTTTTGCCGGCCTGATGCACGTCATTCCGTATTTTGGTCCGCTGCTGATCACCGTCGCCACCGGCCTGGCGGCCTTCATGCAATTCGAGTCCCTGCGCATGGTGCTGCTGGTGACCGGTTCATCGCTGGCCATCGCCACCCTGGTCGGTACCGTGATCGCCACCTGGATGACAGGGCGGATCGCCAAGATGAACCCGACCGCCGTGTTCGTCAGCCTGCTGTTCTGGGGCTGGCTGTGGGGCATGTGGGGCTTGCTGCTCGGCGTGCCGGTGGTGGTGATCATCAAGGTCGTGGCCGAGCGCGTGGAAGGCATGGAAGTGCTGGCGGAATTGCTGGGAGAGTAGCTCCCGGCAATGCACCGGCAACTCAGTCAGCGAATCTTCGACACCTTGGTGTTGCCGGTTTCCTCATCCGGCTTATTCTTCAAGCTGCCCAGCTGCAGCGCATACTGGCGGGCGAATTCGGCGCCGAAGAAAAAGATCTGCGCCGAGTAGTACACCCACAGCAGCAGGGCAATCATGGAGCCGGCCGCGCCGAAGCTGCTGGCCACGCCGCTGTTACCGATGTACAGGCCGATCAGGAACTTCCCCAAGGTGAACATGATGGCGGTGCCGACGGCGCCGATAATCACGTCATGCCAGGACAGTTTGATGCGCGGCAGTAGCTTATAGATGACGGCGAACAGGGTGGCGATCACGAAGAAGCTGATGGCCCACGCGATCCACGAGAGGATCACGGCCGCATCTTTCCACAGACCGCCCAGGAAATTCTCGACCACCGCCAGCGCCGCGCTGACCACCAGCGACACCATCAGCAGGAAGGCGAGTACCAGCACCAGGCCGAATGACAGCAGGCGGGTACGGACGGTCTCCCACCAGCCCGCATCCTTGGGCGCCGGCACGTTCCAGATTTCGTCCAGGCTATCTTTGAGTTCGGCAAAGGCCGTGGTCGCGCCGACCAGCAGCAGGGCGGTGGCGATCACCGTGGCCCAGAAGCCGCTTTCTTTATGCTGCGCACCGGCCAGGACCAGGTTGATGGCTTCGGCGCCTTGCTTGCCGACCAGGCCCTGCAGCTCGTCCAGCAAGCGGCCCTGGGCCGCCTCGGCGCCATAGAAGAAGCCGGCGATGGCGATCACCAGCACCAGGATGGGGGCGATGGAAAACAGGGTGTAGAAGGCCAGTGCCGCGCCCTTGCTGGCGGCGCGGTGCGCCAGCCACTCGGTGGCGGCGCATTTCATGACCGTGACCAGCCGCGTGGTAAACGGCTGCCATTTCTCTTCGTTTCCAAGCATACGTCCTGCTATCAAAAACGTGCGTAAATGTGCACACTGTTCTCTTCCTGCCCCGAGCCGTCTTGCAGACCGTTCTCGTACCTGACAGGCGTGACTTTCCCGCCTCCCGCCGGCAATACACCGGCAAGAGTGACCGGCGTTGCCGCAGGTCTCGCCACGGGTAGCGCAGAATGCACCGCAGGCGCGGCGCAGGTTGCGAGCCTTTGTAAATTGACTGCCGCGTTCACATCGCGGTCGTGGTGTGTGCCGCATGCGGCGCAGCTCCAGGTACGCTCGGACAAGGTAAGGCCCGCATATCGTTCACCGCATGCCGAGCAAAGCTTGCTTGATGGATACCAACGATCGGCAAACATTAGCTTGGTGCCGTAGCGCAGCGCCTTGTACGTGAGCTGGCGGCGCACCTCGTAAAAGCCGACATCGGAGATGGCCCTGGCCAGCCGTCCATTGGCCAGCATGCCCCGCACATTCAGGTCCTCGATCACGACCGCTTGGTTTTCGCGGCAGAGTTGGGTCGTCAGTTTGTGCGTAAAGTCGGCGCGCACGTTGGCAATGCGCGCATGCAGGCGTGCGATTGCACGATTTCCCCTGTTCGTGTTGGCCGACACTGGCAGTCGCGTGCCCTTCGGCATACCACCATTGAAGCCGGCGGCGATCTTGGCAGACTCCCGCTTGCGCGACTGGCGGCGTGAACGGATGCGTAGCCGCCGCAGCGCCGCTTTCAATGGGCGTGGCGCATTGATTTTCTCGCCGCTGGACAGCGTGGCCGCGGACGAGAGGCCAAGGTCGACACCAGTGATGCCGTCGGCGTTGCGTGACAGATACGCCACCTCGTCGGGTACTTCAACCTGAAGCGACAGGAACCAATGGGCCGCCCGCCGGCATACGCTCGCGCCGATGATGCGGCCGGGCCAACGCAATATTTCGCTCAGGTCGACGCGTCCCACTTTCGGCAAGACCACGACCATGCCTTCCACGCGAAGTTTGTCATTGGCAACGTAAAAGCTGTCACGGCAGCGCCCCTTTTTCTTGAACACCGGCGGATGCGCCGGAATGCCGTCGCGTAGCGCTGAGAAATAGCGATTCCATGCCTTGGCCAGGTTGGCGAAAGGCTGTGCATGAGCATCGCGGTGAACGGTGCGCAGCCACGGCTGTCCGTCGGCATCAAGCCAGTCCGGATGCTTGTATTTCAGCGCATTGAACTGCTTCTTCAGCTTCATCGCCTGGGGGCGCTGCCCGGCAGCCGTTTGCTGCTGCCATTCGGCCAGCGCCCAATTCCAGACTCGCCGCGCCGTCCCGGCTGCGCGCGCGAAGTATGCGCACTGCTCACTGTTGGCTTCTAGCCAAATGCGGTGGGCGAGCAGCATGTCGAGATTTCCCCGGCTGGTTGAGAATCGCATGATTAACTACTCACTTTTAGACATTGTTACGCACGATAAGTTCAACCAGCGACATACTCCCCCAGTACGGTGGCTCGCCCACAGGGGGATGGGCCGGAAAGCGCGTCCGGCCAGGCCAGGCGCACGCATTGCTGCCCCGCATTGCTACCTTTACTGCGCTATTCCACGCGGCGCTCCACGGTGATCTGCTCGACCTCGACGCGGCGGTTCGGCTCGAGACACTTGATCAGCTCGGCGCGCTTGCGGTTGTTGCAGGTGACCACGGGGGTCGCTTCGCCCTTGCCATAGGCTTTGAGCCGCTCCGGCGCGATGCCCTTGCCGGTCAGGTAGTCGCGCACGGCGTTGGCGCGCTCCTCGGACAGTTTCAGGTTGTACGCGTCCGAGCCAAGCCGGTCGGCATAGCCGGTGATGTCGACATCGGTAATGCTGGGGGCCGCCGTCAGCGCCGCGGCGATCTCGTCCAGACGCGGTTGCGGCATGGTGAGCGTGGCGCTGTTGAAGGCAAACAGCTCGGTGGCCGACAGCGTGACTTTCTCGAAACGCGCCGGCGGTGGTGGCGGCGGCGGTGGAGGTGGTGGTGGCGTGACCGCGGCCGGAGGCGGCTCCACCGGGCGCGGCGGCGGCGGCGGCGCCATTGGCGGGCTCAGGGCGTAGTTCAGGCCGACCGTCAGGTATTTGTTGGTACTGTGGCTAAAGCCGAAACGGGCCTCGTCGCGCAGATTGGCGCGCACCGCGCGCAGGTCGGCCTGCATCGACCAGCGCTTGGTCAAGTCGAGCTGAAAGCCGATGCCGGCGTTGACGTAGGGCGCCCCCCGGCTGATCCGGCCCAGCGGCGTGATGAACCTGTCGTGCAGGGCGCCGGCACCGGCCAGCAGGAAAGGGCGGAAGCGCTGACGCGACATCATCAGCAGGGCGTCCGCGCCCAGCAGGCTCTGGCGGAGGTCGGCCGCGCCCTGATCGGCGCGCGCATGGGTCAGGCCCATCTGCACGTCCCACATCGGATGCAGCGGTTTGCCTACCTTGATGCCAACGCCCCATTCGGTCTGGTCGATCCCGTACTTGTCATCGGGACGGAAGCCGTTGACGCTGGGCTGGACATACCAGGAGGGATTGATGTTCTGGGCCATCGATGAAACTGAGCAACATAGGAACGCCATCGAGACAACTATCTTCTTCGTATTATTCACAGGGAACTCCCAATTGTTAATGAGTGTGGACATCGCTTGCATGGCTTGCAGGGATGTTCGACTAAGGATCACGGTTGGGAGTTCAGCAGTTCTGCACGCTCTGCCGCTCATCTGTGCTTGCCGTCCGATTGTTACAACGAACGGTGATGTGAGCGTGCCTTTACAGCTTAAATTGCTCTTCGCGCCGGGCGTGGACCGCCGCAAAGAGCAATTGTTGATACACAATGTTGCATTTTTTGTTACTCTTTCGGGCAAGACTGTGGTCTACTTGGCGGGCTCTGGAACGACCAGCACGGTTTCGCCTGGCTTGCCTGGCTCGCCGGTTTCGCCTTTCTGGCCGGGTTCGCCCGGGGCGCCGGCTGGTCCTGCCGGGCCCGGTACTGGCACCGGCACCGCAACGGTCGATGGGGCCGGGGCCGCGGTCGGTACTTCGACGGTCGGGGTCACCACGGTTGGCGGTGGGTTAACGGTGGTCTTTTCGCATGCGGTCAGGCTGGCGATGGCCAGTGCTGCTGCCAGGATAGTGGTTTTCATGGTGTTTTCCTTCTAAGTATTTGTCGGAGCCTGGGACGGACATCAGGCAAACCGTCCTCGCGAGAAATCGCGCAGACCGGGCCAGAGTAATCGTCAATACCTTGGCTCTCCGTACGGGAACGCACACTGCAGAGGCTGCCGACGCGGCGGCGGCCATGGATTTAATGACTAGTGGCAGTTAGTTGCTGGAAATGTTCGATGGCGCACAGACCAGTTGATCTAGCGCAGGCATTCTGGACGCCAGTTGTACGGAACCGACGTGTTGTCAGGCTGTCAAACGAGGACATGCGGTGACCGAACTAGTGGCTATCTCTTTCATGGAGTATTCAACATGCAAGCAACGACAAATCAGAACAACAATTCCGCACAGAACGAAGTGACCGGAAAACACAACTCGACCAACTCCTCGCTGATCGAGCGCGTCGCCCCTCAGCCTGCGGAACGCGCCCCCATTTCGATGGCGCCGATCGAGCGTGTGCGTTCCACTTCGGCAACCCAGCGCCGTATCGAAAACATGCAGAAGCTGATTGGTGAATTGTCGACGCACGAAATGCTTGCCGATGAAATCGCGTGGTTCCTCAAGTTCTCGCCATCGGGCGCCCGTAAATACATTCGCGACCTGCGCGAAGCCGGCGTGATCGAACTGGCCCGTTACATCGAGGGTACCGCCACCTACCTCGGCAAGGCGGTGTACCAGATTTCGCCCGACCCTGAACGGGTCAAAGCCTTCCTGGCCGCCATTGTGCAGCCAAAGCGCGAAGGCGCGGCGCCCCGCAAGGAACGTCCAGGCCTGCGCGAGCAGAGCATGGCAGGCACCGGCCGGCATTTCCATATCCTGGCTGACGACACCCATTACGCCATCCGCGTCAACCGCAGCCCGGTCACCCGTGACCCACTGGTCGCTGCGCTGTTTGGCGCCGCGCCAGCCAGCAACAAAGAAAACAATAGCTGATGCTAAAGGCCTGAGGCCGGGGCTGTAAGGTATTCCCGGTGAACCACCCACCGGGCGCATGATAGTAGTTCGAACAAGGCCGGCTTAGACCGGCCTTGTGGCGTTGCGCGCCAGGCGGGCGCGGCAGTATGCCAGACTGATGATGCGAGGTCAGCAATTGAAATGTCGTCAACTGTCCCCAAGTTGATGTCTGCGGCCCCCGCTTGCGGCTCCCGCTTGCGGCTCCCGCTTGCGGCTCCCGCTTGCGGCCCCCGCT
>CAMLFK010000066.1 GCA_946479255.1 uncultured Oxalobacteraceae bacterium
AGCGCGGCGTCATCATCAATACCGCTTCGGTGGCGGCCTACGACGGCCAGATCGGGCAGGTGGCCTACGCCGCCTCCAAAGCCGCCGTGGTCGGCATGACCCTGCCGATGGCGCGCGACCTGGCCCGCACCGGCGTGCGCGTCATGACGATTGCGCCGGGCATTTTTGAGACACCGATGCTGATGGGCATGCCGGCCGAAGTGCGCGATGCGCTTGGCAACATGGTGCCTTTCCCCCAGCGGCTGGGCCGTCCCGCCGAATATGCCCATCTGGCCAAGGCGATCATCGAAAACACCATGCTCAACGGCGAATCGATCCGCCTGGACGGCGCGATCCGCATGCAACCGAAATAAAGCATTTCCTGTAGGATTGCTGATTTATTGCTGATTTATTGCTGATCCTGGGCGCGCGGCCTGTGCTGCGCGCTCTTCGTTTGCCGATGCACCGGAGTTGTAGATGGCCTCACCCACATTGACCGCGCTGGCCGGCGTTCTCGCCGCAGTTTTACTCATACCGGCGGCCAGCGCCCAGGACAGCGCCCAGCGCGCGCCCGAAGCCGGCATCGCTTACCAGGACAAGGCCGGCTGGGCCTCCAAGAAATTCATGGTCGCCGCGGCCAACCCGCTGGCGGTCGAAGCGGGCTACCAGATCCTGAAAAAGGGCGGCAGCGCGATCGACGCCGCCATCGCCGTCCAGCTGGTGCTCACCCTGGTCGAACCGCAGTCCTCCGGCATCGGCGGCGGCGGCTTCCTGATGCACTACGACGGCCGCAGGGTCCAGGCTTTCGACGGCCGCGAAACCGCGCCCGCCGCCGCCGATGAGCGCCTGTTCCAGAACGCCGACGGCAGCCCGGTCTCGCGCACGGTCGGCGTGGTGGGCGGGCGCTCGGTCGGCGCACCGGGCGTGCTGCGCATGCTGGAACTGGCGCACAAACAGCACGGCAAGCTGCCGTGGCGGACCCTGTTCGAACCGGCCATCACCCTGTGCGACAAGGGCTTTGCGGTCAGCGGCCGCCTGCACGGCCTGCTCAAGCGCGACCCGCACCTGCGCGCGGATCCCGCCGCCGCGGCCTATTTTTACGACGCCGGCGGCGAGCCGCACCCGGTCGGCCACCTGCTCAAGAACCCGGCGCTGGCGGCCACGCTGCGCGAGATCGCCAAGGACGGCGCCCAGGCTTTCTACACCGGCCGGATCGCGCGCGCCATCGCCGCCAAGGTCAAGTCTCACCCCACCAATCCGGGCCTGCTCAGCGCCGGGGATATCGCCGGCTACCAGCCGCGCCAGCGCACTCCGGTGTGCAGCGACTATCGCCAGTACACCGTGTGCGGCATGCCGCCGCCGTCCTCGGGCGGCATCGCCGTGGCCCAGATGCTGGGCATCCTGGAGACGCGCGACCTGCGCGCCCTGGCCCCAAGCGATGGCGTGCCGGGCGCCGAAGCCGTGCATTTGTTCTCCGAAGCCGGCCGGCTGGCCTATGCGGACCGCAACCGCTACGCGGCCGACACCGACTTCGTGCCGCTGCCGGGGCGCGGGGTCGACAGCCTGATCGACAAGACCTACCTCGCCAGCCGCGCCGCGCTGATCGGCGCCAAATCGATGGGCGTGGCCCCGGCCGGCAAGCCGCCCGGGATGGAAGTCGCGTGGGGCATGGACAACGCCATCGAGACCCCATCCACCTCGCACCTGGTGGTGGTCGATGCCAAGGGGGCCGGCCTGTCGATGACTACTACCGTGGAAGACGCCTTTGGCTCGCGCCAGATGGTCGGCGGCTTCATCCTGAACAATCAGCTGACCGACTTTTCCTTCGATTCGGCGGATGCGGCCGGGCCGATCGCCAACCGGGTCCAGGCCGGCAAGCGCCCGCGCAGCGCCATGTCGCCCACCATCGTGTTCGAGCGCGACAGCCGCAAGCTGGTGCTGGCCGTGGGGTCCCCGGGCGGTCCGGCCATCATCAACTACGTGGCCAAGACCCTGGTCGGGGTGCTCGACTGGGGCATGAACGTGCAGCAGGCGATCAGCATGCCGCATTTCGGCAGCCGCAACGGGCCGACCGAACTGGAAGCAGGGCGCTTTCCGCTCGCCACCCAGGATGTGCTCAAGGCGCGCGGCCACCAGCTGCGCAGCGGCGACATGAATTCCGGCCTGCACGGGGTGCAGCGCATCATGATTCACGGCGAACCCTACTGGTTCGGTGGGGCCGACCCGCGCCGCGAGGGCGTTGCCAAGGGCGATTGAGGCTGTCCTTACACTGCCGAGTCCGCTGCGGCTAATTTGCCACTAAATATAAAACCTGCAACTTTGATTGCCGCAACCCTGAAGAGCCTGATAACCTTGCGGGATGGGAATAGAACAAAAGACAGGCTTGATCCTGACCGGGGGTGGCGCGAGGGCGGCATACCAGGTCGGCGTGCTGCAGGCGATCTCCCAGATCCTGTGGGAGGCCGGCTGGCGTCCCGCGCGCAATCCCTTCGACATTATCTGCGGCACCTCGGCCGGGGCGATTAACGCCACCGCGCTGGCTTGCCGCGCCGATAATTTTAGCGAAGGCGTACAAAAGCTGCTCGACGTGTGGGAAAACTTCCGCGTCGACGAGGTCTACCGCGCCGATTCGCTCGGCGTGCTGCGCTCGGGCGCGCGCTGGCTGTCGCTGCTGTCGTTCGGCTGGCTGCTGCGCAAATGGCGCGCCGCGCCGCCCGCTTCCCTGCTCGACAATACCCCGCTGGCCGGCCTGCTGCACCGCATGCTCGACCTGCCGCGCCTGGACGCAGCCCTGTCCGACGGCCTGCTGCATGCGCTTGCGGTCACCGCGTCCTCGTATACCGCCGGTAACCACATCACCTTTTATCAGACCGCCGCCGAGATCGAACCATGGGTGCGCATGCAGCGCATCGCCCTGCAAGACCAGATCGGCGTCGAGCACTTGCTCGCTTCTTCGGCCATTCCCTTTATTTTCCCGGCCGTGCCCCTGTACCTGAGCGGGCGCCGCGACTACTGCGGCGACGGCTCGATGCGCCAGTTGGCGCCGATCTCGCCGGCCATCCACCTGGGCGCGTCCAAGGTGCTGGTGGTGGGCGCGGGGCGCCTGTCCGAGCCGCCGCGCGAGGGCGGCCAGGCGCGCTACCCGAGCCTGGCGCAGATCGCCGGCCACGCCATGTCCTCGATCTTCCTCGACAGCCTGGCGGTCGACATCGAGCGCCTCAACCGCATCAACCTGACCCTGTCGCTGCTGCCGCGCGAGCATCTGGAAAAGACACCCTTGAAACCTGTCGAGCTGCTGGTCATCGCGCCTTCCGAACGGCTCGACGGCATCGCCGCGCGCCATGTGCGCAGCCTGCCGGCGCCGATCCGCACCATGCTCTCGGGGATAGGCGCGACCGAGTCGCGCGGCTCGGCGCTGGCGTCCTACCTGTTGTTCGAATCGAGCTATACCTGCGAACTGATCGCGCTCGGCAAACGCGACACCCACGCGCGCAAGAGCGACGTGCTGGCCTTCTTCGGCGACTAGGGGCAAGGGCATGACATCACAAGCACAGAAGGGGAGCGCCGCACCCCGCCGAACTGTCGGGAGCATCGGCCTGACGTGATCTTGAACCGCGCATTCTTCGCCCACCTGGCATCCCGGCTGCTGCCGCTGCTGCTGACGATCCTCTGCTGGCTGCCCTATGGCGCCAGCCAGGCCGCGCCTGCGCGCACCCTGCGTTTCGAGCAGCTCAGCGTGGAGCAGGGTCTGGCGCAGGAGTCGGTGCTGGCGGTGGCGCAGGACAGCGACGGCTTCATGTGGTTCGGCAGCCAGGCCGGCCTGTCGCGTTTCGACGGCTACCGCGTTACCACCTACCGCAACCTGGTCAACGACCCGCGCAGCCTGGTGAACAACTGGGTGCGCGTGCTGCATGTGGACCGCCTCGGGCGATTGTGGATCGGTACCGACGGGGGCCTGGACCGCTTCGATCCGCTGACCCAGTCGTTCACCCATTTCCTGCCCAACGAGCCTGGGCGGCGCGGCAACGGCAACCGCCATGTGCGGGCCATCGCCGCCGACGACAAGGATGGACTGTGGCTGGCCACCAGCGACGGCTTGCAGCATTTCGACATGACGACCCGGCGCTTCCGCTTCTGGCACCACAAGGCCGGCGACCCCGCCAGCCTGTCCAGCGACCAGGTCAATGCGCTGGCGGTCGATGCCAACGGCTGCGTATGGATCGGCACTGCCGCCGGCCTGGACAGCCTGTGCCAGGGCCAGGGCGCGGCGGCCGGCTTTGCCCACCACCCGGCGCATGGCCTTGATAAGCGTTACGACGCGATCCATTCGCTGCTGATCGATAGCAGCGACACCCTGTGGATCGGCAGCCTGGCCGGCCTGGAGACCTGGAAGGTCGGCAGCCTGGCCGACCAGCGCCGCCGCCTCGGCGCCGCCGAAGGCCTGCCGCTGACCCAGATCACGGTCCTGTACCAGGACGCCGACCGTAACATCTGGGCCGGCAGTAACAACGAGGGCCTGTACCGCTGGCAGGAAGCGTCCAGCCGCTTTGCCAACTACCGCCACGTGGCGGGCGACAAGCACAGTGTGGCGGACAACCAGATTTCCGCGCTTTACCGCGACCGCGTCGGCACCTTCTGGGTCGGCACCTGGTACGCGGGCGTGAGCCGGGTCGACCTGAACAGCGGCGGCTTCGCCCGCATCGTGCGCGCGGTCGATGTGCCGTCCAGCCTGTCCGACAACAAGGTGCGCGCCATCGACGAGGACGCGCAGGGCAAGCTGTGGCTCGGTTCGAACAACGGCCTCAATTATCTGGACCCGGAAACCGGCACCGCCACCTGGTACCGGCACGATCCCGGGAACCCGGGCAGTTTGCCTGGCGCCGCCGCCACCGCGATCGCGCGCGACCGCTCGGGCAGGCTATGGGTCGGCACCCTGGCCGGGGTGGCGCGGTTCGACGCGCAGCGCAAAAGCTTTACCAACCACGTGTTCGGCCGGGGTGACCCGGACAGCAACACGGTGCGCAATATCTTTTTCGATAAGGCGGGCATGCTGTGGGTGGCCTCGCGCGGCGGCCTGCACCGGGTCGACCCGGCCAGCGGCGCCACCCACACCTACCGCCACGATCCGGCCGACAGCGCCAGCCTGGCCGACAATGTGGTGCGCCCGCTGCTGGAAGACCGCCACGGGGGCTTGTGGGTCGGGACTTTCGACGGCCTCGACCTGCTGGATCGCCAGAGCGGCAAGTTCCGCCACTTCCGCCACGATCCGCACGACCCGCACAGCCTGTCCAACGACGAGGTGCACTTCCTGATGGAAGACCGGGCCGGCAACCTGTGGGTAGGCACTGCCGGCGGCTTGAACCGCATGAGCATGGACGCCGACGGCCGCGCGCGCTTCGTGCGCTACACGGTGCGCGACGGACTGGCCGACGATGCCATCGCTGCCGTGCTGGAAGACGCCGACGGCAACCTGTGGGTCAGCACCAATACCGGCATCTCGCGGCTGGAGCCGCGCACCGGCCGCTGGCGCAACTACACTGCCGCCGACGGCACCATCGAAGGCGCTTACTTCGACGGCGCCGCCTTGCGCGCGGCCGACGGCACCCTCTACTTCGGCGGTTTCAATGGCTTGACGGCCTTCAATCCGCGCGCCATCAGCGACAACCTGATCGCCCCGCGCGCGGTCATCACCGGCTTTCAGATCTTCAACCGGCCGGTCGAGCTGGAGCGCCCCAGCCTGCTCAAGCGGCCGGTCGAGCACACCACCGCGCTGACCCTGGACGCGGCCGACTCGGTGTTCTCGCTGGAGTTCGCCGCGCTGCACTACGCCGCGCCGCAGCGCAACCTGTTCTCTTATCAGCTCGAAGGCTTCGACCGGCACTGGGTCAGCACCGACGCCTCCAAGCGCTTCGCCACCTATACCAACCTCGATCCGGGCACCTACACCTTCCGCGTGCGCGCCGCCAACAAGGATGGCGTATGGGGCGCAACCGGCGCGTCCATGACGATTACCATCCTGCCGCCATGGTGGAAGACCTGGTGGTTCCGCACCCTGGTCGCGGCGCTGGTGCTGGGCAGCGCCGGCGCGGCCTACCGCGCGCGCCTGTCCGGCCTGCGCCGCCAGAAGGAGCAGCTGGAGCTGCAGGTCGGCCAGCGCACCGTCGAGATCGAAGACCAGAACCGCCTGCTGGAACGCCAGAAGCGTGAGCTGGAAGCGCGCCGCAGCGACGCCGACAACCAGCGCGCCGAAGCCGAGCGGCGGCGCGCCGACGCCGAGCGCCAGAAAGAGGAGGTCGAGCGCCAGAAGGTCAACGTCGAACAGGCCCACCGCAACATCTCGGTGCTGTCCGAGATCGGGCGCGAACTGACCGCCACGCTCGACATGGAAACCATCATGCAGACCGTGTACCGCCACGTGCACCACCTGATGGATGCACGCCTGTTCGGCATCGGCTTCTATCGCGAGGACCGGCGCGTGGTCGAATTCCCGTTCGCCATGGACGAGGGCGTGCGCAGCGTCGTCTACAGCCGCAGCCTGGACGACCCGAACCAGTTCGCGGTGTGGTGCCTGGAGCACCGGCGCGAGGTGTTCATCAACGATATCGACACCGAATACGAGAATTACCTGAGCGCGCCGCAAAGCGAGACGGTGGCGCCGGAGCGGCGTATCGACGGCAGCGCGCGCTCCGAGCCGGTGTCCATGATGTACGTGCCGCTGATCGTCAAGGACCGCATGATGGGCGTACTGTGCGTGCAGAGCACCATCATGAATGCCTACCAGCGCGTACACCTGGACATGCTGCAGACCCTGGCCGCGCACGCCGCCGTGGCGCTCGATAACGCGCGCGCCTACCGCGAGCTGGAAGAAACCCAGGCCCGCCTGCTTGAGCAGGAGCGCCAGGTGCGCTTGAATACCGAGGAGCTGGCCCAGGCCAACCGCGCCTTGCAGGAAAACGACGAGCGCCTGCGCCTGGCCAAGCAGAAGGCCGAAGACGCGACCCGCCAGAAGTCCGAGTTCCTGGCCAATATGAGCCACGAGATGCGCACCCCGCTGGCCGGGGTGATCGGCATGCTCGGCTTTGCGCTGCGCGACCATCAGCTGGCCGAGAGCACCCGCGAGCAGATCGAGCGCGGCCAGGCCAATGCCCAGTCGCTGCTGACCATCATTAACGACCTGCTCGACTTTTCCAAGATCGAGGCCGGCAAGCTGACCATCGAGAACATCGACTTCGCGCTGTCGTCGATGATCCAGAACGTGGTCAGCCTGTTCGAGGAACAGGCCGCGGCCTACAGCGTCGGCTTTTCGGTGCAACTGGCCGACGACCTGCCGCAGTTCGTGGTGGGCGACCCGACCCGCCTGCGCCAGGTGCTGGTCAACCTGGTCGGCAACGCCTTCAAGTTCACCAACGACGGCGAGGTGACGGTGCGGGTCGAGCGGGTCGAGCGGCGCGGCTCGCTCAACCTGATCCGCTTTGCCGTGCAGGATACCGGCATCGGCATCGCGCAGGACGCCATCGAGCGCCTGTTCCAGAAGTTCGAGCAGGCCGACAGCACCACCACGCGCCGCTATGGCGGCACCGGACTGGGGCTGGCGATCTGCCGCCAGCTGGTCGACCTGATGGGTGGCACCATCAGCGTCGAAAGCACCGAAGGCGTGGGCAGCACCTTTGCGGTGGTGCTGCCGCTGCCGGACGGCGTGGCGCCCCCGCTGGTGCCGCACGTGCCGCGCGAGCCGCACAGCCACCGCCTGCGCGTGCTGTGCGCCGAAGACTTTCCGACCAACCAGATCATCATCCGCATGATGCTCGACGACTTGGGCCACCAGGTGGAGATCGTCGACAATGGCCTGCTGGCGGTGGCGGCTTGCGCGCGCACCCGCTACGACCTGATCCTGATGGACGGGCGCATGCCCGAGATGGACGGCGCCAGCGCCACCCGCCTGATCCGCGCCGGCGGGCCGATCGATGCCCCGGTGCGCGACCAGGAATTGATGATCATCGCCCTGACCGCCAACGCCAGCGAGGAAGACCGCAGCCGCTACCTGGCCTGCGGCATGGACGACTTCCTGACCAAGCCGATCGACGAGGCGGCGCTGCACTACCAGCTGAGCCGGGCGATCGAGCGCCAGCTCCAGCGCGGCATCGCACTGCCGGCGATGGCGCCGCCTGTGCCAACCCTGGCGGCGCCCAGCACCCACGAACTCGACGCCATGTTCGGCGTGTTCCCCAGCCCGGCGCCGGTGCCGGTGCAGCGTTCCGACGGCGACCTCAAGCTGCGCATGCGCGCCGCTTTCGCCAGCGATGTGCCACTGCGCCGCGCCGACCTCGATGCCGCCATCGCGGCGCGCGACCACGAGAGCGCCGGCCGCCTGCTGCACGGGATGAAGGGCAGCGCGGCCTATCTCGAAGCCCCCGAGCTGCACCGCCTGTGCGGCGAACTTGAAATCGCCGCCGATGCCGGCGAATGGGCGCGCATTCACGCCGGCTTGCCGGATCTGCAACGCCTGCTGGAGGAATTCGCTCCGGCGCCAGGCTAAAGTCGCAGCGGATGTTGTATATTGTTTGTCATTGTGGCCGGATCGGCATGATCCGGCCAGTCGTCGAATGGAGATGGTAATGAACGTACTGGTAGTGGACGACGACGTGGTGTCGCGCATGGTGCTGATGCACCTGGTCGACAGTCTGGGTCCCTTCGACATCGCCGAGGCCGAGGATGGCCAGGAGGCGTGGGAACAACTGCAAGGCGGCGCGCGTCCGGCGATCTGCTTTTGCGACCTGCGCATGCCGCGCCTGTCGGGCATGGAGCTGCTGCAGCGGGTCAAGGCCGACCCAGGCCTGAAATCGATCGCTTTCGTCATGGTCTCGTCGGCCAACGAGGTCGACGTGGTGGGGGCGGCCAGCGCGGCCGGCGCCGCCGGCTACATCATCAAGCCTTTCGACGCCGAACAGGTGCGCAAGCACCTGGCGCGCCTGTCGGCGCCCGCGGCGCCCGCGGTCGACGCCGGCGCCGCCGAAGCGCCGCCGGCGACCATGCAGCGCCTCGGCATCAATGGCGAGCGCCTGCTGGCTTACCTGGCTGGCTTCCAGAACCAGCTGGACGCCGCCGCGCTGGAGCTGCCGGCCCTGCTGGGCGACGGCACCCCGGCCGCCAGGATGCGCATCGAGCGCCTGCAAACCGGCTGCCAGACGCTCGGCCTGCATGGCGCCGCCGCATTGCTGCGCGCCCTGGCGGTGCGCGAACCGGACGCGGCCGCGCTCAGGCAGGCGCTGGAGACCGTCTCGGCGGCGGTTGCCCAACAGACACAGGTGGCGCGGCGCCACTTTGCGCCCGCCTAATCGTGCGCCTGAATTCGCCAGAAAAATGCGCTTGATGGCGCGATAGTTTAGGTCTAAAGTATCTGTCCGCTTCACTTCGAGCTTCATTGGGGGCGAACATGACAAAAACGACCGCAGCAGCACTTGGCCCGTCCGCCTACGAGGATGGGTTCGCGCGCGAGCATTTGCCGCCGCCCGCGCTTTGGCCCGAACTGCGTTTCGACCTGCCGGAACTGCAGGCCTTGCAGCAGTTGCACTTTCCCGATCAGCTCAACTGCGCCGGTGCGCTGTTGGACGGCGCGCTTGCCGCCGGCTGGGGCGCGCGCACCGCCATCCTGGGCGACGGCCTGCACTGGACCTACGCCGACCTGGCCCGCCAGGTCGACCGCATCGCCCACGTGCTGCGCGCCGACCTGGCCCTGGTCACCGGCCAGCGCGTGCTGATCCGGGGCGCCAACAATCCCATGATGGCGGCCTGCATCCTGGCCGTGTTCAAGGCCGGCTGCATCGCGGTGCCGACCATGCCGCTGTTGCGGGCGCGCGAACTGGCGCACATCGCCGACAAGGCGCAGGTCGACGCGATTCTCTGTTCGGCCAACCTGCGCAGCGAGGTCGAAGCGATCGAGACGCCGCCGCGCGGGGTGGTGTGGTTCAACGCCGGCGGCGAATTCGGTCCGCCCGCCGGCACGCTGGAACAGCTGATGCAGCGCCACCACACGCCGTTCCCGGCGGCCGAGTGTGCACCTGACGACGTCTGCCTGATCAGCTTCACCTCCGGCACCACCGGCGTGCCCAAGGGGACCATGCACTTTCACCGCGACGTGCTGGCCATCTGCGACTGCTTTCCGCGCCACGTGCTGCACAGCCACGCCGACGATATCTTCATCGGCACGCCGCCGCTGGCCTTTACCTTCGGCCTGGGCGGCCTGCTGCTGTTCCCCCTGCGGGTGGGCGCTTGCGCGGTCCTGCTCGACAAGCTGACGCCCGAAGGCCTGCTGGCCGCGATCGCGCGCTACCGCGCCACCGTGTGCTTTACCGCGCCGACCTGCTACCGCAAGATGGCCGGACTGGCCGATCATCACGACGTATCCAGCCTGACCCGCAGCCTGACCCGCAGCGTCTCGGCCGGCGAGGTACTGCCGCTGGCCACGCGCGACGCCTGGCAGGCCGCGACCGGCCTGTCGATGATCGACGGGATCGGCGCCACCGAGCTGCTGCACATTTTTATTTCCGCCTCGGGCGACGCGATCCGCCCCGGCGCCACCGGCAAGCCCGTCCCCGGCTACCAGGCCTGCGTGCTGGACGAGATGGGCAGGCCGGCAGGGCCGGGCGTGGTCGGCCGGCTGGCCGTCAAGGGCCCGACCGGCTGCCGCTACCTGGCCGACGAGCGCCAGAAGGACTACGTGATCGATGGCTGGAACCTGACCGGCGACGCCTACGAGATGGACGCCGACGGCTATTTTTACTACCGCTCGCGGATCGACGACATGATCATCACCTCCGGCTACAATGTCGCCGGCATCGAGGTGGAGGACGCCCTGCTGCGCCATCCGCTGGTGGCCGAATGCGGCGTGGTGGGCCAGCCGGACGAGCAGCGCGGCCAGCTGGTGGCGGCCCACGTGGTGCTCAAGGATGGCGCGGCGGCCAATGAGGCGCTGGCGCGCGAGCTGCAGGATTTCGTCAAGGCCCAGATCGCCCCTTATAAATATCCGCGCGTGCTGCATTTCGCCGACCGCCTGCCGCGCACCGAAACCGGCAAGCTGCAGCGCTTCAAGCTGCGCCAGCCGTGACGGCGTGGCCTGCATGAAGATAGTTTGCATCGGCGGCGGCCCGGCCGGCCTGTACGCGGCGCTGCTGCTCAAGCGCCAGGACAGCGCCCACGAGATCACCGTCATCGAACGCAACCGGCCATATGACACCTTCGGCTGGGGCGTGGTGTTTTCCGACCAGACCCTGGACAAACTGCGGCAGGCCGACGAGCCCAGTGCGCGCGCCATCCTCGGCGCCTTCAACCACTGGGACGACATCGACATTTTCTTCAAGGGCGAACGGGTGCGTTCAGGTGGCCATGGCTTTTGCGGCATCGGACGCAAGCGCCTGCTGAACATCCTGCAGGCGCGCTGCGAAGAGCTGGGCGTGCGCCTGGTGTTCGAGCGCGAGGCGCAGGACGACGAATTGCCTGGCGCCGACCTGGTGATCGCCGCCGATGGCGTCAACAGCCGCACGCGCCAGCGCCACGCCGCCACCTTCCGTCCGCAGGTCGAGGCGCGCCGCTGCCGCTATGCCTGGCTGGGCACCCGCAAGAAGTTCGCCGCCTTCACCTTTGCCTTCAAGGAGACCGAGCACGGCTGGTTCCAGGCACATATTTACCAGTACGACGGCGATACCTCGACCTTCATCGTCGAAACGCCGGAAGAGGTATGGCGCCGCGCCGGCCTGGCCGACATGAGCCAGCTTGAGGCGATCGCCTTCTGCGAGGCGCTGTTCGCCGACCAGCTGGACGGCCATGGCCTGATGTGCAACGCGCCCACCATGTGGATTAATTTTGCGCGCGTGGTGTGCGAACAGTGGGTTGCTTGGGCCGGTGCGGTGCCGGTGGTGCTGCTGGGCGACGCCGCCCACACGGCGCATTACTCGATCGGATCGGGCACCAGGCTGGCGCTGGAAGACGCCATCGAGCTGGCGCGCAGTATCGGCTCCGCTACCGATCTGAAGGAATCGCTGGACGCCTATCAAGCGGCGCGCGCGGTGGAGGTGCTCAAACTGCAAAGCGCGGCGCGCAATTCGATGGAGTGGTTTGAAAACGTCGAGCGCTACAGCGGCATGGAAGCGCCGCAATTTGCCTATGCGCTGCTCACGCGCAGCCAGCGCATCTCGCACGAAAACCTGCGCCTGCGCGACAGCGGCTATGTGCAGCGCTATGAGCACTGGCTCGCCCAACGCGCCTGCGCGCAGGCCGGCGTGGCGCTGCCGGCAGGCAGCCAAGTGCCGCCGATGCTCACGCCATACCGGCTGCGCGGCCTCACCTTGAAGAACCGCATCGTGGTCTCGCCGATGGCGCAGTATTCGGCCGACGAGGGAACGGTGGGCGACTATCACCTGATGCACCTGGGCGCGCGCGCCATGGGCGGTGCCGCCCTGGTGTTCGCCGAAATGACCTGTGTGTCGGCCGATGCGCGCATCACGCCGCGCTGCGCCGGCATGTACACGCCCGAACATACGATTGCCTGGCGCCGCATCGTCGACTTCATCCATGCCGGCAGCGACGCCAAGGCCGCCATCCAGCTCGGCCATGCCGGCCCCAAAGGCTCGACCCGCGTGATGTGGGAAGGGATCGACCAGCCGCTGGCGGAAGGCAACTGGCCGCTGGTGGCGGCATCCGAACAGCAGTACCTGGAAGGCGTGTCGCAGACGGCGCGCGCGGCCACCCTGGAAGACATGGCGCGTATCGAAGCGGACTTCGTGCGCGCCACCGTGGCCGCGCACGATGCCGGCTTCGACTGGCTGGAGCTGCACTGCGCGCACGGCTACCTGCTGTCGTCCTTCATCTCGCCGCTGACCAACCGGCGCGAAGACGAGTATGGCGGCAGCCTGGAAAACCGCTGCCGCTTTCCGCTGCGGGTGCTGCGCGCCATGCGCGCGGCCTGGCCGCAAGAGCGCCCGATCAGCGTGCGCATCTCGGCGCACGACTGGGTCGAAGGCGGCATCACGCCGGACGATGCGGTGCGGATTACGCGCCTGTTCAAGGATGCCGGCGCGGACCTGATCGACGTGTCGTCGGGCCAGGTCAGCAAGCTTGAGAAGCCGGTGTACGGGCGCATGTTCCAGACGCCGTTCGCCGACCGGGTGCGCAACGAAGCCGGCATTCCCACCATGGCGGTCGGTTCGATCTATGAGGCGGACCACGCAAACAGTATCATTGCGGCCGGGCGCGCCGATTTGTGCGCGATCGGACGGCCGCACCTGGCCAACCCGGCCTGGACCTTGCACGAGGCGGCGCGTATCGGTGCGCGCGCCATCGCCTGGCCGCCTCAGTACCGCGCGGCCAGGCAGCAACTCGAGCGCACGCTGGCGCGCGAAGGAGGGCAGCCGTGAGTGATGATGTGTCCAATGACGCGCCCGACCTGGCCAGCCGCCTGACGGACGAGCACCATCAGTCGCTGAACCTGTGGCTGCGCATGCTCTCGTGTACCGTGCATATCGAGAACGAGATCCGCAGCCGGCTGCGCGCGCGCTTCGGCATCACGCTGCCGCGCTTTGACTTGATGGCGCAGCTGGAGCGCCATCCCGAGGGCTTGCGCATGGGCGAGCTGTCGCGCCGCATGATGGTCACCGGCGGGAATATCACCGGCATCACCGACCAGCTGGAACGCGAAGAACTGGTCATGCGCGTGGCCGACCCGAAGGACCGGCGCGCGTATGCCGTCAAGCTGACCGAACGCGGGCGGCGCAGCTTTGCCGCCATGGCGGCCGAGCACGAGGAATGGATCGTCGCGCTACTGCACGATGTGCCGGCGGAGGACAAGGCCCAGCTGACTGGATTGCTGTCGTCGCTGAAGCGGCGCCTGAATAATAAAGAAAGAGAACAGGATTGAGTATGCGTCACTTACCCGGCCAGGCACACCAGCTGCCAGGCTCGCGCCAGCCGCTGGCAGGCTACCAGGCCAGTCACTTTCGCTTCGGCGCCGGCGATGGCGTGGCTACCATTACGCTTAACCGCCCCGAGCGCAAGAACCCCTTGACCTTCGACTCGTATGCCGAACTGCGCGACCTGTTCCGCGGGTTCAAGCAGGCGGACGACATCAAGGCGGTGGTGATCGCAGGCGAAGGCGAGAACTTCTGCTCCGGCGGCGATGTGCATGACATCATCGGCCCCTTGACCCGGCTCGACATGCCGGGCCTGTTGGCCTTTACCCGTATGACCGGCGACCTGGTCAAGGCGATGCTGGCATGTCCGCAGCCGGTCATCAGCGCCATCGACGGCATCTGCGCCGGGGCCGGCGCGATGCTGGCGCTGGCCTCCGATATGCGCATCGGCACGGCGCGCAGCAAGACCGCTTTTCTGTTCACCCGCGTGGGCCTGGCCGGCTGCGACATGGGCGCCTGCGCGCTGCTGCCGCGCGTGATCGGCCAGGGCAGGGCGGCCGAGCTGCTCTACACCGGCCGCTCGATGAGCGGGGCCGAGGCCGAGCGCTGGGGCTTCTTTAATTCGCTCGCTGAGCCGGGCGACGTGCTGGCTGAGGCACAGGCGCTGGCGCGCCGGCTGGCCGACGGCCCCACCTTCGCGCATGGCATGACCAAGACCATGCTGCAGCAGGAATGGAATATGGGCGTGGATCAGGCGATCGAAGCGGAAGCACAGGCGCAAGCGATCTGCATGGCCACCAACGATTTCCATCGGGCCTACCATGCTTTCGTGGCCAGGCAAACCCCACAATTCGAAGGCGACTAAATGGACCGTGCATTTCTCGACTGGCCGTTCTTCGACCCGCGGCACGCCGAACTGGCCGCCGGGCTGGACGCCTGGGCCGCCGCCAATCTTCAGGAAGCGCATGGCAAGGATGTCGACGCGGTCTGCCGCGCGCTGGTGCGCCGGCTGGGCGAGGCCGGCTGGCTGCGCCACGCCGTCGCCCAAGAGGGCGCCACCATCGACACGCGCGCCATCTGCCTGATGCGCGAAACGCTGGCGCGCCACGCCGGCCTGTGCGACTTCGCCTTTGCCATGCAGGGACTGGGTTCGGGCGCCATTTCGCTGTTCGGCAGCGCGGCCCAGCGCGCGCGCTACCTGCCGCGCGTGGCCAGCGGCGCGGCGATTGCGGCGTTTGCCTTGTCCGAACCGCAGGCCGGATCGGACGTGGCCGCCATGCAGTGCAGCGCCCGGCGCGACGGCGACAGTTTCGTCATCGACGGCGACAAGATGTGGATCTCCAATGGCGGCATCGCCGACTTCTACGTGGTGTTTGCCCGTACCGGCGAAGCGCCCGGTGCGCGCGGCATCAGCGCCTTCCTGGTTGACGCCGACAACCCCGGGTTGTCGATCGCCGAGCGCATCGACCTGATCGCGCCGCACCCGCTGGCGCGGCTGGCATTCCGCGAATGCCGCGTGGGGCCTGAGGCCTTGATCGGCGAAGCGGGGCAGGGCTTCAAGGTGGCGATGGCCACGCTGGACGTGTTCCGCACCTCGGTGGGTGCGGCGGCGCTGGGCTTTGCGCGGCGCGCCTTTGATGAAGCCATTCATCACGCCAAGGAGCGCACCATGTTCGGCCAGACCCTGTCCCGTTTCCAGCTGACCCAGGCCAAGCTGGCCGAGATGGCGACCGGGATCGACGCGGCGGCCCTGCTGGTCTACCGCGCCGCCTGGCAGCGCGACCAGGGCCGCCCGGTCACCAAGGAAGCGGCCATGGCCAAGATGAACGCCACCGAAACGGCGCAGAAGGTGATCGACGCGGCGGTGCAGATGTTCGGGGCGCTCGGCGTGGTGAGCGAGCATCCGGTCGAGCGCTTGTATCGCGAAATCCGTGCGCTGCGCATCTACGAGGGCGCGACCGAAGTGCAGCAGCTGATCATCGCGCGCGAACTGCTGCGCGAAGGGGCGCCGGTATGAAGGTGCTGCAGCCGCCGGGCTGGGTACGGCCGCGCGGTTACGCCAACGGCATCGCCGCCAATGGCGCCACCGTGTGCGTCAGCGGCATGATCGGCTGGGATGCCAAGGGCCAGTTCCATACCGACGATTTCGCCGGCCAGGTGCGCCAGGCGCTGGAAAACGTGGTGGCGGTGCTGCATGAAGCCGGCGCCGGGCCGCAGCATATCGTGCGCATGACCTGGTATGTACTCGACAAGCACGAATACCTTGCCGCGCACAAGGAAGTCGGCGAAGCCTACCGCGCGGTGATCGGCCGCCATTTTCCGGCCATGACGGCAGTGCAGGTGAGCGGACTGATGGAGGTACGCGCGCGCGTTGAGATTGAAGTTACCGCCATCGTGCCAGTTAGCGACGGCAAGTGATTTCGTCGCGGTAACGTGACGCACTCCAACTTGATTTTTGGACAGAATAACGTCAGGAGGTATTGCCATGACAGCTGCCATCAAGTTTCCGGTCAACCGTACCGAACCCATCCACTTTCCCACCACGCCGGGGGCGGTCAAAGCCACCGCGCTCAAGCTGGACAAGCGCATGAGCGCCGAGCAGGCGTTTCAAGCCATCGCGCGCAACTGCATTGCCCATATCCAGGCCAATGAGGCGGGCGTGGCCAAGGTGCATGACGGCGAATGCCTGCACCAGATGCGGGTCGGGCTGCGCCGCCTGCGCTCGGCGCAATCGATGTTCCGCGGCCTGATCGTGCTGCCGGTTGACCTGGCCACCGACATCGACTGGCTGGTCGGCCAGCTGGGGCCGGCGCGCGACTGGGATGTGCTGGCGGCATCGACCCTGGCCAAGGTCAGCGAAGCGGCCGGCCATCCGGCCCAGCTGGTGGAACTTCGCATGGCGGTGCAGCGGCAGGCGAACGAGTTGCACGGCGTCGCGGCCGCGGCAGTGGCATCCGAGCGCTACAGCAGGCTGATGCTGGAACTGAGCGGCTGGGTCGAGCGGCGCGGCTGGCGCGATGGGGCGCCGCTGGCAACCCAGACCCGGCTCAGGCAGCGCGTGGGCAAGTTCGCCGATGCCGTGCTGGAACGCGACCAGGAGCGCCTGCTCAAACGCGGCCGTCAATTGCGCAGCGCGACGCCGGAGGCGCGCCACCGGGTGCGCATTGCCGGCAAGAAGACCCGTTACGCGGCCGAGTTCTTCGGTTCGCTTTACAAGGACAAGCAGGTTCGCCCGTATGTGAAGTCGCTGACCCGTCTGCAGGATGAACTGGGCTGGCTGAACGACGCTGCGGTGGCGCAGGGTTTGCTGGAAGAACTGGCACAGCGCAGGGTCGAGCTGCGCGAGGGCATTGGATTCGCGCGGGGGTATTTACAGTCGCGCATGCAGGATGCGGACCGGCCATTGCGCCGTGCCTGGAAGCGGTTCGCGCCTTTGCGGGCGCCACGCTGAACTTAGCTAAGGGCGGGGGTCTCGGCCAGCTTGCCGGCCCGCCCGTGCCAGCGGCGGTTCAGCCAGCGCCGCGCCGGATCTTCCAGCAGATAAAAGGACAGGGTGCCCGCCAGCAGCGCCAGCGCGAGCGCGGCCAGGCTGTTCGACTGATGGTCGCGGACGCTCGCGTAGAACGGCTGCTGCCACAAATACAGAGAAAAAGAGCAACGCCCAAACCAGCCGAGCCAGTTGGCCGACATCAAACGCCTGAGCATGCCCGGGATTTTGTCGAGGTAGTTGACGCTGACCGCCAGCAGGACCGGTGCCAGGGTGTGCACGTAGCCCTGGAAGCGCTCGGCGGTGACAAACATCAGCGCGCTGCCGAAGGCCAGCAGCGGCAGCGCCGCCGGAACATAGCCCCGAGCGCGGTACCGGTCGATGCCGGTCCATGCCAGGCGGTGCCGGCAGGTCCTGAGCGCCGCCGCGGCGATCAGGCCGAGCGCCGCCGCTTCCGTGCGCAAGAACCATGGCGATGCCGATGCCGGGGGCGCGCGGTACCACTGGATGTTATGGAAGAGCATGGCAATGGAAATGCCTGCCAGTAGCAGCGCCGCCGCATATTTCCAGCGCAGGCGCGCCGCGATCACCGACAGCAAGGCCAGGAAGATATAACTGTGTTCTTCCACATTCAAGGACCACAGATGGCCGATCGGCCACCGGTTCGGTGCCCAGATGCCGATGTCGGACGGGAAATATGTGCGCAAAAAGCTCAGGGTCGCCAGGATCTCGACGCCATCGGGCCTGGCGCCGGTGCCGCCCTGGAGATGCGCCCAGAAGGCGATGGCGAGCACGAATACGATGAATGCGGGCAAGATGCGGGCGATGCGGCGGATGAAAAAATCGTCCAGCCGGGTTTCGCGGATGAACAGGATGCCGCTCATGAGGTAGCCGGACAGCACAAAAAACATCGCCACGCCGAGCGGGCCGAGCAGTTTGGTTTGCGCCAAGGGCGCGAAGTGAGAGACCAGCACCAGCACGATCGCCAGGCCGCGCCAGCCGTCGAGGTAGGGAATGGATGGCGTGGTCGGCTGGCTCATGCGGAACTGAGGGTGGATCTGGGGGTGGATCCAGGATCCGCGGAATTCAGTCTTGGTCCCTCCGACTGGAATCGAACCAGTATCCCACGCTTAGGAGGCATGTGCACTATCCATTGTGCTACGGAGAGGACTCTCAGTTCCGTCGAGCGGGCCGCGTGAAACGCGCCGGAATCGTGGAACGAGCGCAATTATAGCCGAGGAGGAGCCTCAAATTACAAGGGCTTGCCATCTATCGGTACAATGGCGTCCTTCTTCCATTCTTCGGTCGTGTTCGCGCGTCCGCGCATCCTTACTACTATGGCTGTCATCTCCTTATCGTCGGCGCAACTTGCGTTCGGCCACGTCGCGCTGCTCGATCACGCGGAATTTTCCCTCGAAACCACTGAGCGCGTCGGCCTGATCGGCCGTAACGGCACCGGCAAATCGTCCCTGCTGAAAGTGATTTCGGGCCGCTTCAAGCTCGACGACGGCCTGCTGGTGATGCAGCAGGGCCTCAAAATTGCCTACGTGGAACAGGAACCGACCTTCGATCCCGCCATGTCGGTGTTCGATGCGGTCGCGCTCGGCATGGGCGAGCAAGCCGCCATGCTGGCCGAATACGAACAGCTGACCGGCCAGTTCGGCCAGGGCGACGACGACGCGCTGATGGAGCGCATGCACGACCTGCAAGTCAAACTGGACGCGACCGACGGCTGGAGCATGCAGAACAAGGTCGACACCACCCTCGACCGCCTCAACCTGGCCGCCAATTCGCTGATGGGCACCTTGTCCGGCGGTATGCAAAAGCGCGTGGCGCTGGCAGTGGCACTGGTATCGGCACCGGACGTCTTGCTGCTCGACGAGCCGACCAATCACCTGGATTTCAAGTCCATCCTGTGGCTGGAAGGCTTGCTGCGCGACTTCAAGGGCTCGGTCCTGTTCATTACCCACGACCGCAGCTTCCTGGACAATGTGGCGACCCGCATCATCGAACTGGACCGCGGCAAGCTGCTCTCGTATCCGGGCAATTTCTCGGCCTACCAGACCCGCAAGGCCGAGCAGCTGGAAATCGAAGAGGTGGAAGCGGCCAAGTTCGACAAGTTCCTGGCCCAGGAAGAAGTGTGGATCCGCAAGGGCGTCAAGGCACGCCGGGTGCGTGACGAAGGCCGCGTGCGCCGCCTGGAAGCGTTGCGCCTGACGCGCGCCGCGCGCCGCGAACAGCAGGGCCAGGTCAAGCTGGAAGTCGGCTCGGGCGAACGCTCCGGCAAGATCGTGGCGGATCTGGAAGGCATCTCGAAGTCGTATGGCGAGAAAGTGATCGTCCATAACTTCAGCGCCACCATCCTGCGCGGCGATAAAGTCGGCCTGATCGGTCCTAACGGCGCCGGCAAGACCACCTTGCTGAAAATGATCCTGGGTGAGGAAAGCCCGGATTCCGGCTCGGCCAAGCTCGGCACCAAGCTGCAGGTGGCGTATTTCGACCAGATGCGCGCCCAGCTCAACGAAGAAGCCAGCCTGATGGATACCATTTCGCCGGGCAGCGACTGGGTCGAGGTCAATGGCGCCAAGAAGCACGTGATGAGTTACCTGAATGACTTCCTGTTCTCGCCGGAGCGGGCGCGTTCGCCGGTCAAGTCGCTTTCCGGTGGCGAGCGCAACCGCTTGCTGCTGGCGCGCCTGTTCGCCAAGCCGGCCAACTGCCTGGTGCTGGACGAACC
>CAMLFK010000067.1 GCA_946479255.1 uncultured Oxalobacteraceae bacterium
AACAGCGCACCCGCTTCGACCTGGAGATGATGGCCGAAATCGGCTTCACCAAGGGGATCGAGAACTACTCGCGCCACCTGTCCGGCGCCATGCCGGGCGACCCGCCGCCGACCCTGGTGGACTACCTGCCCAAGGACGCGCTGATGTTCCTGGACGAGTCGCACGTGCTGGTCGGCCAGCTCTCGGCCATGTACAACGGCGACCGTTCGCGCAAGACCAACCTGGTCGACTACGGCTTCCGCCTGCCGTCGGCGCTGGACAACCGCCCGCTCAAGTTCGAGGAATTCGAACGCAAGATGCTGCAGACGATTTTTGTCTCGGCCACTCCGGCGGACTACGAGAACAGCCACGCCGACAACGTCGTCGAACAGGTGGTGCGCCCCACCGGCCTGGTCGACCCGCAAGTGATCGTCAAGCCGGCCCGGACCCAGGTGGACGACCTGATGTCCGAAATCGCCGACCGCGTCGCCAAGGACGAGCGGGTGCTGGTGACCACGCTGACCAAGCGCATGTCCGAGCAGCTGACCGAATACCTGTCCGACCATGGCGTCAAGGTGCGCTATCTGCACAGCGATATCGAAACCGTCGAACGGGTCGAGATCCTGCGCGACCTGCGCATCGGCACCTTCCACGTGCTGGTCGGGATTAACCTGCTGCGCGAGGGCCTGGACTTGCCCGAGGTGTCGCTGGTGGCGATTCTCGACGCCGACAAGGAAGGCTTCCTGCGCTCCGAGCGCAGCCTGATCCAGACCATCGGCCGCGCCGCGCGTAACCTGAACGGCGTGGCGATCCTGTACGCCGACCAGATCACCGATTCGATGAAGCGCGCGATCGGCGAGACCGAACGCCGGCGCGCCAAGCAGATCTCCTTCAACGCGGCCAACGGCATCACGCCGGTCGGCATCAAGAAGCACATCAAGGAACTGATCGACGGCGTCTACAGCCCGCAGCAGGCGCGCGATACGCTCGAAGCGGCCAAGGAAACCGCCAAGATCGAGTCGATGAGCGAGAAGCAGATCAGCAAGGAAATCAAGCGGCTGGAGAAGGCAATGGTCGATCACGCCAAGAATCTCGAATTCGAAAAAGCGGCACAGGTGCGCGACCAGCTGCATGTACTCAAGCAGCAAGCCTTCGGCGCGCCGGGTTCGGACAACGTGGTGTCCATCCTCAGCTAATCGACACTCTCCCGGCTTCGGCCGGGAGCTCTCTGATCACTGTGGCGCCGGCTCGGTCGCCACCAGGGTGCGCTGCACCCAGCCGCCGGACACATTCTCGCCGTCGATCCGCACAAAACCGTCGCGCTCTTCGCCGGTGGCAATCGCCTCCTCGCCGCGCTTGAGCGTGCCCATCAGCTTGCTGCCGGCGCGCGGGTCGGTGAATACCTTCACGCTCGACAAGCGCGCGTACACGCTGGCGCCCGCCGCCACCGGCGTGCCGGAGCGCAGCGAGGCTTTAGCATTGACCTGGCTGGCCAGGCTGTGGGTCTTGATCAGGGTCGGCTGGCTGCGGATGGTGCGCACGATCGTGTTGTAGTTATCCAGCAGGCTGGCCGCCACCATCTTGCCTTCCGGCGTATTGGTATAGCCGCCCAGGCTCTGGTAGCCGGCGCCGCCCCAGTTCCAGCCGGAGATGCCGAAGTCGGTGGTCTTGGCCATGCCCTCCGCCGCGGCGATCTGGATGCCCGAGCGCACATCGGCGATCAGCAGGCTGGTCTGGGCTTCCTTGAATTTCATGTTGCCGGCGATGCCGCCGATCACGCCGCCTATGCCGCCCAGGAACTTGCCGCCCAAGCTGCTCAGCGCACCGTTCATGCCACCGGTATTGGCCGCGGCAAACTGAATGCCAGGGGTCATCACGAAGTCGGCCGCCTGCAACTGGCCTTTGCCGACGTTGGAGCCGGCCTGCGTTTCGCCGTTGGCGGCCAGGGCACGTTCTTCTTGCAGGTTTTGCATGGCCACGCCGCGCTCGACGACCGTGAAGCAGTTCGACTGCTGGATCATGATGCGCAGCAGCGATACCGGCGAGCCCAGGCCGTAACCCTGCAGGCGGGCCGTGCTGTCGCCACGGTATTCGCTCACCGCGATGGTGCCCAAGGGCTGATCGCAGCGCTCCACCTTGGAACTGGTTTCCTGTGCATGGACAACAGCGCTGGCGGTCGACAGGGCGGCAATGAGGGACAATGAGGCAAGTTTCATGGCTTTTACGATAAAAGAGAAAGAAGGACATTCTAGCAATTCACACAACAATAGATGTAAAAAATTCTAGTCTTTTGAAGATCACCGGGCAGATGTTGCTCGACGGTCTTTTATAGATAGAATACAATCGCCGCACATCAACTA
Source organism: uncultured Oxalobacteraceae bacterium (assembly GCA_946479255.1). The sequence goes on from CAMLFK010000067.1 coordinate 2,340, forward strand.
GAAATGAAAGAGACCCATGCAAGCACTCCGCGCTGTTGCGATCGCCCTGGCCATCGCCCCAGTCTTACCCGTGGCCGCCCACGCGGCCGCCGAGCCGGCGCCGCTCAAGCTGAGCACCGTGGCCGGCCCCTTCAAGCCAACGGCCGATTCGCTGAAAACCTACCAGACGCCGGCGTGGTTCCGCGACGCCAAGTTCGGCATCTGGTCGCATTGGGGGCCGCAAGCGGTGCCGCGGGCGGGCGACTGGTATGCCCGCCATATGTATATTTACGGCTCGCCGCAATATAAGCACCACCTTGAAAAGTATGGCCACCCATCGAAGTTCGGCTACAAGGACATCATTGCCTTGTGGAAGGCCGAGAAATTCGATCCGGAGGCGCTGATGGCCCTCTACAAAAAAGCCGGCGCGCGCTACTTCGTCAGCATGGGCGTCCACCACGACAACTTCGACCTGTGGGACTCGCGCCACCACGAATGGAACGCCGTCAAGATGGGCCCCCGCCGCGACATCGTCGGCGACTGGCAGAAAGCCGCACGCAATGAGGGGCTGCGCTTCGGCGTCTCCGAACACCTGGGCGCCAGCTATGGCTGGTTCGCCACCAGTCACGGTTACGACCAGATGTGGCCGCAACTCGGCGTCGACTACGATGGGGCCGATCCGCGCTATGCTTCGCTATACCACCGGGCCCACGACCAGCCCTACCGTGGCACGTCGAGCTGGTACACGACGGACAGCCGCTTCCACCAGGAATGGTTCAACCGCATTACCGACCTGGTGACGCGCTACCAGCCCGACCTCTTGTATTCGGACGGCGGCCTGCCCTTTGGCGTGGTCGGCCGCACCCTGGTGTCGAACTATTACAATGCCAACGCGGCGGCCCACGGCGGCAAGCTCGAGGCGGTGTACAACCACAAAGACATCGGCACTGGCGAATTCTTCGCCGAGGCCGGCGTGCAGGATGTCGAACGCGGCGTCATGGACGGCATCCGTCGCCTGCCCTGGCAGACCGATACCTCGATCGGCGACTGGTATTACAGCGAAGGCTTTAAATACAAGAAGACCGCCGAGGTCGTCCACATGCTGGCCGATATTGTGAGTAAGAATGGCAACTTGCTGCTCAACGTAGTGCAGTATCCCGACGGCAGCCTGCCGCCCGAGCCCATGCAGTTCTTGCAAGAGATGGCCGAGTGGATGAGCGTGAACGGCGATGCCATCTACGGCACCCGGCCATGGAAAACCTTCGGCGAAGGCCCCACCAAGGCGGCGTCCGGACACTTCAAGGAAGATACCGCCTACACGCCGGAAGACATCCGCTTCACCATCAAGGATGGCGCCGTGTACGCGATCACCCTGGGTACGCCGGCCACGGCGGTGCGCATCAAGTCGCTCGGCCGCAAGGCTGGCCTGGAAAGCCGCCCGGTGAAAGCGGTCAGCCTGCTGGGCAGCCAGACACCCTTGCGCTGGAAGCAGCAGGATGACGCCCTGGTGATTGAATTGCCCGCCGCCTTGCCGAGCAAGATAGCGTCGAGCTTCCGCGTCTCGTTCTAAGCTGCTTGCGCAGTAGCCAGCCCTCTGGTGGCGTCGCCCTGGCGCCACCATTTCAACAACGCTCACCTTATCGAATCGTCATCCAATCCGGGCCCGGCGGCCAGGGAATGTGACAATTCAACGACAGTTCAAGCCCGCGCGTGCCCAGACTTGGGCTAGTGGGCGCATCCATCGGCGTTTTCCTAAAGAGGTCCTGTAGAATCCAAGTTCCAAGAAGCAACAAGTGATGCAAATCATGCTTTACTCCATCCGTGCCACCGCCTTGCTGCTGATGTTCGCGCTGCTGGCACCGGCGTGGGGCCAGCGCGCCGATGCCTCATGGGCTTCAATGGCCCACACCTCCTTCCGTCACCACCTCGATAGCGCGCTCGGGGTCGGCGCCACCCTCTCGCAAGACCGCAGCGGTTTCATCTGGATCGGCACCCAGACCGGCCTGGTGCGCTGGGACGGCTTCAAGCCGCGCCGCTACGTCAGCGTGATTGGCCAGCCTGGCAGCCTGCCCGACAGTTATATCCTCAGCAGCCTGGTCGACAACAATGGCCGGCTGTGGGTCGGCACCAGTTCGGGCGGGCTGGCGCGCTACGACGCAGCACGCGACAACTTCATCACCATCCCCACCGGCGCCGCGGGCCTGAGCCATGCGCGCGTTTCGGCCCTGGCCATTGACGGCGCCGGCGGCGTGTGGGCCGGCACCGGCGGTGGACTTGAACGCATCGGCGCCGACGGCACGGTGCATGCCGCGGCCAGTGGGGCGCCGCAGATCGCTGCTGCCCAGTTGCCCAAGGGCGGCGTGGAAGCGCTGCTGCGCGACCGGGCCGGCGCCCTGTGGATCGGCACCCGCCATGGCCTGTTCAGGCGCGCCGCCGACAGCGCGCCGCTGCGCCCGGTGCTGTTGGGCGCCGGCGGTGCGCCGCAGCCATCCATCCACAGCATCTACCAGGACGCAGCCGGACGGATCTGGATCGGCACGCGGGCCAACGGCGCCTTTGTGCTCGATACCCCGTCCGCCCAGCCGCGCGCCGTGCGCGAAAGCGTTTCTCAATCGTCGCTGCAGAACGAGCGGGTGTTCTCGATCATCGAAAAGACGCCCGGGGTAATGTGGCTCGGCACCGAAGGCGGCGGCATCGTCGAAGTCAACACCGCCGACGGTGCCACACGGCGCATCCGCCACCAGCCCGACACGCCTGACAGCCTGCAAGACGACGATGCCGTGGCCATGCTGCGCGAGCGCGGCGGCCAGATCTTCGTCGCCACCGTGGAGGCCATGAGCCAGCACGACCCGCGCCCACAGGGCATCACCACGGTGCGCGGCGGCGCCTCCGACGGCGGCAAGCTGAGCGTGCCGTCCGTGCTGATGCGCCCGGACGGGCGCACATGGCTGGCGGTCCCCGGCGGCGCCATCCATATCATCGATCCCTTGCGCGGCAGCGTGAGCGTGCTGCGCCCCGCCGCCGATCCGAAGAAAGGCGGCCTGCCCAAAGGGCGCGTTCTGTCGATGGCCAACGGGCCGGACGGCTCGGTGTTCATCGGCACCCAGCAAGGCCTGTTCCTGAGCGACGGCAGCGGCGCGCATATCCGCCGCCTCAACATCCCCACCCGCAGCCCGGATGCCTCGGTGTGGACGCTGGCCTACCGCGACGGCGTGCTGTGGATGGGCGGCCTGGACGGCCTGTGGGCAATCCGCCCTGGCCCGGCCATCAGCGTATTGCGGCATGAAGACACGACCCTGGGCGACAGCCGCGTTACCGCCATCCTGCCGCTGGCCGATGGCAGCGTGTGGGTCGGCACGCGTGCCGGCCTGGCGCGTCTGGATGGCCGCAGCGCCGTGGTGGAACTGCTGCCAAGCGACGCCGCCGACCCCACCCGCATGCCGCCCGGCTACGTCTCCTCGCTCATACAAGACGCCAAGGGACGGATATGGGTATCGACCTTCTCGACCGGCATCGCCGTACTGGAGCGTACCGATGCCAAGGGGCGGCGCTGGTTCAAGCGCATCAGCATGGCCGACGGCCTGCCCGACAACGGCGTCAACGTGCTGGTGCAGGACAACGCCGGCATGGTCTGGCTGAGCACCGACAATGGCCTGGCGCGAGTCGACCCGTCCGATTTCGCGGTGCGCAAGCTGAGCGAGGCGGATGGGGTCGCCATCCCGACTTACTGGACTGGCGCGGGCGCGCTCGGGCCGAACGGCCAGGTGCTGTTCGGCGGCCTGAGCGGCCTGACCGTGCTGCACCCGGACCGCATCGTGCCTGTCACCCGGCAGCTGACTGTGGCCGTCACCGACGTGGTGCTGGGCGGGCGCAGCATGGCGCCGGCCCCGTTCAACGCCGGCGCGCCATCGGCGGCCGCCCTCACCCTGACCCCGGCCGACCGTGAACGCGGCCTGTCGCTGGAATTTGCCGCGCTCGACTTCGCCCCGCCCGAACACAATCGCTACGCCTACCGCCTCAGGGGCTTCGACCGCGCCTGGATCGACACCGATGCCAGCCTGCGCCGGGTCAGCTACAACAACCTGCCGCCCGGCGACTATGTGCTGGAACTGCGCGTCACCGGAGCCGATGGCGGCGCGCCTGCCATACGCGAAGTGCCGGTGCGGGTGCTGCCGGCCTGGCACCAGCAAGGCTGGGTCCACCTGCTCGCCGCGCTTGGCCTGGCAGCTTTGCTGGCGGTGCTGGTGCAGGCCCGCACCTCCTTGCTGCGGCGGCGCCAGCGCGAGCTCGAAGCCATGGTGGCCGAGCGCACCGCCGAACTGCGCGCCATCCAGGCCCAGCTCGAAACCATGGCCTATGCCGACGCCCTGACCGGCCTGCCCAACCGCCGCCTGTTCAACGACGAACTGCGCCGCATGGCGGCCCAGACGCGGCGCGGCAGCGAGGCCTTCAGCCTGCTGCTGATCGACCTCGACCACTTCAAGTCGGTCAACGACACGCTCGGCCACGACGCCGGCGATGCCTTGCTGGTGACGGCCGCCGCGCGCCTGCAGCAAGCGGTGCGCGAGGCCGACCGCGTGGTGCGCCTGGGCGGCGATGAATTCGCCGTCCTGCTGGCACCGGGCAGCGACAACACCACCATCGGCCAGGTGTGTCTGCGCATCGTCGACAGCATGGCCCAGCCGATCGCGCACGGCGCGGTCACCATGCGCGTGTCCGCCAGCGTCGGCGCCGCCACCTTCGTGCCTGGCCAGGGCGTGGCCGACATCTACAAGGCGGCCGACCTGGCGCTGTACCGGGCCAAGAAGGCCGGACGCAATACCTGGCGCATCGATGGGATGATTGGCGCTGTGGTGATGGATGCGCACATATGATTTAAGCTTCACCAATGTGAATCCGATAAGGAATTGACCACATAACTGAAAATAGTTAATACGATTTATACGGTAAAAATTTCCCACTCAAGACCACACTCACCCGGTCCCCCTTGGGATCGGGCTCGCGCTGGATATCCATCGAAAAATCGATGGCACTCATGATGCCGTCACCGAATTCCTCGTGAATCAGTTCCTTGATGGTGCTCCCGTACACGCTGACGATCTCGTACCAGCGATAGATCAGCGGATCGGCCGGCACCGCGCCTGGCAACGAGCCTTTGTACGGCACGATCTGCAGCCACGCGGTTTCCTCGCCGGTCAGGTCGAACAGCTCGCGCGCGACGTTGGCCTGTTCCAGGGTCAAGGTCATCTGCCCCAGCATGGCGGCCGTCGTCCACTCCTTGCTCTTGCCGATGCGCGCGGCGATATCGGCCCAGCGCAACTTCTTGGCAACCTTGGCGGAGACGATCTTGCGGGTGACTTCATTGCGGTCCATGGCTTCCTCAGGGTGGTGAAAGATAGATAAGTACCCGAACGGAAATAAATGTGAAGTTTTGGCGAACATAGCCGGATGCGATGCAAGGCGCACGACGCGACGCAGTGCGAGCACTGCTAGCGGCGGGCAACGCCGCAGCGCGCCGGCTATGGAAGCCAAAAATCACATTTATTTTCGAGCGGGTACTTAAGTACCTAGCAAACACCGTGCCGAGTCATTCGCCTTGCAAGCACCTCGCGCGTGCACCCCGGCAGTGCGCCCCCGCGCTATGTTGGGCGCCGCGCCCGGCGGCGCCAGAGTTTGCGGGCTATCCATGCCAGGACGCCGAACAGTATGCTCCACGGGATCAGGATGGCCAGGCCCATGATGGCTGAGGCGATACCCTGCGACAGGTTGCTGCCGAAGTCGGAGAATGCGAGCTTGATCGGCTGCCAGAACGAGGCATTATGTTCGGTGCCGATATTGATGTTCAAAATTTCCGTCTCGACTCTCTGCATAAGATGGGCGTGCTGGCCGGTGATGGCTTCAAGCTGCGCCTGGGTTTCGGCCAGCGCGCGGTTGACCTTGATCAGCGCATCCACATCGCTGCTGGCGCGCCCGCGCAGCGCCTCCAGTTTGGTCCGGTAGTCAAGCAGCATGTCGCGCTTCTTCGCCGCGTCCTCAATCGGTACCGCCAAATCCTCGGCGGTGGTCGATTTCGACGTGATCTCTCCTTGCTCGCCCAAGGCCGCGATGAGTTTGCCGATGGCGGCCGGTTTGGCGCGCAGTTTCACAAAGCCTTCCGCGTTGCGCCCGCTGCTGACGCGCGATACCAGCACGGTACATAAATCGGCGGCCGCCTGGCGGCACGCATTCAGTGCGGCTTGCTGGACCGTTGGAATTTTGCTGGGATCGGTATCGAGGTAAATCGTATGTTCGTAAGCGAGAAAGCGGCTGCCGCCGGGCGCGCTCTTGGATTCTGTTTGCGCATGCTGCTTGCTGACCGCCCGGCCGGCCGGGGAACAGCCCGCGAACATGGATATCATCATCAGGCAAAGGATAAAGCGGCTCAGGGTTCGCAGGCGCATGACGGTGACATGGGAAGTGGCGGATGGTTCCATCGTGACATGAAAAAATTGTCAACACAACCATTGCTCTATACTTGGTTTTTTTCGGCGATACCTGAAAAAAACGGCGGAGGATCTGTTCGATCGCTCCGCCGTCCTTAAAGGGCAATGCTTTAGTTATCGTAACGCTTGAGGCGCGCCGCCAGCTGGTGCGGACGCAGGCCGTCGTAGTCTTCGAAGGGCTGGTGAATCCACGGATTGTGCGGCAACTCTTCCAGGTAGTAATCCGGGCGGATCGACGAGCAGCCTTTCACCCAGATCACGGCGGACTTCACTTCAGTCACGCCGGAAAAGTTTTCGCTCAGATGCTTGGTGACCTTTTCCAGCGTGACGCCGGAGTCGGCCAGGTCATCGACCAGCAGCACATTGCCGGCCAGCGGCCCCTTGGTCATCGTCATGTATTTGGCGATGTCGAGGTCGCCGCGCACAGTGCCGGCTTCTTCGCGGTACGAGCTGGTCGACAGGATCGCCAGCGGTACGTCGAAGATGCGCGAGAACACGTCGCCGGGACGCACTCCGCCACGCGCCAGGCACAGCACCTGGTCAAACTTCCAGCCTGATTCATACACCTTGAGTGCAAGCCGCTCGATCAAGCGGTGATACTCGTCCCAGGAAACCCACAGATCTTTGTCGGTTGTTGGTGGCGTGCTCATTGCTTACTCCCCTTCGTTTTCAGTTCAGATTACTCGAACGGGTGGCGCAGGACGATAGTCTCTTCACGGTCAGGGCCGGTCGATACCATATCGACCGGAACGCCGACCAGTTCTTCAATACGCTTGATGTAAGCGCGTGCGGTGGCAGGCAGGTCGGCCAGCGACTTGGCGCCGACGGTGCTTTCCTTCCAGCCTGGCATCTCTTCGTAGACCGGCTCGCAGCGGGCCGCGTCTTCCGCGCCGACCGGGAAGATGTCGACATTGCGGCCGTCCAGCTTGTAGCCGGTGCACAGCTTGAGCGACTCGATGCCGTCCAGCACGTCGAGCTTGGTCAGGCACATGCCCGACACGCCGTTGATCTGGACCGAGCGGCGCAGCAGCGCGGCATCGAACCAGCCGCAGCGGCGCGCACGGCCGGTGACGGTGCCGAACTCATGGCCCACGCGCGACAGGTGCTCACCCACGCCGGCGTCGGTTGGCAGTTCGGATGGGAATGGACCGGAGCCGACACGGGTGGTGTACGCCTTGGTGATGCCCAGGATGTAGTGCAGCATGTTCGGGCCGACGCCGGAACCGGCGGCGGCATTGCCGGCCACGCAGTTCGACGAGGTGACGAAGGGATAGGTGCCATGGTCGACGTCGAGCAGGGAACCCTGCGCGCCTTCGAACAGCAGGTTGCCGCCGGCCTTGTGGGCGGCGTACAGGGCGGACGAGACGTCGGCCACCATTGGCTTCAAGCGTGGCACCAGCGACAGTGCGTCGTCGTAGGTCTTCTGGAAGTCGACCGCATCGGCTTTCAGGTAGTTGGTCAGCACGAAGTTATGGTAGTCCAGGTTTTCGCGCAGCTTCTCGCCAAAACGCTGTTCGTTGAGCAGGTCGGCGATGCGGATCGCGCGGCGTGCCACTTTGTCTTCGTAGGTCGGGCCGATGCCCTTGCCGGTCGTGCCGATCTTGGCGGCGCCGCGCGCGGCTTCGCGTGCGACGTCGATGGCGACGTGGTACGGCAGGATGGCCGGCGAGGCTTCCGAGATCTTCAGGCGCGACACCACTTCGATGCCGGCGGCCTGCAGCTTGTCGATTTCGCGCATCACGTCCGGTACCGAGACCACCACACCGTTACCGATGTAGCAGGCCACGCCTTCGCGCATGATGCCCGAAGGGATCAGCTGCAGCGCGGTTTTCTGCCCCTTGATGACCAGCGTATGGCCGGCGTTATGGCCGCCCTGGAAGCGTACGACGCCTTGGGCGTGATCGGTCAGCCAGTCGACGATTTTACCTTTGCCTTCATCGCCCCACTGGGTACCGATGACAACCACGTTCTTTGCCACGTTTTTCTTTGACATCACACTTAGCCTAAGTTTTTGAGAATCCAGTTACTGTCTTCGAGGACGAGTACGCGGTCGCACTCGAACTCGTCCTGCTCATTGTCGTGACCCGGCAGAGACTGGATCACCACCTCGCCTGCCTTGCGCAGTTGAGCGATTTTGTCGCGCAGCTCGGGGGCATTGCCCCACGGAGCGCGGATCGAATGCTTGCGTTCAGCGGTCGGCAGCAGCCGCGCCAGTTCGCGCAAGTCGAGCGAGAAGCCGGTCGCGGGACGCGCCCGGCCGAATGCTTCGCCCACATGGTCGTAACGTCCGCCGCGCGCCACCGCATTCGGCAGGCCGGGCACGTACAGCGCGAACATGGCGCCGCTTTCGTATTGGTAGCCGCGCAGGTCGGCCAGGTCGATCGCCACTTCGGCGCGGCCGATGGCACCGGCCGCCAGCGCGGCCAGTTCGGCCAGCGCGCGGGTAATGCCCGGATAGGCCGGCAGCAGGTCGCGCGCACGGCCAAGCACGTCGATGTCGCCGTACAGATTGGGCAGCGCCAGCAGCGCGTCGCGGGTGGTGGCGGCGTAGCGGGTGCTGATGGCTTCCAGGCCCGGCACATCCTTGGCGCGCAGCAGCGCGTACAGCGCGGCCTTATCAAGCTTGGCGGCTTTGTCTTCATCGAGGATGGCGCACAGCACGCCGACGTGGGACAGGTCCAGGCGCACGTCGTCAAAACCGGACAGGGCCAGCGAGGCGAGCGCCAGTTCCTGGATCTCGGCGTCGGCTTCCAGGCCGGCGTGGCCGTAGATCTCGGCGCCGATCTGCAGCGGCTCGCGGGTGGCGTGCAGGCCGCTCGGGCGGGTATGCAGCACGCTGCCGGCGTAGCACAGGCGGGTGACGGAGTCGCGGTTGAGCAGGTGGGCGTCGATGCGCGCCACCTGGGTGGTCATGTCGGCGCGCAGGCCAAGCATGCGGCCGGACATCTGGTCGACCAGCTTGAAGGTGCGCAGGTCGGTGTCGGCGCCCGCGCCGGTCAGCAGCGAGTCGACGTACTCCAGCAGGGGCGGCATCACCAGCTCGTAGCCGTACAGGCGGAAGTTGTCCAGCATCTGGCGGCGCAACTCCTCGATCTTGCGCGCTTCGGATGGCAAGACATCGGCGATATTTTCAGGCAGGAGCCAGTTCGGCATAGGCAGGAGAAATGACGGAGTCGTAAAAGACGGAAGTTATTAAAATTTGAGCAAGCATGGACGGGCAATGCGTGCCGGGTGGCGCGATAAATGTCGCGCCAAACCATCGATTTTACCCGAAAACGCGATGGGAGCGCCAAGAAATCTGGATTGGGAAGTTGTACAGCCGTCACCACTATTGAGATTGATAGCTCTAAACCGTCATTCCCGCCTGCGCGGGAATGACGGTTTTTCGGCTGGTGGTCTAGCTTACTTCTTGGCGGCGCCGCTGGCGCCTGGAGCGCGGAAGTATTTGAAGAACTCGGAGTTCGAGTCCACCACCATCACGTCGCCGTGACTCTTGAAGGTGGCGCGGTAAGCTTCCAGCGAGCGGTAGAACTTGTAGAACTCGGGGTTCTTGCCAAACGCGTCGGCGTAGATCTGCGAAGCCTTGGCGTCGCCCTCACCCTTGATGCGCTCGGCATCGCGGAAGGCTTCGGCCAGGATCACGGTGCGCTGGCGGTCGGCGTCGGCGCGGATCTTTTCCGATTCGGCCGAACCGGTCGAACGCAGCTCGTTGGCCACCCTCACCCGCTCGGCCTTCATGCGCTCGTACACCGAGGTGTTGATCTGTTCGACATACTCAACGCGCTTCAAGCGCACGTCGACAATCGAAATACCGATCTGCTTGGACTCTTCCACCACCTTGCCGCGGATCGCCGTCATGACCTTGCCGCGCTCGCCGGAGATCACTTCGCGCACGGTGCGCTTGGTGATTTCGTCGTTGAGCGCCGCCTTGATGATCTGCGACAGGCGGTCGCGCGCACGGTTTTCGTCGCCGCCGAAGCTGACGTAGTACAGGCGCGGATCGGTGATGCGCCATTTGACGAAGGCGTCGACCAAAATGTTTTTCTTCTCGGCCGTGATAAAGCGGTCGGCGTCGGGCGTGTCCAGCGTGAGCACGCGCTTGTCGATGAAGATCACGTTCTGGAACGGCGGCGGCAGCTTGAAGTACAGGCCGGGCTCGCGCACCACTTCGCCGACCATGCGGCCGAAGGAGAATTTCATCGCGAAGCGGCGCTGGTCGACCACGAACACGGTCGAGGACAGCAGCATGAAGCCGATAAACAGCGTGACGAGCAGGGTAACGATGCGGTTCATTAGCGGATCTCCCGGTCACGTGAGGATTCGCGGCTGCGGTTGTCGCGCTGGCGTACTTGTTCCAATGGTTGCATGATTTCGGCCGGCACCGGCGCGTTCTGTTGAATGACCGGGCCCGACTTGGCACCAATGGCGGCGTCGTTGGCGGCGGTCTGGGCGATCAGTTTATCGAGCGGCAGGTACAGCAGGTTGCTGCCGGACTTGGCGTCCACCAGCACCTTGCTGGCGCTGCTGAAGATCTGCTGCATGGTGTCGAGGTACAAGCGGTCGCGCGTGACGGCCGGTGCCTTCTGGTACTCGTTCATCACCTGGGTGAAGCGGGCTGCGTTACCGGTGGCGTTCTCGGTCACCATGGCGCGGTAGGCTTCGGCTTCCTGCATCAGGCGGAAGGCGTTACCACGGGCACGCGGAATCACGTCGTTGGCGTAAGCCTGGCCTTCGTTCTTGGCGCGCTCGCGGTCCTGGCCGGCCTTGACGGCGTCATCGAACGAGCCCTGCACCTGCTCGGGCGGTTGCACGCCCTGCATGGTGACGTTGGTGATGCGCGCACCCAGGGCGTACAGGTTGACCATATTCTGCATCAGCATCTGGGTGTCGGTCGCGACCTTCTCGCGGCCTTCGTACAGCACGAAGTCCATCTTGCTGCGGCCAACCACTTCACGGATCGAGGTCTCGGCGATCTGGCGGATGGTTTCCTGCTGCTCGCGGTTGGAGTACAGCCAGGCGCGCGGGTCTTCGACCTTGTACTGCACGGCAAACTGGATGTCGATGATGTTTTCGTCGTCGGTCAGCATGAGCGACTCGCGCGCATTCTTGGCGCGTACCGAACCGCGGTAGCCGATTTCCTCGGTGCGTACCTGCGAGACGTTGACCACCTCGTGGTTCTGGAACGGTGCCGGCCAGCGCCAGTTGAAACCAGGGTTGGCGATCTGGGTCGGCGCGCCGAAGGTGGAGACCACCGCCTGCTGGCCTTCCTGCACGATGAAGGCGCCGCTGGCAAGCCAGATCAGGGCGATGATGCCGCCGATGACGCCGACGGTGACGCCGGCGCCCTTGCCTTCAGGGCGGTAGCCGCCGCCGTCGCCGCCGTTCTTGGCGCCGAACAGGCGGTTCAGGCGGGCGTTGAAGTCGCGCCACATCTGGTCGAGGTCGGGCGGGCCTTCGCCGGGTTTGCGGCCTTCGTTGGCCTTGTGATCGCCTTGCGGCTTACGGCCCCAGCGCGGGTCGTTGAGCGACAGCGATAGGCCGATGCGTTTGAGTAGGGATGCAAGCATGCTAGCGTGGTCCGACGTTGGTGGAGGTTAGAATTTCGTCCGGTTCGAGGTGACCATCGATGTCGAGGTCGCCGTCGTCATCCGGCTCGGCTTCGTCCTGCTCTTGAAAAAGGTGGGTCAGACCTGGCGCGGACCGGGCCGCTTCGACGATGGCGTCGCGCAGCAGATCCAGGCCGGCGCCGCTCTGGGCGCTGATAAAAACGCGGGCGATTTTATCATATTCATCACGTTCGATTGCCGGCTCCAGGCCGGCCGCGTCGATCTTGTTCCACACCAGAATCTGGGGAATATGATCGGCGCCGATTTCCTTGAGCACCAGGTTGACCTGCTCGACCTGCTCCATGCGCACCGGGCTGGCGCCGTCGACCACATGCAGCAGCAGGTCGGCGTGGATGGTTTCTTCGAGCGTCGCGCGGAAGGCCGCCACCAGCTGGTGGGGCAGCTCGCGCACGAAGCCGACCGTGTCGGAGACGACGACGTTGCCGACGCCCTCGCCCAGGTAGACGCGGCGGCTGGTGGTGTCCAGCGTGGCGAACAACTGGTTCGCCACGTACACGCCGGCTTTGGTGAGGGCATTGAACAGGGTCGACTTGCCGGCATTGGTGTAACCGACCAGCGAGACCGAAAAGGTGCTGTTGCGCCCGCGCGAGCGGCGCTGGGTTTCATGCTGCTTGCGCAGCTTGGCCAGCTTGGCGCGCAGCATCTTGACGCGCTCGCCGATCAGCCGGCGGTCGGTCTCAAGCTGGGTTTCACCCGGACCGCGCAGGCCGATACCGCCCTTTTGACGTTCAAGGTGGGTCCAGCCGCGGATCAGGCGGGTCGACAGGTGCTGCAGCTGGGCCAGCTCGACCTGCAGCTTACCCTCGTGGCTCTGGGCGCGCTGGGCGAAGATGTCGAGGATCAGGCTGGTGCGGTCGAGCACGCGGATGTTCAGGCGCTTTTCGAGGTTACGCTGCTGGGCCGGCGAGAGCGCATGGTTGAAGATGACGATCTCGATCTGCTCAGCAACGCAGGCCATGGCGATTTCATCGGCCTTGCCGGTGCCGACGAAGTAAGCCGCATCCGGGCTGCTGCGTTTGGCGGTGATGGTGGTGACCGGCTCGGCGCCCGCGGAACGGGCGAGCAGCGCCAGCTCTTCCACGCTGGCGGCAAAATCGCCAGCGCCGAAATCGATACCGACTAATGCTGCGCGCATACGCCTCCCGGCTGAGCCACCTGGCCGAGGATGGCGGTGCTCACGGCCTTACTCAGCGTCGGAATCAAGATTGAGATTGACCGCCCGCGCTGGCACGACGGTGGAGATTGCATGTTTATAGACCATCTGGGTGACCGTGTTGCGCAACAGTACGACGTACTGGTCGAACGATTCGATATGTCCCTGAAGTTTGATGCCGTTCACCAGGTAGATGGAAACGGGGACGTGCTCCTTGCGCAAGGCATTGAGGAATGGGTCTTGTAACAGTTGCCCTTTGTTGCTCATAACAGCTCCGTGATGTTGTTGTAGTTAAGAATTGGAGGCGACGCGCAAATTTTCAAGTGTCCGTGCCACCATTCTATAAAAAGGCGAATGATGCCGCTCAGTTACTGTAACCTGTTTTACACTTTCTTGTCGGACGTACGGGCACCATTTTACGTTTGGTGCCCGTTCTTTACTAATTCTTCTACGGGGAAGCTCGAAAAACCTACTGCGCGGCCCGCTATTGCACCTGCGTTGCTCACCGTACCTTCGTACGGCTCCGCTACTCGATGCAATATCAGGCCTGCTCGCTACGGTTTTTCGAGCTTCCCTACTGATTCTTTTAATTTTAGATCTATTTTTTCGCGAATGGATTCTTACCCATTCGCAGTTCAATCCGCAGCGGCGTACCGACCAGATTGAAAGTATCGCGGAAATGCTTTTCCAGATACCGTTTATACGGTTCACCAATTGCGTCCAGGGCATTGCCGTGAATAACGATAATCGGCGGGTTCTGTCCACCCTGGTGAGCATAGCGCATTTTCGGGCGAATCGAACCCTTACGCTTCGGTTCCTGCTTTTCAACCGCTTCGATCAATGCCCGTGTCAGGCGCGGGGTCGACAGGTCGGCCGTGGCGGCCGCATAGGCTGCATCCACCGATTTCATCAGCGGGCCGATGCCGGAAGCCTTCAGCGCCGAAATAAAGTGTGTCTTGGCGAACGACAGGAAGTCAAGTTTGCGGTCCAGGTCGATCTTGATCTCGTCGCGGTCGTCCGACTGCAGGCCATCCCACTTGTTGACCCCTACCACCAGCGCGCGGCCGGATTCCAGGATGAAGCCGGCGATGTGCGCATCCTGCTCGGAAATGTCTTGCTGGGCGTCCAGCAGGAGGATCACCACGTGGGCTTCGGAGATCGATTGCAGGGTCTTGACCACCGAAAATTTCTCGATCGCTTCGAACACCTTGCCGCGCCGGCGGATACCGGCGGTATCGATCAGCGTGTAGTTCTTGCCGTCGCGCTCGAACGGAATCTCGATCGAGTCGCGGGTGGTGCCCGGCATGTCGAAGGCGATCACGCGTTCTTCGCCGATCAGGGTATTGACCAGGGTCGACTTGCCGACGTTCGGACGGCCGACGATGGCGATCTTGATGCCGCGCGTGGCCGGCTCCAACTCTTCCTCGTCGGCGGGACGCTGGGCAAACGCCTCGTTGAGCGCTTCCTCGACCAGGTCGGCCACGCCGTCGCCGTGGGCGGCGGAGATCACGTACGGATCGCCCATGCCCAGCTCATAGAACTCGGCCACCACCGAGGTGTACTTCATGCCCTCGGCCTTGTTCACCACCAGCATCACCTTGCGGCCCTGCTTGCGCAGGAAGTCGGTGATGGTCTTGTCGTGCGGCGTCAAGCCCTGGCGGCCGTCGACGATGAACACCACCACGTCCGCTTCGGCCACGGCCTGCTTGGTCTGCAAGGCCATCTGGAACATGATGCCTTCCTTGGCGACCGGTTCGAAACCACCCGTGTCGATGACCAGGAACGGGCGTTCGCCGACCCGCCCTTCCCCGTAGTGGCGGTCGCGGGTCAGGCCTGGAAGGTCTGCCACCAGCGCATCACGCGAGCGGGTGAGGCGATTAAAAAGGGTCGATTTCCCGACGTTCGGGCGTCCTACGAGTGCAATTACCGGCTTCATGGTGTTATTCGACCGCAATAGCGGTCACAGTCCCAGATTGTGTTTGAAAAATCAGATTGGTGCCCGCCACCAGGGGTGGCGAGATGATCGCGCTGCCATCGGTGGCGGCGCGGGCGAGGAAAGAACCGTCTTCGCGCGACAGGAAGTGCACATAGCCCTGGTAGTCGCCGACGGCGACGGCGCGGCCGTACGAGACCGGGGTCGACAGGCGGCGGAAGCTGAGCTTGTCGTTCTTCCAGACCGAGGCGCCGCTCTCGCGGTTAAAGGCCGAGATGGCGCCTTTTTCGTCGACGGCGAAGACAAAACGCTGGTCGACCGAGACGCCGGCATCCGACGACAGTTCGCGGGTCCAGCGGGCCGCGCCCGTGGCCAGGTCGAAGCAGCCGACCCGGCCCTGGTAGGACACGGCGCAGACGTCTTTGTCGAACACCACCGGCGGGCCGCCGATGTCGGTCACACGGTCCAGGTCAGTGGCGCCGCGCGCTTCGCCGACCGCCACTTCCCAGCGCGGGGCGCCGGTGGCCAGCGTCAGCGCCAGCAGTTTGCCGCCCGGCTGGGCGATGATGACGTCCTTGCCGACCACCACCATGCCCGGCGCATTGCGCAGGGTCAGCGGCGGCACGATGCGCTGCACGGTCCATTTCTTTTCGCCGGTCTTGGCGTCCAGGCCGATGATGCGGTTGTCGAGCGAGCGCACCACCACCATGCCCTGGCCCACCACGGGCGAGCTCAGCACTTCGCTGGAAGCCTGGGCTTTCCACAGGGCCTTGCCATCCATGTCGAAGCTCAGCACGGTGCCCTTGGCGCCGCCCACCACGATCATGCTGCCGTCCGAACCGACGCCGGCGGTCAGGCCGGTGTCGGCCTTGATGCGCCACAGCTGGCGGCCGCTGGCCGCTTCCACGCGCGCGATGGCGCCGTCGGCGCCTGCCACCACCAGGGTGTTGTCGACCAGCGCGGGCGCGAACACGTAGTCCTGGGCTTTGCCGATGTCGAGTTTCCAGGCGGTGCGCACGGCCATCGTGCCCTTGAGCTCGACGAGCGGCGCCGGCTCATTGCCCTTCGACTTGGAGCCGAAGGGATTGAGTGAACTGAGCGTGGAGCAGCCCGTCATCAGGGCCATGACGCCTACACCGACAAGCTTCTGGGTAATACGCATAGTCTTTTGTACCTTAATCGATTAAGCGGCTGCAGCGGCTGGCTTGGCCGGCGGCACGGTGCCGCCGATGGCTTCCAGCTTCATCTGCACCAGCGGACGGCCCGGGTTCTTGTCATCCATCGCAGCCAGCGCGGCTTCGTACGCCTTGCGGGCCTCTAGAATCTTGTTTTGCGCGACCAGGATGTCGCCCTTGCGGTCGGCCACGGCGCCGGCGAACTGCGGCAAGAACTCGCCGGTCAGCATGGCCAGGGCCTGGTCGTAGGCTTTTTCGTCGAGCAGCACGCCGGACAGGCGCAGCTTGGCGATGGCCTTGAATTCGTCGTTGCCGTGTTCAAGCACCCACTGCAGGCGTGCCTTGGCGGTCTTGAGGTCCTTGGCTTCGAACGCGGCCTTGGCGGCGGCCAGGCCGCTCATCTGGGCGTAGATCGAGGAGCCATACTTGCTTTCGACGTCGGTGGCGAGGCGCTGCACCTTGGCGTTGTCCTTGGCGGCAACCTGCTTTTGCAGTTCGTCGTACAGGACCGAGGCTTCGACCGCCTGGCTGCGCTGGTGGCTTTTCCAGAAGTTGTAGCCGGCGTAGCACGTCATGCAGATGATCAGCACCCAGGTGATCAGGTTGCCGTACTTTTGCCAAAACGCTTTCAGCGTGTCCAGTTGTTCTTGTTCTTCGAGATCGTATGCCATGTTGGTTCTATTGGTTATAAGTAATGGAAGTGATGGTTAATAAGCAGATAGATTTCAAGGATGGTAGTGCACGTGGTCGTGATCGTGGTCATGGTCGTGGCCGGCGCCGATAATCTGGTCCACCACGTAGTCCACCACTTCATCGAAGGGCACGCTGGACTGCTGCTGCTCACCCTCGGCGCCGCGCATGGCCTTGACGGTGGCCGTCTTGTTGGCCAGCTCGTCTTCGCCGATGATCACGGCGAAAGCCGCGCCGCTGCCGTCGGCCTTTTTCATCTGGCTCTTGAAGCTGCCGGCACCGGTGGCCGCGGCGCAATGTAGCACAACATCGAGTCCGGCATCGCGAATTCGTTCAGCCAGCACGAAGGCTTGCAGCTGGGCCGCTTCGCCCTGGTGCACCATGTAGACGTCGCACTGGTTGGGCGCGGCCGGTTCGCCGGCCAGCTTCATCAGTTCGATCAGGCGTTCGATGCCCATCGCAAAGCCCACCGCCGGGGTCGGCTTGCCGCCGAAGCTTTCGATCAGCGGATCGTAGCGCCCGCCCGCGCACACGGTGCCTTGCGAGCCGAGCGCGTCGGTGACCCATTCGAACACCGTGCGGTTGTAGTA
>CAMLFK010000068.1 GCA_946479255.1 uncultured Oxalobacteraceae bacterium
TGTCGCGGATTGTGATCGGCTGCGGCGTTCCCCATTTGCGGCCGGTCTGCACGCGGGTGCTGAAGAAGTACACATCCGACTTGAACGGCGAATCGAAAAACTTGTCCCAGTTCTTCAGGTTGGTCAGCACCGGCAGCGTGTTGGTGGTCAGCTTGTGGGTGCCGGGCCCGAACACGTCGGCGATGATGCCTTCGTTGACGAATACCGCCACCTGCGACTCGCGCACGTTGAGGATGGCACCGTTCTGGATTTCGAAGTCCTGCATCGGAAAGCGCCAGGCCAGCACGCCCTCGGTCTCCTCGTTCCACTGCAGGACATCGATAAACTGCTTTCTGATAAATGAGCCGATAGACATGATGGTCCTCTCAATGATTCGTTAGGAAATGCAGCCGGCATTGACCAGGCCGACGGACAGCGAGATGGCGCCGAGCAGCCCGCCGAAGGCCGAGTTGTCGGCTTCGATCTGGTCCTTCGACATGCGCAAAAGGCGCGTGGTTACATTAAACACCAGCACCTGCACGATCATGGCGCCGGCCGCCCAGCCGAGGAACTGGTAGTAGCCCGAGGTATGCAGCAGCGCCGAGGTGACGGTGAGCGAAAAGCCGATCAGCGCGCCCGCCAGCGACAGGGCCGCGGCGTGATTGCCCTGGCGGACCAGCAGCACTTCGTTGTAGGGCGTGATTTTGGTGTAGATGACGAAAAAGGCCATGACCAGCGCGGCTGCTGTTCCAAGGTGCAGCAGATAGTTTAGGATGGCGGGCACGTGCACTCCTGAAAGATGGACAAAATGACAGCGCACAGCGATCTTAGAACAAAATCCGGCCCATGACCAAACGAATTCTTATACTGTCAGTCTTTGTCGTAGCGTCCTGTGGCCTGGCATACGAGCTGATCGCGGGCGCGCTGTCGAGTTACTTGCTGGGCGACTCGATCCTGCAGTTTTCCACCATCATCGGCTGCTACCTGTTCGCCATGGGTGTCGGCGCGCACCTTTCCAAATACGTCAGCGACAAGGATGTGCTGGCGCGTTTTATCGACATCGAGCTGGCCGTCGGCCTGATCGGCGGCCTGTCGGCGGCCGTGCTGTTCATGACCTTCTCGTGGATGGCCGCTCCGTTCAGGACCGTGCTGTACACGCTGGTGTTCATGATCGGCGCCATGGTCGGGATGGAGGTGCCGCTGGTGATGCGGGCGCTGAACCAGCGCGATACCGCCTTCAATGAACTGGTCAGCCGCGTGCTGACCTTCGACTATCTCGGTGCGCTCGCCGTCTCGCTGCTGTTCCCGCTGGTGCTGGCGCCACAGCTCGGGCTGGTGCGCACCGGCTTTCTGTTCGGGATGCTCAATGTGGGCGTGGCCATCTGGACCTTATATGTATTTCGCGCGAACCTGGCCGACACCTTCGGCCGCGCGCTGCGCGCAAGCAGCGTGATGCTGGTGCTGATCGCCGGCTTCGCCATGTCGGACCGGATGGTGGCGTGGGGCGAGCGCGGCCTGTTCGGCGACGAGGTGGTGTACGCCACCACCACGCCGTACCAGCGCGTGGTAATCACGCGCTGGAAGGACGACACGCGCCTCTACATCAACGGCAACCTGCAGTTTTCCTCGCGCGATGAATACCGTTATCACGAAGCGCTGGTACATCCGGCGCTGCAGGCGATGCCGTGGGCCCGCCGCGTGATCGTGCTGGGTGGCGGCGACGGGCTGGCGCTGCGCGAGATCTTGCGCTATCCGAACATCGAACACGTCACCGTGGTGGACCTGGACCCGGCCATGACCGGCGCCTTTACCACGCGTCCGGAACTGGCGCGCCTGAACGGCGGCGCCTTGTCAAGCAAGCGGGTGAGGGTGGTCAACGCCGACGCGGCCATCTGGCTCAAGGAAAACGGCGACATGTTCGATGCCGCCATCATCGACTTTCCCGATCCGTCCAGCTTCGCCCTCGGCAAGCTGTACTCGGTGCCCTTTTACGCGCTGGTCAAGCGCCATGTGGCGGCCAACGGCCTGGTGGTGGTGCAATCGACCTCGCCGTATTTTGCGCCCAATGCCTACTGGACCATCGATGCGACCCTGCGCGAAGTCGGCATGCGTACCTACCCGTATCACCTGTATGTGCCTTCGTTTGGGGAGTGGGGTTTCATCCTGGCCTCGCCGCAGCGGGACTACACGCCGCCCACCAGCTACCGCCTGCCGCTGCGCTACCTGAACGCCGACACGACGCGCGAGATGTTCACCTTCCCGCCCGACATGCAGCCGCGCCGGATGCCGCCCAACCGGCTTAACACCCAATCGCTGGTGCACGAGTTCGAGCAGGACTGGGGCAAGGTCGTGCGCTGATGGACCGCCGCTCGTTTCTCGCCTACGGCGGCGCGCTTGGTGCGGCCGCCATCGGTGCGGCCGGCTTTCAGCGCTGGCAGGAGATCACGCCACAGCTGCATTATCCCGGCCGCGCCGAAGGCCACTTCCTGCGCGACCGGCGCAGCCTGCCGCCGCCTTCCGAAGTCATCGAGACCGATGTGGTGATTCTGGGGTCGGGCGTGGCCAGCTTGTCGGCGGCCTGGCAGCTTAAGCGCCTGGGCCACAAGGACGCATTGATGATTGACGGCCCCCAGCCTTTCGGCAATGCCGCCGGCGGACAGTTCGGTGAACTGGCGTATCCGACCGGGGCACACTACCTGCCGCTGCCTTCACGTGAGTCGGTGCATGTGCGCGAGCTGCTGGCGGACCTGGGCATCATCGAGCGCGATGCGCTGCTTGAGGCGCCTTATTACGACGAGCGCTTCATCCTGCACGGGCCGGAGGAACGCCTGCTGATCAATGGCCGCTGGCAGGAGGGCGTCATCCCCATCGACGGCGTCAATGCGGCGGACCGCGCCGAGCACCAGCGCTTCTTCGCCGAAGTGGCGCGGCTGCGGGCCTTGTTCGGCTCCGACGGCAAGCGGGCCTTTGTGTTCCCGAGCATGGCCTCGTCCAGCGACGCGGAACTGGCTGCGCTGGACCGCATCAGCTTCAAAGCGTGGGCCGACCGGCAGGGCTACCGCTCGCCCAGCCTGCACTGGTACCTGAATTACTGCTGCCGCGACGACTACGGCAGCCGCTACGACCAGGTGTCCGCCTGGGCCGGGCTGCATTACTACTGCAGCCGCTCGGGCAAGGCTGCCAATGCCGGCGATGGCGCATGGCTTTCCTGGCCGGGCGGGCTGGCGCCGCTGGCGGAGAAGATGGCGGCGATATCCGGCGTGCCCCGCCGGGCGGGTACGGCCGTGTCGCTAAAGCGTGTCAAGGATGGAGTAGAGGCGCTGTGCTTCACGCTGGACGGCGGGGTGGCGCGCACCTTTCTGGTCAGGGCGCGCAAGGCGGTGTGCGCGATGCCGTTGTACGTGGCGGCGCGGGTGGTCGAGCATATCCGCGAGCTTGGCTTCGATCCCAGGGTGCACATGCCGGTCTACGCACCATGGATGGTGGCGAACTTCCTGATGAAGGATTTTCCGCGCGAGCTGCCGGATGCGCCGCTGTCCTGGGATAACGTGGTCTATCAGGAACCGGGCCTGGGTTATGTGGTGTCGACCCATCAGGATATCCGCGCCACGCCGCCCGCCAAAACGGTGTTCTCGGCTTATGTGGCGTTGACCGACCGTTCGCCAGCCGAGGCGCGCAAGTGGATGCAGCGAGCCAGTGCCGATGAACTGGTGGCGCTGGCAAGTGCGGATCTGAAGGCGGCGTACGGCTGGCGCTTCGGGGTCAACGTGGAGCGGGTGGACATTACCTTGCGTGGGCACGCGATGGCGGTGCCGCTGCCGGGCTTTCGTAGCAATGCGGGATTGAAGGCCTTGCGCGAGGCCGACGGACCAATCGTGTTTGCACACGCCGATCTGTCGGGGTTCTCGGTGTTCGAGGAGGCTGCGTGGTGGGGTGTGGCGGCGGCGCGCAAGGTCATCCCCGCTCGCGCGGGTACGAAGCCGGTTTAGCGCGGCATTTTGCGCCAGGCGAAGGCGCCGGCGGCGGCCAAGGCCAGGGTGAAGATGAAGATGCTGGCAGGCTCTGGGACTTCGCTGGCTTGCACGGCGCTCAGGCCGGTGACGTTGCCGCGCAGTTCGACCCAGCTGCTATCACGATTTAGTATCAGGTTGAACCGTGCGGTGTTGTAATTCTCAAGGTCCAGTTCCGAGGGGATCTGAAGATCCTGGAACGACTGGTGGCTCCAATCGCTGAAGAAAATATACACATCTGCGGCCCCGTTATTGACGGGCGGAGGTGCCAAGAAAAAGCTGCTTTTGTCTACGTTGATCGAGGTTCCAAACCAAGAATAAATACCGTTGGATGACAGGACCACGCTTCCATCTTGATTCCTGAGTTCAATGCCTTGATCTAGTCCTGCATCGCGGTACCATTGGTCCACGCCAGGTGTCGATGGGATTCCAGTATGGAAAGGCGCATCGGTATCAAAGGTAAATGTTCCGCTGAAGATATCGCCAACGCCCGTGCCTTCACCTGGCAGCATGGCAAAATTCGGAGTACGGGTTACACCCCCAGTACCGTACTGGACGAGTTCAGCAGTTTCGATCTCTGCTATAAATGAAAAGGTAACCGGGACGGCGAGCGCAGCACTAACAGAAAGGGTCAACGCCAGGGCAGCAGTTGCACGGGTGAGGAAAGAGGAAAAAGTCACAATCGAGTCCGGGAAGGCAATTAGTTGATTGAATTGCAATTATATCCCAATAACATTCGTTGCGGAAATAAAAACGATTTGTAATCAACTAGCAATCCCGTTGCGGCTGGGCCAGCCCAGTTCAGCTCAATGCTGTTGGCTGGGCCTGGCGATGTTCGCTAAGAACACATCACGTTCCGATTCCACAATCCGCTCGACTTCCATTGCACTTATCCCCAGCGCTTCCAGAACCTATCCTGACAGCTGCAAACGCGCTTCCATAGGTTCGAGCATCTCGCCTTCTGATTGCAGCATGGCGTGGCAGCGTTACGGCATCAAGCCCCCACCACCCGCGCTTCGGCCTCATGCGCCAGGGGCGGCAGTGCGGCCTCTTCGTCGCGCTGGTCCAGATAGCGGGCCAAAGCATTGTCGAGCGGCGGCATCAGGATGGCCCGCTCGGAATGCAGCGCGCTGTACAAAGGCCGCGGCGCGGGCCAGTTGAAGCTGGCGTGGGTTTGCGCTTCGAGCCGGCTGGCATCGACGCCGGCCGACTCGGCCGCCTTGCTCGCCAGTTCCAGCCAGCTGACCGCGCCGCCATTGGTCAGGTGCCACACGCCGCATTCGCGGTCGATGATCAGGTCCAGGCAGGTGTGCGCCAGGTCAGGCACGTAGGTGGGCGAGACGGTCAGGTCGTGCGCGGCGGCGAACGGCGCACCGCTGGCCAGCGTGGACAGGGCCTGGGTGACGAAATTGTGGCGGTCCCACGGGCCGAAGAAGGAACTGGTGCGGATCACCAGCGCCTGCGGCATGGCGTCGAGCACCCGGCATTCGGCTTCGGCCTTGCTCTTGCCGTAGACATTGAGCGGCGCCACGGCATTGCTCTCGATGTAAGGGGAGTCCTGCGCGCCGTCGAACACCAGGTCGCTGGAGAAGGTCGTCAGGTGCACCCGGTGGCGCGCGCAGGCCGCCGCCAGTACCGACGGGCCGAGCACGTTGTCGCGGAAGCAGCGCTCGACATCGCCTTCGGCATCGTCCACCCGCACATAGCCGCTGGTGTTGATGATCGCCCACGGCAGGTATTTTTCCATCGCCCGTTCCACCGAGTTGGAATCGGCGATATCCATCTCGGCGCGGCTGAGCAGGCGGTAGGCCACGTTGCGCTCCTGGCAGATGCGGGCGAAGGCCCGGCCCAGGGTGCCGGTCGCGCCGGTGATCAGGATGGGCTGCACGGTGCCGGCCACCAGGCGGTGGCCGTCGGCCGAGATCGAAGTGAGCGCGTCGGGCGTGGCCAGCGGCTGGCACAGGAAGCGGCCCTGGCGGCGCCACCATCCCTGGCCGCGCAGTACCGGGTGCGACAGCGGACGGTCGTTCGCCAGTTCGCGCATCATGGCGGCCAGCGCGGTGGGGCGCGGCTGCGGCGAGCGCACGTCGAAGGGACCGGGCTCGTAGTAGCCGCGGTTCTGCGTGACCAGGCTGTTCCAGTCGAACGAGCCGAGCAGCGACCAGACGGTCACGGCGCGCACGTCCACGCCATTGCGCTGGGCCTGCTGGCCGGCCTGCCAGATTTCCAGCAGCCAGCGCAGCTGGTCTTCGCGGCGCGCATCGATGTGCGCCTCCGTCACGGCCAGCGGCAGCTTGTAGCGCTCCCAGGCTTCTTCGAGCAGGGGGCCGATGCCGGCCGTGGGCGTGGCCAGCACGCGCGCCGTTTCGACGTCGGCGCAGGGGACGCCGCCGGCGTGGCCGCGGAAGTGCTCGGGATAGCGCTCCGGCCGGTGATCGAGCCAGCGTTCGCTGGTGACGTAGTAGTTGACGCCGATGATGTCCGGCGGGCAGGGATTGTCGCGGAACCAGAGAATCTCGGCCGGGCCGATGCCGGTGCTGGTGAGATAAGCCCACAGCGCGTGGTCCGGTCCGACCATGCCGCAAAGCAGGTCCCAGGCGAGCCAGCGGCGTTCGTTGTAGAACTCGGCCGCCGGCGCCATTTCGCGCGTGCTGTAGGTCTTGCCCAGATCGTCAGTCTGGACCAGTTTGGCATCAGGATTGACGGCGCGGATCGCGCGCATCGACAGCACCACGGCGCGGCACTGGATGAGCAGGGCGCGCAAAAAGTGGTCGTCGTCGCGGCCGTGCGGGTACCACATGCCGTACAGGCCGCTGAAGCGGGCCGTGGTCAGCGGTTCGTTGACCGGGGTGTAATACGCGATCCACGGATAGCGCGCGGCCACCGCGCCGGCATAGGCCGCCAGCTGCTCCGGGAAGCCTGGATCGACCAGGCTGGTATGGCGCGGGCCGCTGCCATGATGGACCAGGCCGGTAATGGGCGACACGCCGGCCGCGCGCAGGGCCGGCAGGCGCTCGTCGGGCCACGACCAGTCGGCCTTGTCGAGCCCGTCGGGGGCGGTACGTTCCCACAGGATGGGGTAGCGGATGGCCTTGATGCCCAGTCCGGCGAAGCGGGCGATATCGTCGCTGCGCTGGTGGTGGCCATTGCGTTCGAGCTGGCTGAAATACTCCTCTCGCACACGGTTGACGGTACATTCGAGACCGCCCCATAACTGCAGCGGTGCGAATGACGGATTGGTGTAGGTAGATGTTTGCATAAGACTCGCCAGTGTTAAATAAAAAGTAACTTTTTAAGTTAGAGGCTCCGGCAAACTGAAAAGTTCGGTGTTTTCACCGTCAGTTTTGCTAGCTGGTAACGACGCTCGAATCTGTTCAGCCCGTTTTCTGGGCGAAGGTTAGCGCAATGACTCAATCCGTGGCGCACCCTGCGCGGCGGCATAAGACGCTACCGCCGGTAGCGCCGCGCTAACCCTTATGCCACGCGGCTGGTCATCGGCGGGCCCGCGTGCGATCCTGCAGGCCGGTCCACATCAGGGAACCTCGAAAAACCTACTGCGCGGCCCGCTATTGCACCTGCGTTGCTCACCGTACCTTCGTACGGCTCCGCTACTCGATGCAATATCGGGCCTGCTCGCTACGGTTTTTCGAGGTTCCCATCACTCGAAAAGGTGCGCACTATGAGCAAGGGATTACGCCTCACGGAAAAATGGATGCAACGCGGCTTGTGGCTGGTTGCCTTCCTGTTCGCCGGCTTCCTCATCGGCCTGGGCGGCAAGCTGGTTGAAAACATGCGCGACGTCGGACAGGCGCCGGCACTGCGGCAGTTCATCGACCCGGTGCAAGGGCCTGCGGTGGAACGGGCAGCCCGCCAGGCCGAGCAAGCCCAGAGCGCGGCCGAAGAAGCCCGCGACCAGGCCGCGCAAAAGCACCAGGTCGCCCGGTCGAATACGGAAGCGGCCCAGCAGACCTTCGCCAACTGGCTGTCCACGCGCGGCGCCACGGCGCGGCCGGACCAGGACCCCGAACTGATTGCACGCACCCGGGCGCTCGACAAGCTCAAGGACGCTGAACGCGCCGCGCTGGCCGCGGTGCAGGCACAGGAGCAGGCGCTGCTCGATGCCAACCAGGCGCGCGGCAAGATCGAACGCCAGCGCATGGAACTGGAGCGAGCCGCGTCGAGCAAGTTCGAGAACGCCTTCCACCGCTATGAATTGCAGGTATTCCTGTTCCGCCTGGCACTGACCTTGCCCTTGCTGGTGGTGGCGGGCTGGCTGTTCGCCAGGAAGCGCCAGACCAGCTGGTGGCCGTTCGTCTGGGGCTTTATCTTCTTCGCGCTGTTCGCGTTTTTTGTCGAGCTGGTGCCTTACCTGCCGAGCTATGGCGGCTATGTGCGCTACCTGACGGGGATATTGCTGACAGTGGTGGTCGGGCGCTATGCGATCGTGTCGCTGCAGCGCTACCTGGCGCGCCAAAGGGCGGCTGAAAGCTTGCCGGATGTGGAGCGCCGCACCACCTTGCGCTACGACGTGGCGATGGCGCGCCTGGCCAAATCGGTCTGCCCCGGCTGCGAGCGCGCCGTCGACCTCAAGGACAATGCGGTAGATTTTTGCCCGCACTGCGGCATCGGCCTGTTCGACCGCTGCGGCAAATGCACCACCCGGAAGAGCGCGTTCGCACGCTTTTGCTTTTCGTGCGGCGCGCCCGGCAGCGTGGCGCTGCCGGATTGATGCCATGCCACGGCGCGGCGCGGCGGTTTAGTCGCGCAGGTCGGCCGGCACCTTGCCGCCGTTGGCCGCCAGCTTGTTCATCACCTGGCGATGCAGCCAGATATTCATCGTGGCCGAATCGTTGGTGTCGCCGGTGTAGTCGAGCTCCTGCGCCAGTTCCTTGCGCGACTGCAGGCTGCTGTCCAGGTTGAGCAATTTCATCAGGTCGACAATCGATGAGCGCCAGTTCAGCTGCTGGCTCGACTTGGCGGCCAGCTTGCTGAGGATCGCTTCCACGTCGACCTGCTCCATCGGCGCGGCCGGCGGCGGGGCGGCGGGGGCTTGCTGTGAGGCGCTCGGCGCGGCGGTGGACTGCATCGAACCAGGCTGCGCCTTGGGCTGCTCGGCTTTGGCGACGGCCGGATGTGAGCCCGGGAAGATCTTGCGGAAAATATTGTTCAGGATACCCATGGGATGACCTCTCGTGTGTGGTGGAAAAAATGTCTTAGTGACGCATGCCCTGGGCCACGCGACCGAGGACGATGGCCAGCGCAGCGCCGCCGATGGTTTTCACCAGGGTCGGGTGCTGGGCATAGAAGTCGCCGAGACGGTCGACCACGCCGGGGTTTTCTTGCTCGGCCTGGGCGGCGATCCGCTCGACCTGCTCCGGCGTCATCTGGGCGGCTTGTTCCGGGGTGATTTGCGGGGCGCTGTTCTGATTGCCGCTGAACAGATTGCCCAGTCCGCCGCCAGCCAGCGAAGCCAGCAAGCCGGGACCGACGCTGCTGATCAGTTGATTGAGCATGCCGGCGCGCTGATTGGGATCGCTGTTGCCGAACAGCTGGCCGACCATCTGCGGGAAGGGTGGGGTCTGGTCGGAGCGCAAGGCTTCGCTGACGCCCTGGCCCAGGGTCGATTGCGGCGCGCTGTTGGCGATCTGGTCGAAGTCGTCAGCGGCGTTGGCCTGGTTGTTGGCCGCGCCGCCGAGGTATTGCTGCAGGATGTTTCCTAAGTCGATTGCCATGTGAACTCCTTGTGGTGTGAGAACCAGCACAGATTGCAGCTGCGATGCAGCCG
Source organism: uncultured Oxalobacteraceae bacterium (assembly GCA_946479255.1). The sequence continues at coordinate 9,775 of CAMLFK010000068.1, forward strand.
CGTGCCGTCAATGGCCACCAGCTTAGGCGCATTGACGAACCGACTCTGTTCGCCACCACACCCTGTGCATCGATGAGCTATGCCCACCGGCAAGCGAGCACTCGCTTATTCGCCGATCAGCTGGGCGGCATCGACCACCTTGTAGCCACGCTGCACATTGTTAGCGATGGTGTATTTGACGGCCTTGACCTTGTATGTCGTTTGCGGAAAAGTGCGCACAAACCAGGTGCGCGAGCCGCGTTTATCGGTCTTCACGTCAGACAGTCCAGACCAGATTGCGTTCCATTTTCCGTCGGTGTCTTGCAGCTCGATCTTGCTAATTGCTTCGACTCCCTGGCCGCCCGGCATGACCAGCCGCACTTCGGTGGCGGCAACCGGCTTGGCGTACGTCACTTCCAGCGTATCGAAACCAATATCCTGATGATCATTGGTCCAGGTGTTGCCGTCCACCGGACCGGCGGCATTCTTGGGCAGATTGCTGTCGGCCACATTCTTGCCACCGAAGCTGGAGCTGGCGGTGGCGCTTTCCGCCCATTGGGCTTTGGGATCGTTCATGTAGCGGTCTTCCATGATGCCGTAGTCGAGCGCCGCCTTGCGCTCCTCTTGCTCCTGCTGCTGTTCGGCGGTATCGGCCGTGGGCGGCTTCGGCGCGGCCGCTTGGGTCGGCGCACTGGTGCCGGCGGCCGGGGCCGCTGCTTGCTCGGGATCTTTTTTCTTGCAGGCGCCCAGCATCAGCGGGGCGATCAACAGGGCGGTGCAGGCGAGTTTGTTCATGGCATCCTTGGAAATATTATCAATAAAATATGCCGGAATGGTCGCATATTCAGCGCGCCGCGGCAATGGCCGTGTACGCCGCCGCGCCGGCCACGTATGATTTACCCATGCGATACTTTCCCTTGGTTCTCTTCGCCATCCTGTATGCCATCGCCGTGCTGGCCTGGGACGCGCCCGCCGCGATTCTGGTGATCTATGCTTGTGTCAGCTTGCTGTGCTTTGGCATCTATGCCTTCGACAAGTCGGCCGCCCGAGCCGGCCGCCACCGCGTCGCGGAAACCAAACTGCTCTTGCTGGGACTGGCCTGCGGCTGGCCGGGTGCGCTGCTGGCGCAGGAATGGCTGCGCCATAAATCGTCCAAGCCATCGTTCCGCTGGCGCTTTCAGCTGACCGTGGCGCTCAACCTGCTGGCCTTTGCCTGGCTGGCATCGCCAATGCGGCCTTGAAGCGCGCCTGCCCAATCAATGATAGTGTTGTGCCATGTGGATCTTTCCCAAATTCGTGGCCCATCGGGGCGGCGGCAAGCTGGCGCCTGAAAACACCATTGCGGCTCTGGAGTGCGGCCTGGCACACGGCTACCGGGCCGTTGAATTCGACGTCATGCTGGCGCGCGACGGTGTTCCCGTCGTCATGCACGACCCATATCTGGGCCGTACCGTGGCCGGAACCGGCAATGTGTTCGACTACGACGCCGCCGAACTGGTGACGATGGACGCCGGACGCTGGTTCGGCGACAAGTTCGCCGGCCAGACCGTGCCCCTGTTCACCCAGTTCGTCGAGTTCTGCAAATCGAACGGCATCTGGATGAATATCGAAATCAAGCCGGCGCCGGGTTTCGAAGAGCAGACCGGCAAGGTGGTGGCGGAACTCACGCGCGCCATGTTCGGCCTGGAAGTGGCGCAGGACGATCCGTCCCTGCTGCCGCTGCTGTCGTCATTTTCTCCGCTGGCGCTGGACGCCGCGCGCATCGCCGCGCCCGACCTGCCGCGCGCGCTGCTGGTCGAGCGGCTGGAAGAGGGCTGGCAGAACAGCGCGCGGGCACTGGAGGCCGTGGCGATCCATGCCAGCCAGCGCCACCTGACCGAGCCGCAGGCGCAGGCGGTCAAAGCCGCCGGTTATAGTCTTTTTTGCTACACCGTCAACGATGCCGAGCGTGCCCGCGAGATTCTGCGCTGGGGCGTGGATGCCTTTTGCACCGACCGGATCGACCTCATCGGCGCCAATTTCGCCTGATTGCCGGGGATCTCTTCCCGCAGTGCCCCTATATATCCATGCTTGCGACTAAGAGCCTACCGGGATAGGCTCTAAGCTATAATCGCTCTTTTCCAGCATGCTGCCTTCACTCGCCCATACGACATGAAATCATCCGAAATTCGCGACAAATTCCTTAAATTCTTCGAATCCAAAGGCCACACGATCGTGCGTTCCAGCCCGCTCGTGCCGGGGAACGACCCGACCATGTTGTTGACGAACAGCGGCATGGTGCAATTCAAGGATGTGTTCATCGGTACCGACACGCGCCCGTATTCGCGCGCCACCTCGGTGCAGCGCTGCGTGCGCGCCGGCGGCAAGCATAACGACCTGGAAAACGTCGGCTACACCGCGCGCCACCATACCTTCTTCGAAATGCTGGGTAACTTCAGCTTCGGCGACTACTTCAAGCGCGACGCCATCAACTACGCCTGGGAGCTGCTGACCCGCGTGTACGCGCTGCCGGCCGACAAACTGACCGTCACCGTCTACCACGAAGACGACGAAGCCTACGACATCTGGGCCAAGGAAATCGGCGTGCCGGTCGAGCGCATCATCCGCATCGGCGACAACAAGGGCGCGCGCTACGCCTCGGATAACTTCTGGCAGATGGCCGACACCGGCCCATGCGGCCCGTGCACCGAGATCTTCTACGACCACGGCGCCGACATTCCAGGCGGCCCTCCAGGCTCGCCCGACGAAGACGGCGACCGCTTCATCGAAATCTGGAACCTGGTGTTCATGCAGTTCAACCGCGACGAAGCGGGCGTCATGCACAAGCTGCCAAAGCCATGCGTGGACACCGGCATGGGCATGGAGCGCCTGGCCGCCGTGCTGCAGCACGTGCACTCGAACTACGAGATCGACCTGTTCCAGAACCTGATCAAGGCCGCCGCCCGCGAAACCGGCGCGACCGACCTCGCGAACAACTCGCTGAAAGTGATCGCCGACCATATTCGCGCGGCCAGCTTCATGATCGTCGACGGCATCATCCCGAGCAGCGAAGGCCACGGCTACGTCCTGCGCCGCATCATCCGCCGCGCGCTGCGCCACGGCCACAAGCTGGGCCAGAGTAAACCTTTCTTCTACAAGCTGGTGGCCGACCTGGCCATCGAGATGGGCAGCGCCTACCCGGAACTGAACGAAGCCAAGGAACGCGTGGCCCAGGTCTTGAAGACCGAGGAAGAGCGCTTTGGCGAGACGCTCGAACACGGCATGAAGATCCTCGAAGCGCAGCTGGCCAAGGACAGCCAGAAGCTCGACGGCGCCACCGCCTTCACCCTGTACGACACCTACGGCTTCCCGCTCGACCTGACCGCCGACATCTGCCGCGAACGCGGTGTGACGCTCGACGAAGCCGGCTTTACGGCCGCGATGGAAGAGCAGAAGAAGACCGCGCGCGCGGCCGGCAAGTTCAAGATGGCCGCCAAGGTCGAGTACACCGGCGAGAAGAATAAATTCGTCGGCTACGACTCGCTGGTGCATGGCAGCCGCGTGATCGCCCTGTACGCCGACGGCGCACCGGTGCAGGAATTGAAAGCCGGCCAGGCCGGCATCGTGGTGCTCGACACCACCCCGTTCTACGCCGAGTCGGGCGGCCAGGTCGGCGACCAGGGCAGCATTGCCAACGCCGGCGGCCGGTTCGAGGTGGAAGACACGCTCAAGATCCAGGCTGACGTCTATGGCCACCATGGCGTGCTGTCGCAAGGCGTGCTCAAAGTGGGCGACACGGTCGACGCCAAGGTCGACGAAGCCAAGCGCGGGCGCACCATCCGCAACCACTCGGCCACCCACCTGATGCACAAGGCGCTCAAGGAAGTCTTGGGCGGCCATGTGGCGCAAAAGGGTTCGCTGGTCGACCCGGACAAGACCCGTTTCGACTTCAGCCACAACGCACCGTTGACGGCGGACGAGATCGCGCGCGTCGAAGCCATCGTCAACCGCGAGATCCTGGAGAACCACGAAACCCGCGCACGGCACATGAGCTTCGACGACGCCGTCAAGCATGGCGCCATGGCGCTGTTCGGCGAGAAGTACGGCGACGAAGTGCGGGTGCTCGATATCGGCTCGTCCAAAGAGCTGTGCGGTGGCGTCCATGTGGGCCGCACCGGCGACATCGGCCTGTTCAAGATCGTCGGCGAAGGCGGCGTGGCAGCGGGCATCCGCCGCGTTGAAGCCGTGACCGGCGAAGGCGCGCTGGCGCTGGTGCAGTCGATGAACCGCCGCCTGCAGGAAGCGGCCGGCGCGCTCAAGACCAGCCCGGACGAACTGAGCGCCCGCATCGCCCAGGTGCAGGACCAGGTCAAGTCGCTGGAGAAGGAACTGGCGGCGCTCAAGTCGAAGCTGGCATCCGGCCAGGGCGACGAGCTGGCCACCCAGGCGGTGGATGTGAACGGCATCAAGGTGCTGGCCGCAACCCTCGACGGCGCCGACGTGACCGCGCTGCGCGAGACCATGGACAAGCTCAAGGACAAGCTCAAGACCGCGGCCATCGTGCTGGCCAGCGTCAACGACGGCAAGGTCAGCCTGATCGCCGGCGTCACCGCCGACGCGACCTCCAGGGTCAAGGCGGGCGAACTGGTCAACTTCGTGGCCCAGAAAGTGGGTGGCAAGGGCGGCGGGCGTCCCGACATGGCGCAAGCCGGCGGCACCGATCCGAGCGGACTGCCGCAAGCACTGGCCGGTGTGGCGGAATGGGTGGGCCAGCGCGCCTAGCTGCCAGGCACCAAAACGGCTGAAATCGCTTTCAGCGGTGTAAGTTCGAAGTAAGCAAGGAGGCGTAAGTTCTCGTCTCTTTGCTTATTTTTCGACGGCTGTCGGCAAAACTGTATCGGCCAACGTTAACCAGCTAGCGACAAGGACCATGCTCTCCGGGTACCACCAATCGATTGCAAACGGTACACACTCGTTGTGGTTTTGCAACGGAAAAAGTAAATATTTGTGCGGTGCGTCAAATCCGGGGATTTGGAGTATATTTGAGTTGTGACCAAGTCAACCAACCAAATGAGTAAGTGATGAGCGACACGACATTCGACACCGAGATCATGGAATATTCAAAGGAACTCGACGCCCGCGGCCTCAATTGTCCGCTGCCTATCCTCAAGGCCAAGAAGGCTTTGGCGGAGATGGAAAGCGGTGAGGTGTTGCGCATTGTCGCTACCGACTCCGGTTCGGTGCGCGACTTCCAGGCCTTCGCCAAACAAACCGGCAACGCACTGATTTCGCACTCGCATAACGGCTACGAATTCGTATTTTTGATGCGCCGCAAATAAGCTTGCAAGCTGTGCAAACGTTGCCAGGCGGCTAGCGTGGCCGCCATCGTCAACCCTTCGGTTGGCTCGAACCCCGTTTTAGGGGTTTTCTTCTAGCTAGAAATCGCACGATCGTGCTTTAATTTAGTCCTGAAACGGTTTTTCTCTTATAATCTAGGCCACTTTAGTCACACGTCTCCTCATACATTTCCAAAGGCACACCTATGAAAGTCCTGGTTCCCGTCAAACGCGTCGTCGACTACAACGTCAAGGTCCGCGTCAAGTCCGACGGCACTGGCGTCGAAACCGCCAATGTCAAAATGTCGATGAATCCGTTCGACGAAATCGCGCTCGAAGAAGCCATGCGCCTGAAGGAATCCGGCAAGGTCACCGAAGTGGTGGCGGTATCGTGCGGCGTCACCCAGTGCCAGGAAACCCTGCGCACCGGCATGGCGATCGGCGCCGACCGCGCCATCCTGGTCGAAACCACCGCTGAACTCGAACCGCTGGCCGTGGCCAAGCTGCTCAAAGCGCTGGCCGACAAGGAGCAGCCGCAGCTGATCATCCTCGGCAAGCAGGCCATCGACGACGACTCCAACCAGACCGGCCAGATGCTGGCGGCCCTGCTGGGCTGGCCGCAGGCGACTTTCGCTTCCAAGGTCGTGCTGGAAGACGGCAAGGTCACCGTGACCCGCGAAGTGGACGGCGGCCTCGAAACCCTGGCACTGAAGCTGCCGGCCATCGTCACCACCGACCTGCGCCTGAATGAGCCGCGCTATGTGACGCTGCCGAACATCATGAAGGCCAAGAAAAAGCCGCTGGAAACCGTCAAGCCGGAAGACCTGGGCGTCGACGTCAGCCCACGCCTGAAGACCCTCAAAGTGGTCGAGCCGGCCAAGCGCAGCGCCGGCATCATCGTCGCCGACGCGGCGGCGCTGGTCGCCAAGCTGCGCACCGAAGCCAAAGTTATCTGATCGCGGCCTGGCCGTCCCCGTAAAAGAATTTTAAGGAACAATCATGGTCGCATTAGTAATTGCTGAACACGACAACGCATCCCTCAAGGGCAGCACCCACCACACCGTGACCGCCGCGGCCCAATGCGGCGGCGAAGTGCACGTGCTGGTAGCCGGCAGCGCCTGCGGCGCGGCGGCGGAGCAGGCCGCGCAGATCGCCGGCGTTACCAAGGTGCTGGTGGCTGATGCCGCCCACCTGGCCGACGGCCTGGCCGAGAACGTCGCCGAACAGATCCTGGCGGTGGCCTCGTCCTACTCGCACATTCTGGCCCCGGCCACCGCCTTCGGCAAAAACGTCCTGCCGCGCGTGGCCGCCAAGCTGGACGTGGCGCAGATCTCCGAAATCACCAAGGTCGATTCGCCCGACACCTTCGAGCGTCCGATCTACGCCGGTAACGCGATCGCCACCGTGCAGTCGAGCGACAAGATCAAGGTCATCACCGTGCGTACCACCGGTTTCGATTCGGCTGCCGCCACCGGCGGTTCGGCCGCTGTCGAAGCCATCGGCGCGGTGGCCGATTCGGGCAAATCCTCGTTCGTGGGCCGCGAGCTGGCGGTCTCAAGCCGTCCGGAACTGACCGCCGCCAAAGTGATCGTCTCCGGTGGCCGTGGCATGGGCTCGGGCGACAACTTCAAGCTGTTGGAACCCTTGGCCGACAAGCTGAACGCCGCCATGGGCGCTTCGCGCGCCGCGGTGGACGCCGGCTTCGTGCCGAACGACTGGCAGGTTGGCCAGACCGGCAAGATCGTCGCGCCTGCGCTGTACATCGCCGTCGGTATCTCCGGCGCGATCCAGCACCTGGCCGGCATGAAGGATTCGAAGACCATCGTCGCCATCAACAAGGATCCGGAAGCGCCGATCTTCTCGGTGGCCGACTACGGCATCGTGGGCGATCTGTTCGAGGTGGTTCCCGACCTGGTCAAACAACTGGGCTAAAACCTGCCGCACACTAGTCTTAAAGCACGATAGCAAAACCCGTTCGCTGCATATGCAAGCCACGGCTGACCCGGCTCACAACGCCGGGTCCGGCGTGGCTTCTTTTTTGGAGATCCGACAATGAGCTATAACGCCCCCCTGAAGGACATGCTGTTCGTGATGAACGAGCTGGCCAACCTGTCCGCCGTGAGCCAGCTGCCCGGCTGCGAGGACGCCACCCTCGATACCGTCGAGGCGGTCCTCGAAGAAAACGCCAAGTTTTGCGCCGCCGAGATCGCGCCGCTGAACCATTCCAGCGACAAGGAACCGAGCTTCTGGCACGACGGCGAGGTCACCACCGCCAAGGGCTTCAAGGAGGCCTTCCGCGACTTCGGGCAGGCCGGCTGGCAGGGCGTGCAGCACCCGGTCGATTTCGGCGGCCAGGGCTTGCCCAAGCTGGTCGGCACGCCATGCATCGAAATGCTCAACGCGTCGAGCATTTCGTTCGCGCTGGTGGCGCTGCTGTCCGATGGTGCGATCGAAGCGCTGCTGACGGCTGGGTCGGACCAGCAGAAGGCGACCTACCTGGAACCGCTGGTGTCGGGCAAATGGACCGGCACCATGAACCTGACCGAACCCCAGGCCGGCTCGGACCTGGCGGCCGTGCGCACCCGCGCGGTACCGCAAGGCGACGGCACCTACAAGGTGTCCGGCACCAAGATCTTCATCACCTACGGCGAGCATGACATGGCCGAGAACATCGTTCACCTGGTGCTGGCGCGCACGCCCGACGCGCCACCGGGCGTGAAAGGCATCTCGCTGTTCATCGTGCCCAAGTTCCTCGTCAATGCCGACGGCTCGCTGGGCGCGCGCAACGACGCCCACTGCGTCTCGCTCGAACACAAGCTGGGCATCAAGGCCAGCCCCACCGCGGTGCTGCAGTTCGGCGACCATGGCGGCGCCATCGGCACGCTGGTGGGGGAGGAAAACCGCGGCCTCGAATACATGTTCATCATGATGAACGCGGCCCGCTTCGGCGTCGGCCTGCAGGGCATCGGCCTGGCCGACCGCGCCTACCAACAGGCGGCGGCGTTTGCCAAGGAGCGCGTACAGTCGCGCGACGTGGCCGGTTCCAGCGGCCCGGTCGCTATCATCCATCACCCCGACGTGCGCCGCATGCTGATGTCGATGCGTTCGCAGACCGAGGCGGCGCGTGCGCTGGCGTATGTGGGCGCCTCGCTGTCCGACATCGCCCATCACCATCCGAATGCCGACACCCGCGCCGCCAACCTGGCGGTGTACGAGTACCTGGTCCCGATCATCAAGGGCTGGTCCACCGAGATGGCGCAGGACGTCACGCGCGACGGCGTGCAGGTGCACGGCGGCATGGGCTTTATCGAGGAAACCGGCGCGGCCCAGCATTACCGCGACGCCAAGATCCTGACGATCTATGAAGGCACGACGGCGATCCAGGCCAATGACCTGGTCGGCCGCAAGACCGTGCGCGATGGCGGCGCGGTGGCCCGCTCGATCCTGGCCGATGTGCGCGAAGTCGAAGCGCTGCTGGCCGCCGCGGGCGGCGATTTCGCCGCGATCGGCAGCCAGCTGGCGGCCGGCAGCACGGCGCTCGAAGCCGTGGTCGAGTATGTTGTCGCGAACATCAAGAGCGACGTGAAGGGCGTGTTCGCCGGCAGCGTGCTGTACCTGAAGCTGGCCGGCATCGTGCTGGGCGGCTGGCAGATGGGCCGCGCCGCATTGGCGGCCCAGCGCAAACTCGAAGCGGGCGAGGGCGATGCCGGCTTCTATAAAGCCAAGATCGCCACCGCGCGCTTCTTCGCCGACCATGTGCTGTCGCAGGCTGCTGGCTTGCGCAGCGCGGTCGTCGACGGCAGCAGCGGGGTGCTGGCGCTGTCAGAAGATCAGTTCTAAGCTATAATTTTGGCGCTATGCCAAATCAGATCATCACAGTCACTACCGCAAGTGTACGCGGGAAGCGCCTTACCAAGGCCTTCCTGTGGCTGTGCACGATCGTGTTCGCGCTTCAGCTGATCGTCTCGTTCTCCCACAATCACGACGTCCAGGATGAACTGGCGGACTGCGTCACCTGCCAGGTGAGCAGCCATGTCACCGGCGTGCTGCCGGCGGCGCCGCCCGAACTGCTGGCCATCTTCCTCGTCATCGCCTACCTGGCCGCCCGCCGGCCGGAGTACGCCAGCGTCGTCACACGCAGCTATCTGATCCCACCGCGGCAAGCTCCGCCCGCGCATTTTCCTCTGTAACTAGTTCCTGACCAGCCGCGCGCCGCCATTGTTGGCGCGCGCCGCTGCGCCTTGTCCACATCATAGAACTGAAACATGAAAATGAAACCTGCACTCTGCGTGCCGGCGCTGCTCGCGCTCGCGCCTTCCATCATCCACGCTGCCGAAGACGATGCCCTCCAACTGGTCGAAGTCGTGGGCCGCCGTTCCACCGGGGCTTATCATGCGCTGGAAGCCACCGGCACCAAGACCGACCTGGCCCTGCGCGAGCTGCCCCAAGCGGTGCGCGTGATGTCGCGCCAGTCGCTCGACGATCTCGGCGCCGTGCGCGTCGACGATGCGCTTGATTTCGTCGGCGGCGTCTCGCGCCAGAATAACTTCGGCGGCATGTGGGACAACATCGCCATCCGTGGCCTGGCCGGCGACATGAACAACGGCATGGCGCTGCTGCAGAACGGTTTTGCCGCCAACCGTGGCTTCAACGCCCCGCGCGACACCGCCAATATCGAACGCATCGAATTCCTGAAGGGCGCCGCCGCCTCCCTGTACGGGGCCAGCGAGCCGGGCGGCACGCTCAACATCGTCACCAAGTCGCCGCTGTGGCGCGCCGGCCATGCGGTCGAGGCTTACGCCGGCAGCTATGACTTCTACCGCGCCGCCAT
>CAMLFK010000069.1 GCA_946479255.1 uncultured Oxalobacteraceae bacterium
TTGATGCCGGCAGCCCGGTCAAGCCGCTGTACGACTGGCGCGAGCAGAGCACCTATATCCGCCGCCCACCGTACTGGGAAGGCGCGCTGGCCGGCGCGCGGCACCTCAAGGGCATGCGCCCGTTGGCGGTTTTGGGCGACAACATCACCACCGACCACCTGTCGCCGTCGAACGCCATCATGCTGAACAGCGCCGCCGGCGAATACCTGCACAAGATGGGCGTCCCAGAAATCGACTTCAATTCCTATGCCACGCACCGGGGCGACCACCTGACCGCGCAGCGCGCCACGTTTGCCAATCCGACCCTGAAAAACGAGATGGTGAAGGTCGACGGCAAAGTGCAGGCCGGTTCTCTGGCCCGGATCGAGCCGGAGGGCGAGGTCACCCGCATGTGGGAAGCCATCGAAACCTACATGGCCCGCAAACAGCCCTTGATCATCATCGCTGGTGCCGACTATGGCCAGGGCTCGTCGCGCGACTGGGCCGCCAAGGGCGTGCGCCTGGCCGGCGTGGAGGCCATCGTGGCGGAAGGCTTCGAGCGCATCCACCGCACCAACCTGGTCGGCATGGGCGTGCTGCCGCTGGAGTTCCTACCCGGGAATGACCGCAACACACTCGAAATCGACGGTACCGAAACCTATGACGTCATCGGCCACCGCGAACCGCGGGCCACGCTGACCCTCGTGATTACCCGCACGAGCGGCGCCGTCGTTGAGGTGCCGGTGACCTGCCGCCTCGACACCGCCGAAGAAGTGGCGATCTACGAAGCCGGCGGAGTGCTGCAGCGCTTCGCGCAGGACTTTCTCGATGCACGGAAGGCGGCCTGAGATGAAGCATCTTCCTCAACTGAGAATTCCCGCCACTTACATGCGCGGCGGGACCAGCAAGGGTGTGTTCTTCCGCCTGCAGGATCTGCCTGCGGCGGCGCAGTTGCCCGGCGCGGCCCGCGACGCATTGCTGCTGCGCGTGATCGGCAGCCCGGACCCGTATGGCAAACATACCGACGGCATGGGCGGCGCCACGTCGAGCACCAGCAAGGCGGTGATTGTGTCCGCCAGCAGCAAGCCTGACCACGATGTCGACTACCTGTTTGGGCAGCTTGCGATCGACAGGCCTTTCGTCGACTGGAGCGGTAACTGCGGCAACCTGTCGGCGGCGGTGGGCGGCTTCGCCATTGCGGCGGGCCTGATCGACCCGGCCCGCGTGCCGCAGGGCGGCATGGCCACGGTGCGCATCTGGCAGGCCAATATCGGCAAGACCATCATCGCCCACGTGCCGGTCAGCGAAGGACAAGTGCAGGAAAGCGGCGACTTCGAACTCGATGGCGTGACGTTTCCGGCGGCCGAGGTGCAGCTGGAGTTCCTCGATCCGGCGGCGGAAGAGGAGGGCGGGGGCGGCGCCATGTTCCCCACCGGCCGCGTGGTCGATGAGCTGGACGTACCAGGCGTCGGCACCCTGCGCGCGACCATGATCAATGCCGGTATCCCGACGATTTTTCTGGAAGCGGCGGCGCTGGGCTATACCGGCACCGAACTGCAGGAAGCGATCAATGGCGACGCCAAAGCGCTGGCGATGTTCGAGACCATCCGCGCCTGGGGCGCTGTTCGCATGGGACTGGTCAAGCACATCGACGACGCGGCGGCGCGCCAGCACACGCCCAAGGTGGCGTTTGTGGCGCCGCCTGCCGATTACATCGCCTCCAGCGGCAAGGCGATCGCATCTGGCGAGATCGACCTGGTGGTGCGCGCGCTCTCGATGGGCAAGCTGCACCACGCGATGATGGGCACGGCGGCGGTAGCGATCGGCACGGCGGCGGCGATTCCCGGCACCCTGGTCAACCTGGCCGCCGGTGGCAGTGCGCGCAGCGCGGTGCGCTTCGGCCACCCATCCGGCACCTTGCGGGTAGGCGCCGAGGCGCGCCTGATCGACGGCCAGTGGCAGGTGAGCCGTGCCATCATGAGCCGCAGTGCGCGCGTCTTGATGGAAGGCTGGGTAAGGGTGCCGGCGGACCCTATGCAGAATGAGTAAATGGAATCGTTTTCACCACTTTTCTGTTGTTTCTGTAAAGGAAAACACTGTCTAGGAGCATTTGTTTTTGTAATTCTGTCATTTTCCGCGTTTTGTGGTTTATCATCGACTTTCCCTTGGCTGCCCTTTGTGGCGCAGCCGACTTTGGCCGTCGTCGGATATGGATCGCGTACCACTGAACCTGGATTTTGTCGCTGAAGCTTTGCAACTGATCGGATCGCCTGCCTGTGCATGCACGGGCGAGGGCGTGGTGTTCGCGCGCAACGACGCTTGCCATGCGCTGCTCGGGGCCGACCCGCTCGGCCACCCGCTTGCGAGCTTCTTCAATGGCGCCACCAGGCCGGGCGCGCTGACCCACCTGGCGGCTGCCCCTTCGCAGGAGCAGCGCTGGGAAGCCATCCTTGACTGCCCGGCCGGGGAGATCGGCGTGCTGGCGCTGGCCAAACCGCTGTCGCATCCGGGCGCGCGGGCCGGCTTCACCCTGGTGTTCACCGACTTGGCGCCGCTGCACCTGGACCGCCAGACCCTGGCCGAGCTGCAGGCCATCATGAACAATGCCTCGATCAGCATCCTGTTCAGCAAGAACCGCATGATCACGCGCTACAACCGGGGCTTCGCGGAGATGTTCGGCTACGCCGGCGACGAAGGCCTTGGCATGTCCAGCCGTTCGCTGTTCCCGAACGACGAGATTTACGAACGCATCGGCGCCGAAGCCTATCCGCTGCTCACTTGCGGTAAGCCCTACCAGACCGAAGTCGACATGGTGCGCAAGGACGGCGGCAGCATGTGGGCGCAGCTGATTGCCTACCTGGTCAACCCGGACGACCCGGACCAGGGCGCCATCTGGATCGTCGAAGACCGCACCGAAGCCAAGCGCGCCGAGGAATCCTTGCGCAACGCGCTGCTGGAAAACCAGGCCATCCTCGACAGCGCGGTGCTCGGCATCGCGGTGGTGGAGAAGGGCTTCAACCTGCGCTGCAATACCAAGATGGAAGAACTGTTCGGCTATGCTCCCGGCGAAGTCACCGGCCTGTCGGTGCAGGCCTTGTATCCGGACCTGGCCAGCTGGGAGCAGGCGCGGGCCGAAACCTGGCGCGATTTTTCAGGCGGGCGCATTCATATGTCCGAGTACCAGCTGGTGCGCAAGGACGGCAGCACTTTCTGGGCGCGCCTGTCCGGCCGCCTGTTCGACCTGAGCCAGGCCAACGGCCGCTCGGTGTGGCTGGTAGACGATGTGACGGCGCGGCGCGAGGCCACCGAGACGGTGCGGCGCGCGCGCGATGAGCTGGAAGTGCGGGTGCTGGAGCGCACCGCCGAACTGGCCGGCGCCAACGCGCTGCTGCAGGGCGAGATTGTCGAGCGCCGCCAGGCCGAGGCACGGGTGCACCACATGGCTTACCACGACAGCCTGACCGGGCTGCCGAACCGGGCCCTGCTCACCGACCGGCTGGACCGCGCCATGGTGGCCGCGCAGCGCGCCGGCCGCAAGCTGGCGGTGATGTTCATCGACCTGGACCGGTTTAAGACGATCAACGATTCGCTCGGCCACCTGACCGGCGACTACCTGCTCAAGGAAGTGGCCAGCCGCCTGTGCCGCGCGGTGCGCGCCAGCGATACGGTGGGGCGCCTGGGCGGCGACGAGTTCGTGGTGCTGGTGCCGGGCATCCGCGGCCCGGACGAATGCGTGCAGGTGGCCGAGAAGATCATCGAATCGCTCTCCACCTCAGTCCCCTACGAAGGGCACCAGCTGCACATCACGCCGTCAATCGGGATCTGCATGTTCCCGGACGATGGCGGCGACGTCGCCAGCCTGATGCGCCACGCCGACGCCGCCATGTACCACGCCAAGGCCAACGGCAGGAACAACTACCAGTTCTTCACCCAGCGCATGAACCTGGCGGCGGCCCAGCATTTCGAGCTGGAGAGCCGCCTGCGCACCGCGCTGGCCAAAGAGGAATTCGAGCTGTTCTACCAGCCGATCTTCGACATCGCCACGCGCCGCATGCACAGCATGGAGGTGCTGCTGCGCTGGCGCCATGGCGCCGAGCTGGTGCTGCCGGACCACTTCATTCCGATCATCGAAGAGAACGGCCTGATCGTGCAGATCGGTGAGTGGGTGATCCGCCGCGCCTGCACCCAGAGCGTGGAGTGGCGCCGCCAGGGCCTCGATCCGGTGCCGCTGGCGGTCAATCTGTCGCCGCGCCAGTTCATGCACCGCGGGCTGATCGAATCGATCGAGCGGATCATCGAGGACACCGGCATCGACCCGGCCATGCTGGAATTCGAGATCACCGAAACGGCGCTGATGCAGCATGGCGAACAGACCCTGGAAATCCTCGAGCAGTTGAACGGCATGGGCATCCGCCTGTCGATCGACGATTTCGGCACAGGCTATTCGAGCCTGGCCTACCTGAAGCGCTTCCCGGTCAAGAAGATCAAGATCGACCGCGCCTTCATCAAGGACCTGGAGCACAGCGCCGAGGACCGCGCCATCGTGGGCGCCATCATGGCGCTGTCGGACAGCCTGCAGCTGTCGGTGGTGGCCGAAGGGGTGGAAACCGAGGCGCAGTTCGACCTGCTCAAGGCCAACGGCTGCCAGTTCGCCCAGGGCTACCTGTTCAACCAGCCGCTGGCCGCGCCGGTCGCCACCCAGCTGCAGCCGCGCAGCGCACTGAATTAATCGTTCAGCGTTGCCACGACCGGCGCATGGTCGGACGGCTGCGCCCATTTGCGCGGCACGCGGTCGATCGCGCAGGCCGTGCAGCGTTTGGCCATCGAGGCCGACATCAGGATGTGATCGATGCGCAGCCCCTTGTTCTTCTGGTAGCCGAGCTGGCGGTAGTCCCACCAGCTGAACGATTTGTCGGGCTGCTCGAAGAGCCGGAAGGAGTCCGCCAGGCCCAGGTCCATCAGTGCGGTGAGGGCGGCCTTTTCTTTTTCGGAGAACAGCACCTGGCCGGCCCAGAGCGCCGGATCGTGCACGTCGCGGTCTTCCGGCGCGATGTTGTAGTCGCCCAGGATCGCCAGGCCGGCTTCGCCATGCTGGCGCATTTCCTCAGCCAGCCATTCGCGCAGCGATGCCAGCCAGGCCAGCTTGTAGATGTATTTATCCGAGTCGACCGCCTGGCCATTTGGGACATAGGCGCAGATGAAGCGCATCCCATTGATGGTGGCGGCAATGATGCGCTGCTGCTCATCCTCGAAACGCGGATTGTTCTTGACCACGTCGGTGATCGGCTCGCGCGACAGGATTGCCACCCCGTTATAGGTTTTCTGGCCGCTGTAAGTGACTTGATATCCGGCTGCATTAATTTCCGCCACCGGGAACTTATCGTCAGTCAGCTTTGTCTCTTGCAAGCACAGCACATCGACGGGGTTGCTTATTAGCCATTGAAGCAATTGCGGCAGGCGAACTTTCAAGGAATTTACATTCCAGGTAGCGATTTTCATGGAGAAGGAGTGGTGAGATTGCAACAGTTGGCAGTATGGTTCGTCTTTTGCGATAGCGCAAGGCGGCAAAAGGGCGCGCCGAGTGTAGCAAAGTGTAACAAGGCGTGTTTTAATCACGCATTCCGTACTACTGTTACCCACGGGGAATTAAAAATTGCATTCTTATAACGGTGAATGTAATATAGAGGAATTGACTGTTGCTGGAGGCACGGGACAGTTGATAAGGTATTGAATTTAACAAATTTACTCCTAAAGCCCTTTGTTTATTTAATGCATCGGCCTGATTGATGGTACTATTTGAAACATTATTGTTTCACCTAGTTTGAAAATGCGATGACAGCATTTGTAAAGGATAAAAATGCGAAGTGCATTTGAAGCATGGGCGCAACGTGACGGTCACATCGTCCGCCGCCGAGAAGACAAGCCCGATGAATATCTCGTGTTCGAGACGCAGCGCCGCTGGGTAATCTGGCAGGCTGCTCTGGCACACGGTAAAACCGCCGCCGCCGCGCCAGCCGCTGGCAAGGTCGCGGGCAAAGCCGTTGGCAAGGAAGCGCCGGCCGAGCCGGCACGCGCCGCGGCACCGCAGATGGCCTCCGATGAAACGGCCGTCCGCAACCGCGTGCTCAATGAGGTGCTCGATGCGTTCAGCGAACTCGATGACAATTCCGGCATTGAAGGCGTGTTGAAGGTCATTCAGGGCCTCAAGAAGAAGCAGAAGGCCATGGCCGAAGACAAGTCCGAAGGCTGATGCAGTTCCGGCATTACAAGGGTGGCCTGTACGAGTTGGTGTGCGTGGCCACGCTTGAGTCGGACCTGTCCGAAATGATTGTCTACCGTGCGGCTGACGGTTCGATCTGGACCCGCCCCAAGAGCGTGTTCTTCGAACTGGTCGACGTCGGCGGCACGCTCGTGCCGCGTTTTGTCCCGTTGACGTCCTCCGTCCCGTAGTACACTGGCGCGAAGGCGCGCATCCCTGCGTGCGCTGTACGGGAGAGCATGCATGCGCATCAAACCTGCGTTGTCGATCGTTGTTTGCGGCTTGCTGGCCGCTGCCGGCGTTCGTGCCGAGACCATCGGTTCGGTCGATACCGTCTTCAAGCTGATTGGCCCGGACCACAAGATCGTGGTCGAGGTCCTGGATGACCCGCGCGTGGCCGGCGTCAGCTGCTACCTGTCGCGTGCCAAGACCGGCGGTATCAAGGGCGCGGTCGGCCTGGCCGAAGACAAGGCCGATGCCTCGGTGGCCTGCCGCCAGGTTGGCAACATCGGCTTCAAGGGCAAGCTGCCCAAGCAGGAAGAAGTCTTCAACGAGCGCGCTTCGATCTTCTTCAAGCGTGTGCGGGTGGTGCGCATGGTCGACACGCGCCGCAATGCGCTGGTCTACCTGGTGTACTCCGACCGCCTGATTGAAGGCAGCCCCCAGAACAGCGTGACCGCGGTGCCGGTTCCCGCTTCCCAGCCGATTCCACTACAGTAGAGTTCAAGGTCCCCGGCCATGCTGCCGTTAAGGGGAGAGGACGATTTTTTTGGTGACGACATGGGAAGCTCAATGAAAAGGTTAAAGCGGATCGCCGCATTGGCCATGCTTGGAGCGCTGGGCGGCTGCGCGACGATCAGCGAATCGACCCAGCAGGTGCTGATGGTGCGCACCATCCAGGATAACCGCGAGGTCACCGGTGTGGGCTGCGTGCTGACCAACGACGCCGGCCGCTGGTTCGTGACCACGCCGGGACGGGTGGCGGTGCAGAAGAGTGCCGGGAACCTGTGGGTCGACTGCAAGAAGGGCGTCGTGAGCGCCGGGCAGGATGTGGTGGCGTCCAAGGCCAATACCAGCGCTACGGTGGGTAATGCCGTGCTGACGGCGGGCCTGGGGTACTTGCTGGACAAGCGTACCGGGGCCGGCTTCGATTATCCGGAGACCTTGACGGTGATGCTCAGGCGGACCGGCCGGTCGGCTGACAGCGACACTGAGGAAACTGGGGCGAACGTGGTGTACTGAGCGCTGCCTCAAATGAAAAAAGCCGCACGGTGCGAACCATGCGGCTTTTTCTTTGCGTCGCCACCAAGCTGTCATCCCCTTCGCGGGGAGTCATTTTGGGAAATGCCCGGAATGACAGCGTAATTTCAAGCGCCGCGGTTCAGCAGGAAAGTCGTCAGCAAAGGCACCGGACGGCCCGTAGCACCCTTGTTCCCGCCGCTCTTCCAGGCAGTACCGGCGATATCCAGGTGCGCCCAGGTGTACTTGCGGGTGAAGTTCTCCAGGAAGCAGGCCGCCGTCACGCTGGCGCCGCCCGGGGTGCCGATGTTGGCCAGGTCGGCGAAGTTCGACTTGAGCTGTTCGTTGTAGGCTTCCTCGATCGGCAGGCGCCAGGCGGTGTCGCCGGTCTGTTTGCCGGCCGCCAGCAGCTCGGCCGCCAATTGCTCGTGGGCCGCGTCTGAACGGGTGAACAGGCCGCTGTTATGGTGGCCCAGCGCGACGATGCAGGCGCCGGTCAGGGTGGCGATGTCCACCACCGCGGCCGGGTTGAAGCGCTCGGCGTAGGTGAGGGCGTCGCACAGGATCAGGCGTCCTTCGGCGTCGGTGTTGAGCACTTCAATGGTCAAGCCGTTCATCGAGGTGACGATGTCGCCCGGCTTGGTGGCGCGCCCGGACGGCATGTTCTCGCAGGCGGCGACGATGCCGATGACGTTCTGCTTCAGGCCCATTTCGCCGATCGCGCGGAAGGTCCCCAGCACCGACGCGGCGCCGCACATGTCGTACTTCATCTCGTCCATGCCGGGACCCGGCTTGATCGAAATGCCGCCGGTATCGAAAGTGATGCCTTTGCCGACCAGGACCACCGGTGCGTCCTTCGATTTGCCGCCCATGTGCTTCAATACGATGAACTTGGGTGGCTCTTCCGAGCCATTGGTCACCGACAGCAGGCTGCCCATGCGCAGCGCCTGCATCTGCTTGCGCTCCAGGACTTCCACCTCGAAGTTGTAGTCGCGCGCCAGCTTGCGGGCGGTGTCGGCCAGGTAGCTCGGGGTGCAGACGTTGGCCGACAGGTTGCCCAGTTCCTTGGTCAGGTCCATGCCGTTGGCGATCGCAATTGCCTGCGCCAGCGCGGTCTTGGTATGCGGCGTGGCCGGGGCCGAGATGGTCAGCTTGCGCACGCCGGTGGGCGCCGGCTCCTTCTTGCTCTTCTGCGTATCGGTGCGGAACGCGCTCTCGTAGGCCGAGGTGACGATGCAGCGCAGCGCCCAGCTGGGATCGCGCTCTTTCACATCCGTCACCGGGAGTGCGATAATGGCGTCCGCCGCACCCAGCGTGGAAAACACCTTGAGGGTGGCGGACACAGCCGAGGCGAAGCTCTTCTCGCTGATGGCCTGGTCGGCCCCGACGCCCACCAGCAGCACGCGTGCCGCCGCCACGCCGCCCACGCCGCGCAGCAGCAGGGTCGAACCGGGTTTGCCGGTGATGTCGCCGGATTTGAGCGCAGCGCTGATGTCACCCCCCTGATCGAGGGCCTGGGCGGCTTGCGACAACTGCTTGTTTTCGAATACAGCAACGGCGATGCAGCCGGTTTTCGCCGAGGCGATGGCGTTTTTTGCATCGTATGCTTTTATGCTAAAGTCCATTTGGATCTCCATGTCTTAGTGCCGCGCACTGCTTAACCTGTGATTATAACTTTTCAATGATTTTTCAACGCGCCCTGCAACGTGAAATGGCAAGTTCTGCCGGCGCTACCTTCACGATCCTGTTTACCATCCAGCTGTCGTGGGCACTGATGGCCATCCTCGGCAGGGCCGCGGGCGGCAAGGTCGCGTCCAGCGATGTGGTCGCGCTGCTGTTCTTTGCGATGCTGAATTATCTGCCAACTCTCCTGATCCTCACCAGCTTTATTTCGGTGCTGGCGGTGGTCACGCGCAGCTACCGCGATTCTGAGATGGTGGTGTGGTTCGCCTCCGGCCTGTCGCTGAGCCGCTGGGTGCGGCCGGTGCTGGTATTCGGCCTGCCGATCGTCGTGCTGACCGGCGCCTTGAGCCTGTTCGCCACCCCCTGGGCCAAAAGCCAGAGCAATGAGTTCACACAACGCTTCCAGAAGCGCGAAGACCTCAAAAAAGTCTCGCCCGGCCAGTTCAAGGAATCCTCGTCGAGCAACCGGGTGTTCTTCGTCGAGGGCACGGCGGACGATGCGACCGTGGTCGAGAACGTGTTCGTCAATACGGTCGACAAGAACGGCGATACCATCGTGGTGGCCAAGGAAGGCGTGATCGAGCAGAGCCCCGATGGCGGCTCCTTCCTGGTGCTCAAGAACGGCCGGCGCTACCAGGGTACGCCGGGGCAGGCCGACTTCCGCACCATGGAATTCGAACGCTACAGCATGCGCGTGGCGAACAAGGCGGCGGCGCTCGACCTCGACAAGCCATCGGACGCGCTGCCGACCGAAGCGCTGCTGGCCCATCCCGACAAGAGCAATCTCGCCCAACTGCTGTCACGGATCGCCGCGCCGCTATCCTGCTTCTTGCTGATCCTGCTGGCGATCCCGCTCGGCTTCGTCAACCCGCGCGCCGGCACCTCGGCCAACCTGATGATTGCGGTGCTGATCTTCTTCACCTATCACAACCTGATCGAGCTGTCTGAAGCCAGCGTCGCGCAGGGCAAGATCAGCTTCGCGATGGGCTGGTGGCCGCTGCATCTGATCACCGCGCTGTGCGTCCTGGGCATGTTCGCCTGGCGCCTGAACGTCAACCACCGCTACCATCCGCGCATGCTGTGGGGTGCTTATAAACGCCGGCGCGCAAGCGGCGCGGCACTGCCGAAGGTGGCGGCATGACGATCCTGCAGCGCTATTTTGGCGTATCGATCCTGCAGGCGGTTGCCTTCGTGCTGGTCGCCTTTCTCGGCCTGTCGGCCTTCATGGACTTGACCAACGAATTGCCGCAGGTCGGCAAGAACGGTTACATGATTCAGCACGCCTTCCTGTACGTGCTGCTGCGCGTGCCGGTCCACGTGTATGTGGCGATGCCGGTGGCTGCCCTGATCGGCACCATCTATACGATGGCGCAGTTTGCCTCCAGCTCCGAGTTCACCATCATGCGGGCGTCGAGCATGTCGACCGCGCATGCGGCCTGGATGCTGTTTAAGATCGGCGTGGTACTGGTGGCCATCACCTTTGCCTTCGGCGAGCTGATTACGCCGCGCACCGCGCCGATGGCCGAGCGGCTCAAGTTGCAGGCGCGCGGCGCCACCGTATCGAGTGCATTCAAGTCGGGTATGTGGACCAAGGACACCGTGCACAGCGATGGCCTCAAGGGCAAGGTGACCGGCTCGCGCTTCTTCAATGTGCGCCAGTTCCGCAGCGACGGCCAACTGGTGGACGTCAAGCTGTACGAGTTCGACAGCAATTTCCGCATGCGCTCCCTGATCACCGCCAAGCGCGCCATCTTCGCCGGCGATAGCACTTGGCAGCTGGAAGATGTGACGGAGACGCTGTTCTCCAATTCCCAGCCCTTGCCGGCCGCAGGCGAGCTTGCCGGCGCCGCACCGGCCCAGCCTAACTTTGGCCAGGCCACCAGTATCGTCAGCACGCGCAAGCTGCCGACCATGCAGCTGGTGTCCGAGATCACGCCCAAGCTGCTGTCGGTGTCGGCCTCCGATCCCGAGCGCATGTCGGCCAACGAGCTGGCCCTGTACACCCGCCACCTGTCGGAGAACAAGCAGGAGACCGAGCGCTTCAAGATCGCGTTCTGGAAGAAGCTGTTCGACCCGCTGGCGATCTTCGTGCTGATGGCGCTGGCGCTGCCCTTCGCCTATCTGCACACCCGCAGCGGCGGGGTGTCGCTGAAGATCTTCATCGGTATCATGATCGGTGTGGCCTTCATCCTGATTAACACCCTGTTTTCGCACATCGGCCTGCTCAGTGCCACCGTGCCCGCATTCGTGACCGCAATCGCGCCCAGCCTGCTATTCCTGGGGCTGGCGCTGGGAGCCCTTTATTGGGTGGAGAGACATTGATGAGCCGTGCACTGATCCTGTTTGCCCATGGCGCGCGCGCCGCCTCGTGGGCCGCGCCGTTCGAGCGCCTGCGCGATTCTACCCAGGCGCGCATGCCGGAGGTGCCGGTCTCGCTGGCCTTCCTGGAATTGATGGAGCCGCGCCTGCCCGAGCGGGTGGCGGCATTGGCGGCCGAGGGCGTCACGCAGATCACGGTGGTGCCGGTGTTCCTGGGGCAGGGCGGGCATGTGCTGCGCGACCTGCCGCTGATGATCGATCGGCTGCGCGCCGATTATCCGGGGCTGTCGATCAGCGTGGCCGGTGCGGTGGGCGAAAATCCCGACGTGCAGCGCGCGATGACCGATTACTGCGTGGCCGCGCTGCAGGGCGGCGCGGGCTCACTCTAAGCGGCGGGTCGTCTCGCGCACCACCAGTTCGAGCGGCGGCATCGCTTCTGTCACGGTTTCGCGGTTGATCAGGCGCAGCAGCGCCTGGGTGGCGATGCGTCCCATGGCATACAGCGGCTGGCGGATGGTGGTCAGCGGCGGCGTGGTGTACTCGGAACCCGGCAGATCGTCGAAGCCGATCAGCGAGACATCTTCCGGAACCCGGATGCCTTCGCGGTACATGCACAGGCGCGCGCCGTACGCCGTCAGGTCGTTGGCGGTGAACACCGCGGTAAATTTCCGGCCGGTGTCGAGCAGCTGCTTCATGGCCTGCATGCCGGAAGCCTCGTGGAAGTCGCCTTCGGCCATCAGCGCCGGCTCGAAGCCGATGCCGGCTTCGTCCAGTGCGCGCCGATAGCCGGCCATGCGTTCGCTGGCGTCGTTGTTGTTGGCCGGGCCGGTGATGAAAGCGATGCTGCGGTGGCCCAGGTCGATCAGGTGGCGCACCGCCTGGTAGGCGCCGTTTTCGTTATCGAGCTTGAATCCGAGCGCGCTGGAAGTGTGCAGCGTGCGGCCGGTCGAGACGATGGGGCGGGTGGCGGCGAAGCGCAGGATATCCTCGTCGGCCAGGCGGCCGGACAGCAGGATGATGCCGTCGACCTTGCGCGCGAGCAGCAGGCGGATGCGTTCGGTTTCTTCGGCGGCGTTCCAGTGGCCGCTGACGATCACGTGGGCGTAGCCGGTTCCCTTGAGCCCATCGTCGACCCCGCGCAGGGTTTCGTCGAAGAAGGGGCTGGAAATATCCTGGACCACAATACCGATGGTCATCGACTTGCCTTTTTTAAGGCCTTGCGCCATCTGGTTGGGCGCGAAATTCATCTTTTCGATGGCGGCCTGGACGGCCGAGCGCTTTTCGTCGGACACCTTGGCGGTGCCATTCAAGATACGCGATACGGTGCTCGGGGAAACGCCGGCCACGCGGGCGACATCGAGCAGCGTGGAGGGGGGCGAAGCGTGATGGGAGCTGCTCATTACTTCCTGAAGGCTGGATATCTGCACAGTAGCTTAACATGATTGCATGCCATGAAGACATGAAATGTTAGGGGAGTGCATCAGGATAACAGGAAGGTCCGGTCTGAGGCAAAGACCGTGAAATCGATTTCAGATGATGTTTGACTTTGAATTTGACATCGGGTTTAATGCTCATTATTGTGAAAACGTTTTCACGCAGGCTGTTGGGCGATAGGAAACCCCTGGGACACAGATGAAGGCAAGAACGCAGCTTCTTTGTAGCGCAATGTTAGCGCTCCCACCGCTTTCAGCTAGACTAGCGACAGAATTGATGAATTTTTTTCAGCGTCGCGGATTGGCAACACTCTTGAGCGCAATGCGCAGGCCTCCGTCCGGGAAATGAGGATGTGATGGCGACTGTGCGCCGCGGCGGCGAGCGTTCCATTTGTGCGCGATCAAGGAAGCGGATCTTTTAAGCGGTAAGTTTTTTATTCAATGCGGCGGCGGACCAGGTCCGCTCCCAAGAATTTCCAGGCTCGGGCTTTGCCCCGCGCCATCCGAACCGGCAGATTGCCCAAGCGCAGCCACCGGCCGGCGTATTCGGTCTCTCCTGTTGGACGATCGGATCTACGTCTGATTTGTAGATTTGTAAGCCTGACAGTTCAACCCGCTCCGGTTGTCCCCCGGCGCGGGTTTTTTTTGCCCTGAATGTCATACGCATCGCCGGTCCAAGCCGTCCTTGTGCATCTGGGCGGAATTGATGAGCAGACCTTGCGCTGCATCAGATTCGCAGCGCGCCGCTCCTTTGACTCGCCGCCGGAAAACGTCCAAACTTTGTACTCAATCAGCGAATCAGCGCGATGTCAGGGTCTTCCTCAACGCAAACTCACGCGGCGGTGCCTACCATGCTCAACCTCAGGTTCAAGTTCATTGTTGGCAATCTGGCGGACCTGTGCCGGCGTTTTCAGGAGATGCTGGTGGCCATCGGCGCCCAGCGGCGATGCGCGCAGCGGCTGGACGCAGTGGGGGACCGCTTGCTCACCATGGGTGTCAAGATCAAGCGCTTGCGCGCGCATCTGCACGCCGGCAGCTTTGACGAGTCGATCGACAGCAATGGCAGCATGCGCGGCTCGCTCAAGAGCTTGAAGATGGATATCAGCGAGATCCGCTGCGAACTGGCGTCGCTGGAGCCTCCAAACGCCAGTGCGCGGCTCGCGCGTGCGTTCAAACGGCTAGGAAAGATCGCCCAAGACACCTATGCCTTGGCGGATAAGCTGCAGTGGGAGATCGACGAACACGAGCGAGCGGTCCGGCGTTAAGGGCTTGGTGGTGCAGCGGCCGGCGCGTCGTCGTCCGGCTGATGTTCACGCTTTTGCATTGCCTCACCCAGCATCACCAGCACCGGGCCATGGGATGGTCCCAGTCCATGGGCGAGGGTGTCGAGCGTGAGGCGGACGATACGCTGGTCCGCACGGCTACAGTTTTCAATGACGAGCACCGCGGTATCCGGCCGGCGGCCCTGGTCGAGCATGCGCTGGGCCGTGATGCTGGCTTCGCGTCCGCCCATGTACTGCACCAGGGTGTCGGTGGTGGGAATGGCGACATGATCTTCATGTTCCGGCGCGGTGCTCGACGTAAAAAACGCCACGCTGCGCGCCACGCCACGCTTGGTCAGCGGCTGCTTGCTGGCCGCGGCCGCAGCCAGTGCCGTGGTAATACCGGGCACGATTTCCGTCTCGATGCCGAGTGCTTCGAGCGCGCGCAGCTCTTCGTCGGCACGCCCGAACAGCATCGGATCGCCACCCTTGAGCCGCACCACAAGGGCATGGCGGCGGGCCGCGGCTATCAGTTGCTCGTTGATGTGAGTCTGGGCGGTGGAACGCTGGCCGGCGCGCTTGCCCACCGAGATCAGCTCCGCCTTTGGGCAAAGCTGCAGCATCTCGGTCGTGACCAAGGCGTCATACAGCACCGCGTCGGCCGCCGCAAGGATGCGGGCGCCGCGCAGGGTCATGAGATCCTGCGCGCCGGGGCCGGCACCGATCAGGAAAACTTTGCCAAATTTTTCCTTGTCAAAGGTTTCCCGACCGAACTCTTTCTGTTCACCCAAGGCAGCGACGCTCATGCAGGACCTTATTCGCCCAGGCGGATCATGCCCGCGGCAACCGTCTGGTGCGTCACTTCATCGATCAGGATGAAGGCGCCGGTGGCGCGGATGTCGGCATAGGCGTCGGCCGCCAGCGGCTGCTGCACCGTCAGCGAGATGCGGGCGATGTCGTTGAGCTTCAAGCCCGTGCCTGGCTGGCGCTGCTGGGTGTTAATGTCCAGCAGGGAGTCGATCGCGCTGATCTTGGCGCCGGTCTGGCGGGTGCCATGCTTGATCCAGTACTTGCGGCGCACGTCCAGCGGCTCGTCGGACATCCAGCACACGTCGGCGCTGAACTGCTTGAGCTGGGTGGCCGGCTGGGCCGCATTGGCCAGCAGGTCGCCGCGCGAAATGTCCAGGTACTCGTTGAGCAGGATCGTGACCGACTGGCCCACCACGGCCGACTGGTGCGAGCCTTCCAGGGTGACGATGTCCTTGACGGTAGCGCTCTGGCCGGATGGCTGCACCACCAGCTGGTCGCCCACGCTGACCTTGCCGGCTTCGATACGGCCCATGTAGCCGCGGAAGTCCTTGGCTTCGTGGCCGTTGTGGCGTGCCACCAGCTGGACCGGGAAGCGGAACGGCGCCTCGTGCGATTCGTCGTAGACCGACAGGCCTTCGAGCAGCTCGATCAGGGTCGGGCCCTTGTACCAGTCCATCTTCTCGCTGGCTTCAACCACGTTGTCGCCGGTCAGGGCCGACAGCGGAATCGGGGTGATGTCTTTTAAGCCCAGGGTGGCGGCGAATTCGCCGTAAGCCTTGACGATGCGGTCGTAGATGTCCTGGTTGAAGTCGATCAGGTCCATCTTGTTGACCGCGACCACCACGTGCTCGATCTGCAGCAGATGGGCGATGGTCGAGTGGCGCTTGGTCTGGATCAGCAAGTCCACGCCGCCGTCTTCGCGCAGCTTGACCTTGGAGACGTCGATCAGGATGATGACGGCGTCGGCGGTCGAGGCGCCGGTGACCATATTGCGGGTGTACTGCTCATGGCCCGGGGTGTCGGCGATGATGAACTTGCGCTTGGGCGTGGCGAAGTAGCGGTAAGCCACATCGATGGTGATGCCTTGCTCGCGCTCGGCTTCGAGGCCGTCGGTCAGCAGCGACAGGTCGACCGTGTCGCCCACGGTGCGCTTGTGCTTGGAGCGCGACATGGCGTCCAGCTGGTCGGCGAAAATGCCCTTGCTGTCGAACAGCAGGCGGCCGATCAGGGTGCTCTTGCCGTCATCGACCGAGCCGGCGGTAATGAAGCGCAGCAGGCCAGCGTCCGAACGCTCGGTAATTGGTTTGTCAGTCATGGCGGGTTTCTCGATCACGGCTTTCATTCTTAAAAGTATCCTGCTTTTTTACGTTTTTCCATCGACGCTTCGGAGGTCTGGTCGTCCATCCGGGTGGCGCCGCGTTCGGTGATCTGGGTGACTGCGGTTTCGGCGATGATGGCCTCGACGGTGGCGGCATCCGAGCTCACCGGGCAGGTGCACGAAATGTCGCCCACGGTACGGAAACGCACCACTTGTTTTTCGACGGTTTCGCCTTCGCGCGCCGGGGTCAGCGGAGTCAGCGGCACCAGCAGGCCATTGCGTGGAATCACTTCACGCTCGTGCGCAAAGTAGATCGGCGGCAGTTCCAGCTTTTCGCGGGCGATGTACTGCCACACGTCCAGTTCGGTCCAGTTGGAGATCGGGAACACGCGCATGTTCTCGCCCGGGTGCACGCGGGTGTTGTACAGGTCCCAGAGTTCAGGACGCTGGGCTTTCGGGTCCCACTGGCCGAATTCGTCGCGGAAGGAGAATATACGCTCCTTGGCGCGGGCTTTCTCTTCGTCGCGGCGGGCGCCGCCGATGCAGGCGTCGAACTTATATTCGGCGATGGTCTCTAACAGCGTGACTGCCTGGGCGGCGTTGCGTGAATCGGTCAGCGGGTTGCGCAGGCGCACGGTGCCGCGCTTGATCGAATCTTCGACCGAGCCGACGATCAGGCGCTCGCCCAGTTCGGCCGCGCGGGCGTCGCGGAAGGTGATCACTTCGTCAAAGTTGTGGCCGGTGTCGATGTGCACCAGCGGGAAAGGGAATTTACCGGGGCGGAAAGCCTTTTCGGCCAAACGCAGCAGCACGACCGAGTCCTTGCCGCCCGAGAACAGCAGGGCAGGGTTGGCGCATTCGGCGGCAACTTCGCGCATGATGTGAATCGCTTCCGATTCCAGTGCGTCGAGGTGGCGCGCGTTCACGTCGGTCAGTACGCGCGGGGAGTCATTCAGATTAGTCATGGCAGGGCCTAGTTTCTTGTTGTGGCGGTCGCTCAGGCGGCCACGGATTTAATGCGGATCAGTTTTCCATCGACCATGTGCAGGCCGCATTCCTTGGAGTCGGGGTTTTCCCACCACCAGCGGCCGGCACGCAGGTCTTCGCCCGGCTGGACCGCACGGGTGCAAGGAGCGCAGCCGATCGACGGGTAGCCCTGGTCGTGCAAGGCGTTGTACGGCACATCGTTGGCGCGGATGTAGTCCCACACGTCTGCTTCAAGCCAGTCCGCCAGCGGATTGAACTTCGTCATGCCGTGGGCCGGATCGTCTTCCTCGATCGCCAGTTCGGCACGGGTGGTGGACTGGGCGCGGCGCTGGCCGGTGACCCAGGCTTTCTTGCCCGCCAGCGCGCGGCCGAGCGGCTCGACCTTCCGGATGCGGCAGCACTCGCGGCGCATCTCGATGCTGTTATAAAACGCATTGATGCCGTTGGCGGCCACGTATGCATCCACTGCCTCGGCCTGTGGCTTGAACAGGGCGATCTCGTAGCCGTATTTGGCTTTGACGTCGTCCAGCACCGCCAGGGTTTCCGGATGCAGGCGCCCGGTTTCGAGCGAGAAAATCCCGATCGGCAAGCCGGCTTTCAGGATCATGTCGGTGATGACCATGTCCTCGGCAGCCAGGCTGCTGGCGAACACCGCCGGCGAAAAATCGCGGGCGATGCGTGCCAACGTTTCCTGCGTGCTTGCAACAAGATGAAGCGATTGGCCGTGATCGTCCAAATGCGGGGTAATGTCGTTCATACGGTTCAATCCTGTATTGGTCGAAGGACTCAGATGCCGTAGCCGACGTCGGCCGTATCGGCGCGCACATCACGTTCGTGACGGCGGAACAGCGGCTGTTTCTGGTCGACCGAGGTCTGGTACACCTCGGAAAACACGGTCAGGCCTTTCAAGGCGTCGACGATGCTGCGGTCGGCGCGGGTGGCATAGGCGTCGAAACCCACGCGCTTCATGGCGAACAGCTGGTCGCGCAGCACGTCGCCGATGGCGCGCAGTTCGCCGGTGTAGTTCAGGCGCATGCGCAGGTTGTAGGCGATCGAATAGCCGCGGCCATCGGTAAATTTGGGGAAGTCGACGGCCACCACGGCGAACTTGTCCAGCTCGCCCTTGAGCACTTCAGGACGCTCGTCCGAGGCGATCCACACGCCGATGGCGGCGCGGCGCGACAGGCTTTCTTTCTGCGCGGTCCAGACCGACAGCGGGACGATGATCTTGCCATCAGGGACTTCAACGTGGTCGGCCGTCTGACCCTCGTCGAGACGCAATACGCTCCAGTCGTCCGAGACGATCTCAAGCCCTTTGATGATCTGGTTGTTCTTCTCAAGCATAGTGGTCTTCTCCAACCAGTGCGCCCGCCTTGATCGGCGTGGCATAAACATGTTCCTTGAACGGTGCGATGCCCAGGCGCTGGGCCGTATCGACAAACCGTTCTTCTTCAAAGCGCTCGCGCACATAGACTTGCAGCAGGCGGTCGATGACTTCCGGCATTTGCAGCGCGGAGAACGACGGGCCGATGATCTTGCCGATGGCCGGGCTGTTGCCCTGCGCGCCGCCGATCGAGACCTGGTACCACTCGCTGCCATCCTTGTCCACGCCCAGCACGCCGATGTTGCCGACGTGGTGGTGGCCGCAGGCGTTGATGCAGCCCGAGATGTTCAGTTCGATGTCGCCGATATCGTGCTGGAAGTCGAGGTTGTCGAAACGCTCGGCAATGGCCGCCGCGATCGGGATCGACTTGGCGTTGGCCAGCGAGCAGAAGTCGCCGCCAGGGCAGCAAATCATGTCGGTCAGTAAGCCGATGTTCGGGGTGGCCATGGCGTGCGACTTGGCGTCCTGCCAGACTGCGAACAGTTCGCTTTGCTTGACGTCGGCCAGCACCAGGTTTTGCTCGTGCGTCACGCGCAGTTCGCCGAAGCTGTAGCGGTCGGCCATCTCGGCCACGTAATCGATCTGCTCGGCGGTGGCGTCGCCCGGCGGCACGCCGGTTTTCTTCAGCGACAACAGCACGGCGGCATAGCCCGGCACCTTGTGCGGCTTGACGTTACGCAGCAGCCAGTTGGCGAAAGCTTTATTGTCTTCGTGGCCGGCGCGCGGGTCGATGTTTTCCAGCGTTTCGTAGGCCGGCGGGGTGAAGTAGGCGGCCACGCGCGCCATTTCTTCTTCCGTCAAGGTCGATGGGCCGTCTTTCAGGTCCTGCCACTCTTCTTCCACCTGGCGGGTGAACTCTTCCAGGCCGACAGCCTTGAGCAGAATCTTGATACGCGCCTTGTACTTGTTGTCGCGACGGCCGTACTGGTTGTACACGCGCATGATCGCTTCGGTGTAGGTCAGCATGTGCTGCCACGGCAGGAACTCGCGCACCACGCTGCCCAGGATCGGGGTACGGCCCATGCCGCCGCCGACCATGACCTGGAAGCCGATTTCGCCGGCTTCGTTGTACACCACGGTCATGCCGATGTCGTGCACGGCGATGGCGGCGCGGTCTTCCTTGGCGCCATTGATGGCGACCTTGAACTTGCGCGGCAGGTGAGAGAATTCTGGGTGGAAGGTGCTCCACTGGCGCAGCACTTCCGCGTACGGGCGCGGATCGATGA
>CAMLFK010000070.1 GCA_946479255.1 uncultured Oxalobacteraceae bacterium
TGCAAGCCCAGTCGGCCATGTGTACCCGCACGCCGCTGCAAGCCCAGTCGGCCATGTGTACCCGCACGCCGCTGCAAGCCCAGTCGGCCATGTGTACCCGCACGCCGCTGCAAGCCCAGTCAGCCCTCCGCACGCATGCGGTCGAGGCCGATGAGGGCGCCATGAATTTCATTGGACTGTTGCGTAAGCTAAGCCAGCCTGCCCTGCAACTGGCAGCCTGATCCAATCGGCCCAGCCATGCGCCGACCGGCTTCGTGCCGGCCGGCGCATGATTAATCCAGAACAACTTTAATTCTTTTGGGAAACTTATTGCCAGTTGCGGTAGAATTGATTCTTCTCCGCAATCATCGAGGCTACCCCATGGCAGTATCCGCCGTCGCATCGAACAATGTCCCAGCCCCCCAGCAGCAAGCCAAACCCGTGCTTGACCGTCCTGCGGAGAAACCGGCCCAGGCAGCACCGCCGGCTCCGCCCCCACCGCCAAAACCTGTCGTCAATACCAGCGGCCAGACCACCGGCACCACCATCAATACCGCGGCCTGAACTGTCAGGCCGACGCGTTTCAGGCAGCTTTCGGCATATCGTCATTCTTGGTCGACATCAGCGTGCGCAATTCGCGAATGCTGAGGTCGCTGACCTCATGCATGCGCAGCAGGATGGTCGCGCCGATCGGCAGGGTGTGATGGCGAATCTTGCTGATCACCGGCGGCGCAACTTCCAGCGCGCGGGACAGGGCGGCATCGTTTTTCAGCTGCAATTTTTCGATAACGGCATCCAGAACCTTGTTGGGGTTGTAGATAATCTCACGGGTCGTTTGGCTGTCGGACATGGCTTAATTCTCTCAAAATGTCACACTCTGCAGGCACAGGTCTGCAGTTGACTGAACAAAAATTGCGCACGAAGCGCCCTGGCGGCAGCGGCAACATTGAAATTGCCAGCCATCAAGGGTTGTATCATACACAAAACAATTAGCAAGTTCTCAATAAATGAAAGCTTATTCCATTTATTGAAGAATTTTGAAATCTTGTTTCATTTTTTGCGGTATGAGCCAGAATTGGCGTGCACGGCTGAACCACCACTCGACGGCGACCTGGACGACGACCTGGCCGCAGTGTGTGGGAATTAGATAGAATTGTACTAGAGAGAATTGCTCGGCGGGTGCTTTGCCCCAGTAATGTTCAGCGGGGGCTTCCAGCCGCCATCCGAGCTGGCGCCGGATCTCTTCCGGCGGCGGCGGCGGCTTGCGCGCCTGTTCGCGCGCCATCATGTAGGCGCGGACTTGTTCCTTGGTGGGATTGACAATGCGATGCGGCATGGCTGTCTCGGCATGGAATATTGTGTTGGTATCTCTATTCCTCTGACGATACGACTCGGCCATGCCCGCTACTTGATCAAGCTCAATCGGACCATTGTGCAGGCCGCTTCGCCGCCAGTTTCGCAACACGGCGCCGGACTCCTCCTACTTGCCTGCCTGCTTTTTCGGCTTGCTGGCCAGGTAGATCGCCTTGGCGTCCAGATGGGCGCGATCGAGGGTGCGCAGCTCCGGCTTGTCGTCATGCTCGACAAAAAATTCCTGATCCTGCGCCTTGACCACCATCTTGATCGCGGCCGCTTCGCTGACGTCGTACTTCTCGGTGATCAGCGTGGTCACTTCATCCAGAAACTCTTCGTAGGTCATTGCGCTCTTTCAGCAGGTTTTTGCGGGGGCGCTTATTTTACCAGCGCCATGGCCGCCACGGCCGGCGCCAGTTCCGGATAGTGCAGGCGCAGGCCCAGTTCGCGCTTCAGGCGGGTGTTGGACAGCCGCCGCGATTCCGACATGAAGGACAGCAGCATCGGCGACACGGCCGCCGCCAGTTGTTCGCGCGCCACGCGCGGTGGACGCGCCATCCCGAAAGCGTCGGCCACGGTGTCGAAATAGTCAGCCATCTTCATCTGGGTATCGTCGACCGCATTGTAAATTCGTCCAGGCATCCCCTTGAACAAGGCGCGTGCGATCGCCCGCGCCAGGTCGTCGGCGTGGATATGATTGGTGAACACATCGTCGGCCGCCAGCAACGCCGGGGTGCCCTGCTCCAGGCGCTTGAACGGCAGGCGGTCGCGCGCGTAAATGCCGGGCACGCGCAGGATGGCCAGTTGCACACGGCGCCGCCGGGCCAGGGCGCGCAGCACGGTTTCGGCGTCCACCCGGCGTTTGGCGCGCGCATTGTGCGGAGCCACCGGACGCGTTTCGTCGATCAGTTCACCCTTGCAATCGCCATACACCCCGGTCGTACTCACATAAACCATCCGCGCGCCCTCGGGTAGAATGGCGCACAAGTTGCGTGTTCTTTGATCAAGCAAGCCCGCCGATGGCGGCGGCGCCAGGTGCGCCATGTACTGCGCCAGATTTGCCAGGCGCTTGAGGGTGGCCGGCTGGTCCAGGTCGGCCAGCACCGGCACGGCGCCGGCCGCACGCAATTCATCGCACCGCTCCGGCTGGCTGGTCACGGCAAACACGCGGAAGCGCTCGCGCACCAGCGGCAGCAAGCGCATGCCGACATCGCCGCATCCGAGAATCAACAGGCGCGGGCGCTTGAAGGCGGCGCGCGATGGCGGGTGGTGGGCCTTGCTGTTATTGATGTTGTTCATGTAGAGGATTGTATGACGTTTCAAGTTACTGTCCAGCCAAGCGGTCATCGGTTCGACTGCGAGGCGGACGAGACCGTGCTGGCCGCGGCGATCCGCGCCGGCGTCGGTTTGCCGTATGGCTGTAAAAACGGCGCCTGCGGCTCGTGCAAAGGCAAAGTGGTCGGCGGCAGTGTCGAGCACAAGGCTTACCAGCAGCGCGCTCTTACCGATGCCGAGAAAGCCAAGGGCTTTGCGCTGTTCTGCTGCGCCACCACCAATGCCGACCTGACCATCGAAGCGCGCGAAGTGGTCGGCAGCTCCGAATACCCGGTGCGCAAGATGCCCTCGCGCGTGTCGAGCATCGACAAGGTCACGCCGGACGTGGCCATCATCACCTTGCAGCTGCCGGCCAATGAAGCGCTGGCTTACCGCGCCGGACAGTATATCGAATTCATGTTGAAGGATGGTAAACGGCGCAGCTACAGCCTGGCCAACGCGCCCAGCCTGGACCAGCCGCTGACCCTGCACATCCGCTACATGGCGGGCGGCCTGTTCACCGAGCATGTGTTCAACACCATGAAGGAGCGCGACATCCTGCGCTTCGAAGGTCCGCACGGCAGTTTTTTCCTGCGCGAAGAGTCGAACAAGCCAATCGTGCTGCTCGCTTCCGGCACCGGCTTCGCCCCGGTCAAGGCGCTGGTCGAACACCTGGTGCACTTGAAGTCGACCCGCCCGGTCAGCCTGTACTGGGGCGGACGGCGCCCGATGGACCTGTACATGAACAGCCTGTGCGAAGAATGGGCCGCCACCATGGCGAATTTCCGCTACGTGCCGGTGGTGTCGAATGCCTTCCCGGAAGATCACTGGCAAGGCCGCACCGGCTTCGTTCACTCGGCCGTGCTGCACGACATCCCCGACATGTCCGGCTACCAGGTGTATGCCTGCGGCGCGCCGCTCATGGTCGATGCGGCGCGCAAGGACTTCGTCGAACAATGCCAATTGCCCGCCGAGGAGTTCTACGCCGATGCTTTCACCAGCGAGGCCGACCTGGCGTAGCAGGCTCTGCAGAGGACGGGAACATCAGGCACAATAGCTTGCTTCCCTGAAGCAATCGAAAGCTGTCATGTCCGCCAACGGCCTTTCCGTCCTCCGCAACCGTAATTACACGCTTTATTTATCAGCCCGAGTCCTCGGCACCCTGGCGGTGCAGATGCAAAGCGTGGCCATTGGCTGGCAGGTGTACCAGATCACCGGCAGCCTGTTCGACCTGGGGCTGATCGGCCTGGCCCAGTTCGCTCCCTTCCTGGTCCTGATCCTGATCGCCGGCCACGCGGCCGACCGCTACAAGCGCCGCAACATCATCTTGCTGTGCCTGCTCACCCAACTGCTGTGCGGCCTCTTGCTGCTCGGCTTTACCATCAGCGGCTCCAAGGTGGTGTGGCCGGTCTTTGCCGTGCTGGTGCTGTTCGGCAGCGCGCGCGCATTCATGATGCCGGCCACCCAGGCCGTGCTGCGCAATCTGGTGCCGACCGAACAGTTCAGCCAGGCCGTGGCGCTCAGCTCATCCGCCTTCCACGTGGCGGTGATCGCCGGCCCGGTGCTGGGCGGCCTGCTGTACATCGCCGGCCCTGCCACCGTGTACATGACGGCCACCGGACTGCTGGTGGTATCAAGCATCCTGATGGCACTGACCAAGAGTGCGCCGCAAGCGGTCAGCACGGCCGCCGCCACCTGGCATACCGTGCTCGAAGGCCTGCGCTTTGTCTGGTCGCGCCCGATCATGCTGGGCGCCATTTCGCTCGACCTGTTCGCCGTGCTGTTCGGCGGCGCCACCGCCCTGCTGCCGGCCTATGCCCACGATGTGCTGCAAACCGGGCCGAGCGGACTGGGCTTTCTTCGCACGGCGCCCGGCATCGGCGCGGCGCTGTGCTCGGTGGCGCTGGCCTTCTTCCCGATCCGCCGCCGCGTGGGCGCCTGGATGTTCGGCGGCGTGGCCGTGTTCGGCGCGGCCACGGTGGCGCTGGGCCTGACCAGCAACTTCACCGTCGCCCTGATCTGCCTGGGTTTACTGGGCGCCGGCGACATGGTCAGCGTGTATGTGCGGCACTTGCTGGTACAACTGGAAACGCCGGACGAAATCCGCGGCCGGGTCAGCGCCGTCAATGCGGTGTTCATCGGCGCCTCCAATGAACTGGGCGAATTCGAGTCCGGCGTCACCGCCGGCTGGTTCGGCCTGGTGCGCGCGATCCTGTTCGGCGGCGCGGCGACCCTGGCCGTGACCGGCATCTGGGCCGTGTTGTTCCCGGTGCTCTCGCGCATGGACCGCTTCCCCCATCATGAGCGGGAAGAAAAAGAACGGGCCGCCAAGCTGACCTGAAAATAATTTGTCGGGAGTGCGCACTTTATCGCCGCTCGATTGTCATAGAAGGGTCCCCATCCGTAAGCGGAGTCCTTTTTATGAGCGACAGCAATTCTCCAGCAAGCCATGAGCATGACGTCGCCGCCATCATGGGCGGCCTGTACGGCGATGGCTTCATCGCCTGCAAAGGCGCCTTTACGCGCGACTGGGTGCGCGCATTGGGCGAGGATATCGCGCTGCTGTTCGACGATGCGCGTCGGCGTCCCGGTGGCGCGCTCGAACGCGGGCCCAACCGTTTCTACGTCGAGATCCATCCGGAACGCCTGCGCGGCTTTGCCGACATCATCGGCCACCCGTGGGTGGTGGCGGTCTGCCGCGCCGTGCTCGGTCCCGACTATAAAATCGTCGAGGCCGGCTTTGACGTGCCCGGCCCCGGCGCCATGAAGCAGCCGTGGCATCGCGACTTTCCCGCGCCGCCCGAAACCACCATCGGCCGGCGCCTCAACTCGCTGGCCTTCAACATCACCACCGTCGACGTGACGGAAGAAATGGGCCCGCTGGAAATTGCACCGGGCACCCAATGGGACGAGCTGCCCGGCGGCGACCCGATGTTTCCAGGTCCACAGCTGCACGGCCGCTACGAAGCGCGGCGCCAGCGCAAGATGCCGCAGATGGGCGACATCTCGGCACGGTCCGCACTGACGATTCACCGCGGCACGGCCAACGTCTCGGACCGTTCGCGGCCGGTGTTCGTGCTCGGCGTCGACGCGCCGGACGGCCGCAATGCCGACAAGCACGATCTACAAGTCACCCAGGCTTACCACGACAGCCTGCCGCCCGAACTGCGCCGCCACCTGCATTGCCGCGTGGTCGCTTCCCTCGAACCATTGGTGCAGGCGCATACCATCGAAGGCTTGCTGATGGGGATGGCGGGCTAAGACGCACCTGAGTGCATTCTCTTGATACTGGGCAAGTGCTATGAAAGGTGTAATATAAAGGCGTGTGCACCACGTTGAAGCCAACCCTGGCCCGGTGACGTATTGCGCGCCGGGAGCACGAGGCGCACTTGGGGGTTGGAGGAGTCATTTCATGATCAACCGGGAGTGAGTATATGCAAATCAACATCAACACCGACAAGACAATCGAACGCAGTCAAGGCCTGGACGAGCATGTCCAGAGCGTGGTTTCGGCAGCAATCCAGCGCTTTCGCGATCACATCACGCGGGTCGAGGTCCACTTGAGCGACGAGCTCAGCCAGAAATCGGTCGATGGTGGCAACCGCTGCATGCTGGAAGCACGGGTTACCGGCTACCAGCCAATCGCTGTCAGCGACCATGGTGGCACCTTGCATCAGGCCATCGGCGGCGCTGCCGACAAGCTCAAGCGCGCAATCGACAGCGCACTGGGCAGGCTGCACGACAAAAAATTGCATGCTACCCCCACCCTGGTGGATGAAACCACCGACGAGGTATAGCGCTTCAGTTTTACGCTGGAGGCTTAATCAACCAAGGGGACGCTGGCGTGCCAGCTCCCCCAGGTAATCGAGGCCTTCAATAGCCCGGCTGCCATACCATGACATCATTTCCCCATCGACCAATGCGACCGGTTTGCCGATCTGGCATTCCAGCGCATCCGCGTGTTCCTCACTGAAGCGGTAGGGTTCACTCGACAACAGTACGCCATCGATGCCCTCCAGCAGTTGCGGCGACCAGTCGAACACCGGGTAGCGCACCTCACCCAGGTTCGGCACCGACCAGCCGATCTCGGCCATCATGCGGGCGATGTAAGTGTCGGCGGATACGCTCATCCACGGGTCTTGCCAGATGCAATACAACACCCTGCGGGGCGGACCTTGAGGAATGGCGTACAGGCGTGCCCACGCTTCTTCAAAAGACGAGCTCAGCTGTACTGCGCGCTCACCGGCGCAGAAAATCTCGCCCATCAACTGGAACAGCGCCAGATTGTCGCGCGGACCCAGTGGCTGCGTCACCACGACGTTGGGAACAAATTGCGCGAGTGCGTCGGCCACCGGCCGGGTGTTCTCGTCAATATTGAGGACGACGTGGGTCGGCGCCAGTTTCCGGATCTTGTCCAGGTTGACGTCCTTGGTGCCGCCGACCTTGGGGATGGCGGCGACCACGGCGCGTGGATGAATGCAAAAGCCGGTG
Organism: uncultured Oxalobacteraceae bacterium; assembly: GCA_946479255.1. Next base: position 7,138 of record CAMLFK010000070.1, read on the forward strand.
CGCCCCACCAGCCGGCCAGCCAGTCCCAGGTCGCACAGCAATTCCGTGATCGAAGGCACCAGCGAGACTATGCGCGCATCCGGTGCGGGATGATGCGGCGTTCCAACGGCGTCGTGTATTGGCATGGAAATGTTCGGTAACAATGAAGCTTGCGCTGGGAACACTGTTATGATGGTGTTGCCAACGCCAGAGCCGCGTTAGTCTTATAGAAAGTACATTGTGGAACAGATCGGCACTTTTGCCACGTCCGGCTACACCCTGCACGACTTGCAGCTCTTCCATGACGCCGAGCGCGGCCTGGCAGCGCTGCTGGCCGCCTGCCCGGTCGTGCGCCTGGCGGACGGCATGCCGGTCGAAGACACGGTGCACGCGCGCCTGTACATCGTGCTGCGCGGCGTGCTCGAAGTGACCATGCCGGACGGCTCGGTCAGCAAGACCTTGCCGGGTGAAAGCGCGGGCGAACAATCGGTGCTGGACGAAACGAGCAACCTGGCCGCCATGACGGCCAGTGGCGCCACCGAACTGCTGGTCATCAACGGCGAGCTGGTTTGGAAACTGATCGACCAGTCCAACAGCCTGGCGCGTAACCTGCTGCGCCTGCTCTCATTTCGCGTGCGCGCGGCTAACGCGCTGCTGCGGCGGCGCCACAAGCTTGGCGAGTTCTACCGCCAGATGTCGATGAACGACGGCTTGACCGGGCTGTACAACCGCACCTGGCTGAGCGACATGCTGCCCAAGATGGTGGCATCGAGCCAGCGCACGGGCGCACCGCTTGCGCTGATCATGATAGACCTCGACCACTTCAAGAGGTTCAATGACACCCACGGTCACCTGGCCGGCGATGATGCCTTGCGCGCCGCAACCGCCGTGATCGGTGCCGACCTGCGGCCATCGGACTTCGCGGTGCGTTACGGCGGGGAGGAAATGATGGTGCTGCTGCCGGAAACCCCGCAGGCGCTGGCCTTGCTGGTGGCCGAACGCCTGTGCAGCCGCATGCGCGGCGCCACCGTATTCGCCGACATGCGCCTGCCCCTGCCGCATGTGACCGCTTCATTCGGCGTCGCCGTGCTGGTTGAAGGCATGAACGACACCGGCCTCATCGCCGCGGCCGATGCCGCGCTGTACCGCGCCAAGGAAGCCGGACGCGACCGGGTTGCCGTGTAAGGAGTATACCCAGTGTGCTCCACTGCTCAATCCGTTCAGCTTGTGACTACAGCGCGCAAGTGTGTACCATAGCGTTCCACGGGTTCTGAACCCGGCGTCTACTCTGGCACCATGACTACCCATACCTTTCTCTGGCACGATTACGAAACCTTCGGGGCGCAGCCGCGCCGCGACCGTCCCGCCCAGTTCGCGGCGATCCGCACCGATGCCGCCCTGAACGAAATCGGCGACCCGATCATGCTGTACTGCCAGCCGGCGCCGGACTTCCTGCCCGATCCCCAGTCCTGCCTCATTACCGGCATCACGCCGCAGCAATGCCTGGAATGGGGCGTGCCCGAACATCGTTTCGCCGCCACCATCGAGCAAGCTTTCAGCCAGCCCGGCACCATCGGCGTTGGCTACAACACCATCCGCTTCGACGACGAGGTCACACGCTTCCTGTTCTGGCGCAACCTGATCGATCCGTATGCGCGCGAGTGGCAAAACAACTGCGGCCGCTGGGACTTGCTCGACGTTGTCCGCATGACCTATGCGCTGCGCCCGGACGGCATCAACTGGCCGACACGCGAAGACGGCAAGCCTTCCTTCAAACTGGAAGAACTGGCCAAAGCCAATGGCCTCCTGCATGAATCGGCCCACGATGCGCTGTCGGACGTGCGCGCCACCATCGCGCTGGCGCGCCTGATCCGCTCCAAGCAGCCGCGCCTGTTCGACTTTTGCCTCGGCCTGCACAAGAAAGACAAGGTGGCGGCGGAGATGGGCTTGCACCTGGAAGCGTCGGTACGCCAGCCTTTCCTGCACGTGTCCGGCATGTTCCCGGCCGAGCGCGGCTGCATCGGCCTGGTTTGGCCGATCGGCACTCACCCGACCAACAAGAACGAAATCCTGGTGTGGGATTGCAGCGCCGATCCGGGCGAGCTGTTCGAGCTGGACGTGGAAACCATCCGCCTGCGCATGTTCACCCGCAGCGCCGATTTGCCGGAAGGCGTGACCCGCCTGCCGATCAAAAGCATCCACATGAACAAATCGCCGATGCTGGTGTCCAACCTGAAGACCTTGTCTGCCGACATGGCCACGCGCTGGGGCATCGACATTGCCCAGGGTATGCTGCACGCCCAGGCGGCGGCGCAGGGTCCCGACATGCGCGCCATCTGGGAGCAGGTCTACCAGCGCCCTGCGGCCACCGAGGAAACTGATGTCGACGAAGACCTGTATGGCGGCTTCATCGGCAACAACGACAAGCGCAAGCTGGAAACCTTGCGCGCCGAGTCGCCTGAGCGGCTGGCCGCCGCTCGTCCATCGTTTGAGGACGAGCGTCTGAGCGAACTGCTGTTCCGCTATCGCGCCCGCAACTTCCCGGCCTCACTGAGCGCGGAAGAAGCGGCGCGCTGGGAGCAGCACCGCGCCGCGCGCCTGTTCGATGGCGAAGGCCGGGCCCGCACCATCGAACAGCTGTTCGGTGAAATCGACTTGCTGTCCGAAGAAGCCGACGAGCGTGCCGAGGAAATCCTGGGTGCGCTGTACGACTACGCCGAGCAGATCGCGCCCAGCAGGCAGTGAGCCGGAATTGAGAGCGCCTCGTAAGACCTCCCTGCTTGCTGCGAGACCAACAGGACCTTTGCCTGAGCTTGTCCGCTATCGGCAGGATACCGCTTCGACGGAAAAAGATTTGTACGACTAAAAATTCGGTGATGTCCATTCTCGGCGTCCGCTATGTGTTGCCTAGAACGATTTGAACGCCGTGAGTGCGTACAGGCGCGAACTTCAGAACGTTGATGAGATTCGCCTGCTCAACCTGAGTTGCGATGCCGAAAACGGCATACAGATTCTCATTTTTGTGATTGGATGCGTGAAGGCAAGGGGAATACCATCGTATTCCCCGCCATTCGCATTGGATAACAATAATGAAGAGACTTCTGACCGCCCTGTGCCTCGCCGCCAGCGCGCCGCTCGGCACGGCCGCGCCCGCCACGCCCTCCCCCGCACCCGTCAAGCTGAACATCGATACCCGCCAGGTAGTCGGACCGATGACCCCGGTCTGGGCCTGGTTCGGCTACGACGAGCCCAATTACACCACCGCCCCCAACGGCAAGAAGCTGCTGAGCGACATCGCCGCCGCCAGCCCGGTGCCGGTCTACGTGCGGGCGCACAACCTGATGACCTCGGGTGACGGCAGCTATGCGCTCAAATGGGGCTCGACCGGCATGTACAGCGAAGACAAGGACGGCAAGCCCATCTATAACTGGACCATCGTCGACCAGATCTTCGACACTTATATACAGCGCGGCATGAAGCCGCTGGCGCAGATCGGCTTCATGCCCGAGGCGCTGTCGCAAAAGCCCCAGCCTTACCAGCACAAATGGAAGCCGGGCGTGCGCTACGAGGAAATCATGACTGGGTGGGCCACGCCGCCCAAGGACTACGACAAGTGGGCCGAGCTGATCTACCAGTGGGTACGCCACTGCGTCGACCGCTACGGCCAGGCCGAGGTGGAAAGCTGGTACTGGGAAGTGTGGAATGAGCCGGACGGCCACTACCTGATCGCGCCGGACGTCAAGCGCGAATACTTCAAGATGTACGACTACGCGGCCGACGCCGTCAAGCGGGCACTGCCGACCGCGCGCATGGGTGGGCCGCACACGGCCGGGGCCGGCGCCTTCATGGACGAATTCCTCCAGCACGTGCTGCGCGGCACCAACTACAAGACCGGCAAGTCGGGCTCGCCGCTGGACTTCGTGAGCTACCATGCCAAGGGCTCGCCCAAGGTGTTCAATGGCGTGGTGCAGATGGGCATGAACACCCATTTCCGCAACCTCGACCGGGGCTTCGCGCTGGTGGCCAAGTTTCCTGAACTGAAGGGCATTCCGGTCATCATCGGCGAATCGGACCCCGAAGGCTGCGCCGCCTGCGGCATGCAGACCAACCCGGAAAACGCCTACCGCAACGGCACCTTGTATGCCAGCTACACGGCGGCCTCCGTCTCGCGCCTGTTCGACTTGGCCAAGCGCCACGATGCTAAGCTGATCGGCGCGGTCAACTGGTCCTTCGAGTTCGAAGACCAGCCATGGTTCGCCGGCTTTCGCGACCTGGCCACCAACGGCGTCAACAAGCCGGTGTTGAATGTATTCCGCATGTTCGGCAAGATGCGCGGCGAGCGCGTGGCGGTCAGTGGCGACCTGGCCTACGACACGGCCAAGATCCAGGCCGAAGGCGTGCGCGGCGCGCGTACCGACATCAATGCACTGGCCAGCAAGGACGAGCGTTCGGTGGCGGTGATGGTCTGGAACTACCACGATGACGACATCATCGATGCCGGCTCGCCGGTGGAAGTGAAGGTCGATGGCCTGCGCGGCAAACAGGTGACCATGCGCCATTACCGGATCGACCAGGAGCACAGCAATTCGTATGCCGAGTGGAAGCGCATGGGTTCCCCGGCACAACCGAGCGCGGCCCAAATCGCCAGGCTGCAAAAAGTGAGCGAACTGGCCGAGGTAGGTCCGCCGCGCAAGCTTTCTGTGCGTGAAGGAAGTGCGATAATCAAGATGCAACTGCCGCGTCAGGCGGTGTCGCTCGTCACCCTCACCTATTGATTATTTTAACAACTACATGAATCGACTTTTTACGCTGCTGTCATTGACAGCCAGCTTGGCGGCGCCAACCGCCTTTGCCGCCGATGGCGCCGCCCTGTACCAGCAGAACTGCGCGGCCTGCCACGGCGCCCAGCGCCAGGGTGCCTCCGGCCCCAGCCTGGCCGATGCCAAATGGGACAAGGTGCAGCCGAACAAGGCGGCCTTGATCAAGCTGATCAACAACGGCATCCAGGGCACTGCCATGCCGGGCTGGAAAGATACTCTAGACGCCGGCAAGATTGCCGCCATCGCCGACTACCTGGTCAAGCCCGGCAAGCCGGCTGCGGCGGCTGCCCCGGCCGCCGGTGCCTTCCCTGAGCTGGCCAACTTCGTGCTGCCGGTCGGCTTCTCGATTTCGGTCTTGACCGACAAGGTGCCGGCCGCGCGCGCCATCGCGGTGTCGCCCTCGGGCGTGATCTTCGTCGGCTCGCGCGAAGCCGGCAACGTCTATGCCGTGGCCAGCAGCAAGGGCGACTATGTGTACGACAAGGTGGTGACCATCGCCAAGGGCTTGAATGCACCAATCGGCGCCACTTTCCTCAACGGTTCGCTGTACGTGGCGGAGATGTCGCGCGTGATCCGCTTCGATAATATCGAGAAGACCTTCGACCAGTCGCCCAAGTATGTGGTGGTGAAGGACGATCTGCCGCGCGACAAGTGGCACGGCGAAAAGATCATCAAGGCCGGTCCTGACGGCAAGCTGTACATTCCCGTCGGCGCGCCCTGCAATGTCTGCAACAAGGAAGACGAGATCTACTCCAAGATTCACCGCATGAATCCGGATGGTTCGCAATTCGAGGAATTCGCGCGCGGGATCCGCAACACGGTCGGCTTCGCCTGGCATCCGACCACCCGTCATTTATGGTTCACCGACAATGGCCGCGACATGCTGGGCGATAACCTGCCATCCGACAAGCTGCATGTGGCTCCCAGGCCAGGCATGCACTTCGGCTTTCCGTACTGCGGCGGTGGCGTGGTGGCGGATCCGGAATTCGCGGCTGGCCGCAAGTGTTCCGAGTTTGTGCCGCCGATGGTCAAGCTGGGACCGCACATGGGTTCGCTGGGCTTGCAGTTCAATACCGGCAGCATGTTCCCGGAGCAGTACAAGAACCAGTTGTTCGTCGCCTTGCACGGCTCATGGAACCGGAGCCAAAAAATCGGCTACCGGGTTGAACTGATCACCCTGGTCGACAGCGAAGTGGCCAGCGACACCGTCTTCATCGACGGCTTCGTGCAGAACGGCAAGGTGATCAGCCGTCCGGTCGATGTGGCATTCCTGGCGGACGGTTCGATGGCGGTGTCGGACGACTTCGGCGGGCGCCTGTATCGCGTGACTTACAGTGCGCCCAAGAAAGCCAAAGAGTAAAAGCTGTTAAAGCCCGCGATGCAGATTGATCGCGTCGCGGGTTTCCAGCGCCACGCGGCGCGCAGCGGCAATGAAATTTTCATCTTGTTGCGGCGTCGCGTACAAAATCGCGCGCGAAGAATTGATCATCATGCCTGCGCCGGCACTGGTACGGCCCGCCGTCACGGTCGCCGCCACGTCGCCACCCTGGGCACCCACGCCTGGCACCAGCAGCGGCATATCGCCCACGATTGCCCTCACCTGCGCCAGTTCTTCCGGGAAGGTGGCGCCCACCACCAGGGCGCACTGGCCGTTGCGGTTCCACTTCTCGGCCACCAGCCGCGCCACATGCTGGTACAGCGGCTTGCCGTCGACATTCATGAATTGCAGGTCGGAGCCGCCTGGATTGGAGGTGCGGCACAGGATGATCACGCCGCGCTCTTCCCATTCCATATACGGCTCGACCGAGTCCGACCCCATGTAGGGATTGACGGTAACGGCATCGGCGCCGTAGCGCTCGAAGGCTTCGCGCGCATATTGGGTGGCGGTGGCGCCGATGTCGCCGCGCTTGGCGTCGAGGATCAGCGGGATGTGCGGGTAGTTGGCGCGCAGGTAGGCGCAAATCTGTTCCAGCTGGCGTTCGGCGCCGAGCGCGGCAAAGTAGGCAATCTGCGGCTTGAAGCTGCACGCCAGGTCGGCGGTGGCATCGATGATTTCTTTACAGAACGCGAAAATCCCGTCCGGCTTGAGCTTGTAAGCGTCGGGAAAACGCGCCACGTCGGGATCGAGGCCCACGCACAGCAAGGAGTTGTTGGTGGTCCAGGCAGCAGAGAGCTTTTCGATGAATTTCACGGCGGGGTCTCAGGTTGAGTTGCAAACCCGCCATTGTACCAAAGGCCCCATGGCTGCTACGGCAAGGGCGCACGTTTGCGTGGGCGTTGCTCAGGCATTTCGGGTATATTTTTGACCATTCGACAACTCGCAATGGATGAACCATCATGACACTTACCAGTTTCTCGGCCTCGGCCCGCTTGGCCGTGGCACTGGTGCTCGCCACTTTGCTGTCCAGCTTGTTGTCCGGTTGCGGTTACAACCAGTTCCAGGTCAAGGATGAGGCAACCAAGGCGGCGTGGAGCGAAGTCGTCAACCAGTACCAGCGCCGGGCCGACCTGATCCCCAATCTGGTCAACACCGTCAAGGGCTATGCCTCGCACGAACGCGAGACGCTCGAATCGGTCACGCGCGCGCGCGCCGCGGCCACAAGTTTCCAGATCACGCCCGAAGTGCTGAACAATCCAGAAGCCTTCGCCAAATTCCAGCAAGTGCAGGGCGAATTGTCCGGTGCCCTGTCGCGCCTGATGGTCGTGGCTGAAAAATATCCCGAGCTAAAGGCCGATGCCAGTTTCCGCGACTTGCAGTCGCAGCTGGAAGGCACCGAGAACCGCATCACGGTGGCACGCCAACGTTACATCGCCAGCGTTCAGGAGTACAACGTGCAGGTGCGCAGCTTCCCGACCAACCTGACGGCAATGATCTTCGGCTATTCCAGCAAACCATCGTTCACCGTCGAAAACGAAAAAGCCATCTCAACCGCCCCTACCGTGAATTTCGGTAAATAATCGATGACTGCCCTGCGTTTCCTGTGGACGCTGGCACTGGCGCTGGCCCTCATGGCCGGCGCGCAGGCGCAACTGGTCCCGGTGCCGGCCCTGGCCAGCCGCGTGACCGACCAGGCCGGCATGCTCAGTGCCGCCGAGCGCCAGCGGCTCGAAGCGCAACTGGCCGACTATGAAACCAAGACCGGCAGCCAGATCGCCGTGCTGCTGGTCAAGAGTACCGAGCCGGAAGCCATCGAGCAGTACAGCATCCGCGTGACGGATGCCTGGAAACTCGGGCGCAAGGGCATCGACGACGGCGTGCTGCTGATGGTGGCCAAGGACAATCCCAGCGCGCTGCGGCGCCTGCGCATCGAAGCCGGGCGCGGCGTACAGGGCGTGCTGACCGACGCCAAGTCCAAACAGATACTGCAGGACGTGATCGCCCCCTACTTCCGCCAGAACCAGTTTTACGCCGGCTTGTCCGCCGGGGTCACGGCCATCGCCAATCTGCTCAATGCCGAAAAGTTCCCGGCGCCGCCGCAGGTGCTGCAGCAGCCGTCGCAGGAGTCCGGCGGCGGCATTCCCCTGCCCCTGATTTTGCTGGGCATCTTCATCCTGTTCACCATTTTCCGCCCGCGCCGCCGTTCACGCCTGTCGCGTGGCGGCTGGGGCAGCGGTGCCACCGGCTTCATCCTCGGCAGCGCCTTGAGCGGCCTGGGCCGCGGAGGCGGTGGCGGCTTTGGTGGCGGCGGTGGCGGCTTCGGCGGTGGCGGCGGCAGCTTCGACGGCGGCGGCGCCTCGGGAGACTGGTGATGCCTCAGACTCCATCGACTCCAACAACTTCGAATACGACAACTGTGACGTCTATTTTCATGCAGCGCGCGCGCCGCGCCTGGCGCCACTGGCGCAGCAGCGACGCCGAAGCGCGCCGCGCCTTTCCGCCCGACACACTGAGCGCCATCGCCCAGGCCATCACAGCGGGCGAAAAGACCCATCGGGGCGAGGTGCGCCTGATCGTCGAGAACGCCATGCCCTCGGATGCCATCTGGGACGACATCAGCAATCGCCAGCGCGCGCTGGGCCTGTTCGCCGAACACGGGGTCTGGGATACCGAAGACAATTGCGGCGTGCTGGTGTACATCAACCTGGCCGAACACAAGATCGACATCGTGGCCGACCGCGCCATCGCGCGCAAGATCGACAGCGCCACCTGGCAAAGCATTTGCAACACCATGACCGAGGGCTACAAGCGGGGCGATTTCCATAGCAGCACGCTGGCCGCCATCGAGCATATCAACAGCCTGCTGCGGGAACACTTTCCGTCGGACGGCGCGCGCGCCAACGAACTTCCCGATCATCCCATTGTCCTGTAAATATGAACCCCAACCGGTTGAGGGCAAGCGTGGAGTGCGCTTGCCCCTGCCAGGAACGCCCGCATGAAACTTGAGAACAAGATCGCCATTGTGACCGGCGCCACCCAGGGGATCGGGCTGGCCTGCGCCGAGCGCCTGATTGCCGAAGGCGCCCAGGTGATGTTGGCCGACATCCGGCCCGATGGCCAGGCCAGTGCCGCCGCGCTCGGACCGGCCGCGGCTTTTTTCGCCGCCGATGTTGGCCAGAAGGCCGATGTCGACGCCATGATGGCCGCCACCCTGCAACGCTTCGGCCGGGTCGACATCCTCATTAATAACGCCGGCGTGACGCATGCCGCCGATTTTCTCGACCTTTCCGAGGACGATTTCGACCGGGTGCTGCGCACCAACCTGAAATCGATGTTTCTGTGCGGCCAGGCGGTCGCGCGCGAAATGGTCAAGCAGCAAAGCGGCTGCATCATCAATATGTCGAGTGTGAATTCGCAACTCGCCATCCCGAACCAGGTGCCCTACGTGGTGTCAAAAGGCGGCATCAACCAGCTCACGCGCGTTATGGCGCTGAGCCTGGCGCCGCACGGCATCCGCGTCAACGGCATTGCGCCCGGCACCATCCTGACGGAGCTGGCACGCAACGCCGTGCTGGCCAGCCCCGCCGCGCGCCATACCATCCTGTCGCGCACGCCGATGGGGCGCTGCGGCGAACCGGCCGAAGTGGCCGCCGTCGCGGCCTTCCTCGCCAGCGCCGATGCCTCGTACATGACAGGCGAAACGCTGTTCGTCGACGGCGGGCGCATGGCCCTCAACTACACCGTCCCGGTCAAGGAATGAGCATCAAACACAAGCAACGCCCCTGCACGGCCAACCTCCTGGCACTGGATCACCAGTTCTGCTTTGCGCTGTATTCCGCATCGCACGCCATGACCAAGACCTACAAGCCGATGCTGGAACGGCTGGGGCTGACCTATCCGCAATACCTGGTGATGCTGGTACTGTGGGAACAGGACGCCATCCTGGTCAAGGAAATCGGCGCCCGCCTGTACCTCGATTCGGGCACGCTCACGCCCCTGCTCAAACGGCTGGAGGCGGTCGGCCTCCTGACCCGGACGCGCGATGCCCACGACGAGCGGCAGGTGCGTATCCAATTGAGCCAGCAAGGGCGCGCCCTGCGCCGCCAGGCCGAAGACATTCCCGAACAGATGCTGTGCGCCAGCGGGAAGGATGAAACGACCCTGGCGCGCCTGCGCGGCGAACTGGAGGCGGTGCGCAATGATTTGTTCAAGGTGCAGGACAACAAAGTCTGAGCGTGTACGGGCAAACGGCAGAGATATCAACCACAGTGATGTCAGGTATCGAAACTCTCAATTAGACATATATGTGCCCAGCCCGCATAATTACACCTGTCTCCACTATTCTCCTCCAAAGAAAATAGTTTTAAGCCCGCTTTCATCAGCGGGCTTTTTTTTGTTCAAAATTCTTGACCGCGCTCACTGACAAAGAGTTTCGCGATTCATGACGCAATGTTTGAGCTATGTCATGTCGGGGTCACATACCCTCCTTATACTTAATCCCATCTGCTGTACACGCAACCGATATGTGTGACGGCAGGCAGGTGTGTCGACCCCATGGGCGGCACACCAATCGAATTGATCTCTTGGCCCGATCTTGGGTTTTGCCCGCCTCGACAGGCGGGCATTTTTTTTCTGCTTACCTATTGCCCTAGTAATTTGATCAGGTACAGTAAAAACCCGGTTTGGCCCCTTGAACCGCCGTGATCTTTTACTATGATGAAGTTCCCCCGACACTTTCGATAGATTATCGGCAAAGCCACGCTAACTGGAGTTATTCGAATGAGTGAACATGTTCTCGAAACTGTGCCCACCGAACAACCGCACGCCAGCCCAAAACGGCGCCACACCCCGGCAGAAGCTCTGATCCTGAGCGAACTGCCTCCCGAGTCGGTCGTCGACCATCTTGACGACGACGTGCTTCCCAAGTCCTTGATCACCTTTGGGAACGTCCGGGAAACCTGCCCAAAATGCAATCACACTCACTTGAAGCTGGTTCTGCGGCAGCGCTGCGTTCGTACGGCACATCTGTTCTGCGCCGAATGCCATAGCTGCTTCGATGCCCACTACCCCAACGGCGCGTCAGCCCTGACCATCTGACCTGCCGCGGCGCACGCCCACGCCGCCCTCCCCGTCGCCCGCGCCACGCACGGACGACCGCAAGCGGGAGCCGCAAGCGGGAGCCGCATCCTCCCCGGTATGGTAATGTTGCGTTTTTCAATACGCTGCATTGCCATGCCGACCTTGCTTTCGCTGTTAGTACTCGATCCCCAATGGCGCCGCTGGCGCTGGCGCGCGGCATGGCTGATCTATGCGGCGATCCTGGCGATAGGATCGGTGCCCGGCGCGCGGGCGGACCTCGGCATGGTGGCCTCCGGCGTCGTGCTCCATTCGCTGGCCTACGGCACCATGGCCCTGCTGCTGTATGGCGGCACCACTGGCAGCGCCGGCATGCGGGCCGTCAAGGCCGTGGCCGCTGTCATGGCCATGGGCGCCGGCGACGAATTAGTACAAAGCCTGCTCCCCTACCGCAACGGCAACATCGGCGACTGGCTGGTCGATGTCAGCGCCGCCCTGCTCGTCGCCGCTGTCCTTTGGGGCGCACTGCCTCGCACGGCGCTGCGGCGCTGAGACGGTGCCGGGCACGGCCGGCGCGCCGCCGCTCTCTTGCAGGCAGCGCTGTTCGAGCTGATGGGCAGCGGTATTGATCGAGGTGACCAGCTCCTGGATCAGGCCGGCCAGAGCGCAAGCATGCATGATCGCGCCTCCTTAGAAATTTCGTCACGAAATTATTAAGCGGCCCGATCTGTCGTCGTTTGATCAATATCAAACGCATCGATGGCTCTATGCACCGAGACTAATCCAGCTAGTTCCCCAACCTTTCCCTCTTTACCACGCCGTTTGAGATGTCTCACACATCGAATGGATCAGTCGGAACGTCTAGGTCTTTCACGTCTCTTACTCGACGTGGCACGCGGCATTGTCACGCACACACTGAAAACACCAACTTAAGGAGTTGACCATGAAGCGTAAAGAACAGAGCGTGCTCCTGGCAGGCTTGCTAGCCCTGAGCCTGGCGGGATGCGGCACCATGGGCATGGGCGGCGACACCGCCAGCGCAACGCGCACCACCAATGGCGAATATGGCAGCACGCCCGATGTGAGCAGTGGCGCCACAGGCAGCACCGCTGGCAGTACCGCAGCCACCGGCACGGGAACCGGCACCGGGACGGGGACCGGTACAGGCACGGCAACCGGCTCCGACACCGGTACCGCCGCGGCCACGGACGCAAGCGGCATGACCCAGGGCGGGATGATGGCAAGTACGCCAAACAGCACCGTCGCCAGCATTGAAGTCGTGCCTCGCCAGAGCGGAGCGGCCGGCACCGGCGCCGGTTCGGTGGGCGGCGCGGCCGTCGGTGGCACCCCCGGCAGCGGCGCCCCCGCCACGGCCCGGGGGGACCGGGGCCCCCGGCGGATGGACGCTGGGCACGCTCCTGCTGATCAACCTCCTCGTCTCCCA
>CAMLFK010000071.1 GCA_946479255.1 uncultured Oxalobacteraceae bacterium
GCGGCTGGGAAGTGAGCTGGCTGGGCACCGCCCACGGCATGGAGCAGGACCTGGTACCGAAGAGCGGCATCGAGATCGACACCATCGATTTCGCCGGCTTGCGCGGCAAGGGCCTGGGGCATACCGTCTCCGGCGTGTTCAAGCTTGCCGCCAGCTTCACCACCTGCCTCGGCTACCTCAAGCGCCGCCGGCCCGACGTGGTGCTGGGCATGGGCGGTTACGTCACGGTGCCGGGCGGGATGATGGCGCGCCTGCGCGGCGTACCGCTGGCCCTGGTCAATGCCGATGCCGCGCTGCTGCTGTCGAACAAAACCCTGACGCCGATTGCCGACCGCGTGCTGTTCGGCTTCCCGGCCGACTTTGGCAAGGCCGCCGCCAAGGCTGTCGTCACCGGCAACCCGGTGCGCAAGGAGATCCTGGCTATGGCCGCGCCGGAACAGCGTTTCGCAGGCCGCAGCGGCGTGCTGCGCGTGCTGGTCGTGGGCGGCTCGCTCGGCGCGCGCGTGCTCAACGAAGCGCTGCCGGCCGCGCTGGCCCTGCTGCCCGAAGGCGTGCGCCCGCAGGTGACGCACCAGTCGGGCAAGAAGAATATCGACGCGCTGCGCGAAGGCTATGCCAAGGCCGGCGTCACCGCCAATGTAGTCGACTTCATCGACGACATGGCCGGGGCATATGCCGAAGCCGACCTGGTGATCTGCCGCGCCGGCGCCATCACCGTGTCGGAACTGACGGCGGCGGGCGTGGCCAGCGTACTGGTGCCGTTTGTCGCCAGCACCACCAGCCACCAGCGCGACAACGCACGCTGGATGGCGGCGCAGAACGCGGCGATTCACCTGCCGCAAACCGAATTGAATCCGGCCGGCGTGGCCAGGCTGCTGGAACAAACCAGCCGCGACGCCTGCCGCAAGATGGCAGTGGCAGCACACGCCGTCGGCAAGCGCGACGCCAATGACGCGATTGCCGCCGTCCTCGAACAACTGGCCGCACCGAAAAAATAAAGAGAACGAACCATGCAACATAAAATCAAGAACATTCACTTCATCGGCATCGGCGGCAGCGGCATGAGCGGCATCGCCGAAGTGCTGCTCAACCTGGGCTACAACGTGTCCGGCTCCGACCTGGGCAGCAATGCCGCCACCCAGCGCCTGGAAAGCCTGGGCGCCAAGGTCCTGCTCGGCCACTCGGCCGACTATGTGGCCGAAGCCGATGCGGTCGTCACCTCGACCGCGGTCCAGGCCAGCAACCCTGAAGTGATGGCGGCACGCGCCGCCCGCATTCCGATCGTGCCGCGCGCGATCATGCTGGGTGAGCTGATGCGCTTAAAGCGCGGCATCGCCATTGCCGGCACCCACGGCAAGACCACCACCACCAGCCTGGTGGCGTCGGTACTGGCGCAGGGCGGGCTGGACCCGACCTTTGTCATTGGCGGACGCTTAAATAGCGCCGGCGCCAACGCCAAGCTGGGCACCGGCGAATACATCGTGGCCGAAGCCGACGAGTCGGACGCTTCCTTCCTGAACCTGTCGCCGATGATCGAGGTGATCACCAACATCGACGCCGACCACATGGACACCTACGAGCACGATTTCTCCAAGCTCAAACAGGCTTTCGTCAACTTCACCCACCGCCTGCCGTTCTACGGCCGCGTCATGCTGTGCATCGACGACAAGAACGTGCGCGACATTATCCCGTTCGTGACCAAGCCGATCACCACCTACGGCTTCTCGGAAGAAGCCGAAGTGCGCGCGGTAGACGCCAGCGCGATCGGCCTGCAGATGCACTTCACGGTGATCCAGCAGGGCTTCCCGGACACCCAGTTCATCCTGAACCAGCCCGGCATGCACAATGTGCAGAACGCCTGCTCGGCGATTGCGATTGCGCGCGAAATCGGCATTCCCGACGCCGCCACCCAGCAGGGCCTGGCCGACTTCAACGGCGTGGGCCGCCGTTTCACCCGCTATGGCGAGGTCGCGATTCCCGGCGGCGGCACCTTCGCGCTGGTCGACGACTTCGGCCACCACCCGGTCGAGACCGACGTCACGCTGGCCGCGGCGCGCGGCGCCTATCCGGGGCGGCGCATCCTGCTGGCTTTCCAGCCGCACCGCTATACCCGTACCCGCGACCTGTTCGAAGACTTCGTCAAGGTGCTGGGCCAGCCCGACATGCTGCTGCTGGCCGACGTGTACCCGGCCGGCGAACAGCCGATCGTCGCCGCCGATGGCCGCGCGCTGGCGCATGCGCTGCGCGTGCGCGGCCAGATCGAACCGATTTTTGTTGAGCAGATCGCCGACATGCCGGCCGCCATCATGAAAGTGGTGCAGGACGGCGACGTGGTGATCACCATGGGCGCCGGCTCGATCAGCGGCATTCCGAACAAACTGACTACTTACGAGGTTTGAGCGTGAGCGCTTCTCATCCTATCCTTCATCCTATCGACGCGAAAAAACTCGGCAAGGTCGGCGTGCTGTTTGGCGGCCGTTCGGCCGAGCGCGAAGTCTCGCTGATGTCCGGCGGCGGCGTGATGGCCGCCCTGCAAAGCCGCGGCGTGGACGCGCATGCATTTGATCCGGGCCAGCGCAGCATCGCCGAACTGGCTGCCGAAAAATTCGACCGCGTATTCATCGCGCTGCATGGCCGCTTCGGCGAAGACGGCAGCCTGCAGGGCGCGCTCGAACAGCTGGGCATCCCGTACACCGGCAGCGGCGTGCCGGCCTGCGCCATCGCCATGGACAAGATCACCACCAAGATCATCTGGCTGGCGCGCGGCCTGCCGACGCCCAAGTACCTGTCCTTGCCGCGCAACGCCGACCTGTCCGGCGTGCTCGCCGAACTGGGCTTGCCGGTATTCGTCAAGGCGCCGCTGGAAGGCTCGACCATCGGCATCACCAAGGTCAGCGCGCCGGAGCAGCTGCAGGCCGCCTATGACCTGTCGGCCGCGATCGACGAGAACGTACTGATCGAGCAGGGTGTGACGGGGCGCGAATTTACCGTGGCGATCCTGGGCCAGGGCGCGAGCGCCCGTGCGCTGCCGATCGTCGAGATCGTGGCACCCCAGGGTAACTACGACTACCACAACAAGTACTTCAGCGACGACACCCAGTACCACTGCCCGGCACCGCTGGACGCCGCGATGGCCGCCGAGATCGAACGCATCGCACTGGACGCCTACCGCGCGCTCGGCTGCGAAGGCTGGGGACGGATCGACGTGCTGCTGCGTGCCAGCGACAACTTGCCTTTCCTGCTGGAGGCGAACACCTCGCCCGGCATGACCGGGCACTCGCTGGTGCCGATGGCGGCGCGCGCGGCCGGCATCAGCTACGAGGATTTGTGTCTGCAGATTCTGCAGTCGGCGCGGCTGAAGATGGTCAAGGGACAGGGTTAAGTATCACATGTGGCAAGACGTACGCGCATTGAATGCGGCGGCCAATGGCCTGTTGGCCGCCGTGACGCTGGCCTTTCTGGCGTCGGGGGTGTGGTGGATTTCGCAGCGGCCGATGTTCACGCTGCGCACCATCACCGTTGGCAGCATGTACGGCATGGAGCTCAAGCATGTGAAACAGGCTGACCCTGCAGGCGGGCATCGCCGGGCGGCTGAAGGGGAATTTTTTTACCGCCAACCTGGAACAGGTGCGCGGGGTGTTTGAAGCGGTGCCCTGGGTGCGCCGCGCCACGGTAAGGCGCGAGTGGCCCAATGAGCTGATCGTGGAAGTCGAGGAGCACGAGGCGCTGGGCACATGGGGTGAGGATGGGCGGCTGCTGTCGGTCAAGGGCGATGTGTTCACCGCCAACCTGGCCGAAGCCGACGAGGACCGCACGCTGCCGCAGCTTGAAGGTCCGGACGGCAGCGAGAAGGAAGTGCTGGCGCGGTTTTCGGAGTTGCGTTCGTGGTTTGCGCCGCTCAGCCTGACGCCGGATGGCTTGAAGTTATCGAGCCGTTATGCGTGGACCGTGAAGCTCAATAACGGCATGCGCGTGGCGCTGGGACGGGAGCAGGACCGCAACACATTGAAGGCGCGGGTGCAGCGGCTGGTGGGAATCTACCCCCAACTGGCGGCGCGCCTGCCGGATGGGATCGAGACCATCGACATGCGGTACCAGAATGGCCTGGCGCTGACGGCCACGGGGCTGAAGGTGCCGGAGGACGGTAAGGCGCCGGTAAAGCCAGCAGTAAAGAAGAAGACAACAACCAGCAGTACAACTAGCAAGCGAACGTAGGCACAGCAAATGACAAAAGACGCGAAAAATCTGATCGTCGGTCTCGATATCGGCACCTCGAAGGTGGTGGCGGTTGTGGCCGAGGTGATGGCCGATGGAAGGCATGAAGTCATCGGGCTCGGTCAGCATGAATCGAGGGGCCTGAAAAAGGGCGTCGTCGTCAATATCGAGGCGACGGTCGAATCGATCCAGCGCGCGCTGGAAGAGGCCGAGCTGATGGCGGACTGCAAAATCCGCAACGTCTACGCGGGCATCGCCGGCAGCCATATCCGCTCGTTCAATTCGAGCGGCATGGTCGCCATCAAGGACAAGGAAGTGACGGCCACGGACGTGGCGCGCGTGATCGAGACGGCGAAGGCCGTGAACATCCCGACCGACCAGCAGCTGCTGCACACGGTGCCGCAGGAATTCATCGTCGACAGCCAGGAAGACGTGCGCGAGCCGATCGGCATGAGCGGCATCCGCCTCGAAGTGCGGGTGCACATCGTCACCGGCGCGGTATCGGCGGTGCAGAACATCGTCAAGTGCGTGCGCCGCTGCGGCCTGGAAGTGTCGGACCTGATCCTGCAGCCGATGGCTTCGGCCGACGCGGTCCTGACCACCGACGAGAAGGAACTGGGCGTGGTGCTGATCGATATCGGCGGCGGCACCACCGACATCGCGGTGTTCTCGGACGGCGCGATCCGCCACACCGCGGTGATCCCGATCGCCGGCGACCAGATCACCAACGACATCGCGATGGCGCTGCGCACCCCGACCTCGGAAGCCGAAGAGATCAAGATCCGCTACGGCGTGGCCAAGCAGGTGCTGGCCGATCCGCACGAGTCCTTGGAAGTGCCGGGCCTGGGCGACCGCGGTCCGCGCAACCTGTCGCGCCAGGCGCTGGCGGCGGTGATCGAGCCGCGGGTCGAAGAACTGTTCGCGATGGTGCACCAGGTGGTGCGCGAGTCCGGCTACGAGGGCGTGCTCTCGTCGGGCATCGTGCTCACCGGCGGCACCGCGATCATGCCCGGCATGGTCGAAATGGCGGAAGACATTTTCTTGAAACCGGCGCGCCTCGGCACGCCGGACTATCGCGGCCAGCTTGCCGACGTCGTGCGCAGTCCGCGCTATGCGACCGTGCTCGGGCTCCTGCTGGAAGCGAAGAAGCAGTATTTACGAGGCCATATCGTGACGCGTCAGGATGGCTCTGTAAAGGCGGTGTGGCAGCGGATGAAGGAATGGTTCTTGGGGAATTTTTAAGCGGGACGGGACAGTTTTCAGGTTTTAGCATAAACGGTATATTTTATTTAAACAGTTAACGCAGTTTCCAATCCCCAGGTTTCATACAGATATGAGTCCTGGCGCTTGGAGACCGCACTTTGATTAGGAGTTCATCATGGAGTTTGATATGGTCGATAACGCAGCATTAGGCACCGTCATCAAGGTCGTCGGCGTCGGCGGCGCAGGTGGCAACGCGGTGCAACACATGATCAACAAAGGTGTCTCGGGCGTGGAATTCATCGCGGCCAACACCGATGCGCAGGCGCTCGCGGCGTCCTCCGCCAACAACATCATCCAGATCGGCGATTCGGGCCTGGGCGCCGGCATGAAGCCGACCGTCGGCCGCCAGCTGGCCGAAGAATCGCGCGAGCGCATCGAAGACGCGCTGCGCGGTGCGCACATGGTGTTCATCGCCGCGGGCATGGGCGGCGGCACCGGCACCGGCGCGGCGCCGATCGTCGCCGAGATCGCCAAGGCACAGGGCGCGCTGACCGTGGCGGTGGTCTCCAAGCCATTCTCGTACGAAGGCCAGAAGTGCATGGACATCGCCGAGAGCGGCCTGGAAGAGCTGTCGCAGCACGTCGACTCGCTGATCATCATCCTGAACGAAAAGCTGGAAGAGATCTACGAAGACGAAAGCATGATCGACTGGATGAAGCATGCCGACGATGTGCTCAACAACGCGGTGGCCGGTATCGCCGAGATCATCAACGTGCCGGGCCACATCAACGTCGACTTCAACGACGTCAAGACCATCATGGGCGAGCAGGGCAAGGCCATGATGGGCACCGCGACCGCCTCCGGCGTGGACCGTGCGCGTATCGCCGCCGAGCAGGCCGTGGCCTCGCCGCTGCTGGACGGTATCGACCTGTCGGGTGCGCGTGGCGTGCTGGTCAACGTGACCGCCTCGCGTGGCCTGAAGGGTAAGGAAATCAAGGAAGTCATGGCGGCGGTGCGCGCCTTTGCCGCGCCGGACGCATCGATCGCGCAAGGTATCGCGTACGACGACAACATGGGCGACGACATCCGCGTGACCGTGGTGGCCACTGGCCTGGGCAAAGCCAAGAAGCACGTGCAACTGGTCCAGACCCCGATGCTGCGCACCGGTACCCACAACCAGCCGATGATGGCGCAGGGCGGCGGCAGCGTCGGCGTGACCATGGGTTCGGCATCCGGCATCGGCCACATGGACGGCATGAAGCAGCCGGCCGTATGGCGCCGCGAGCAGGCATCCGAGCAGGTGCAGGCGATGCAGCGCAATGGCGTTGAAACGTACGACATTCCAGCCTTCCTGCGCAAGCAGGCTGACTGATTCGGCTCCTTGGCCTGAGCTTCGATGGCGCCAGAGATGGCGCCATTTTCATTTCCAACCAGTGCGCAGCGTGCGCAGAAAGACCATCCCAATGCCTAGCGTTTTCGATATTTGTGCAGGCAACAACGGTGTACCAACCTGGAAGTTTTCGCAAACCGACTTCGCCGTGTGGCGCCGCATCTTCAGCGATCCAGCGACCCGCTTCGGGATCTGCGCGGCGCTGTCCGCACACTGGATAGAGCGCCACGCGCATGACGGAGCGCTTGCCAACGAGCTTGGCGGGGGCGGGCTGGCTCCCCTCAATATCACTAAGCTCAACGAGATCAAAATGCTGCACAGCACAGTATCTAGCGGAAGTGGCAACGACCAAAGGAACCGCCTGGAGGATTGGCTGCGGCAACGCAACTTGCTGCCCTTGCGCGCATCGAGTTCGGTGCACATGAATCACGCGGGCTTCCGTGGATTCTATGGCGAGCACGCATCCCGTGACATGACCGGTGGTGGCTGGGGCACTGGCCCAGCCATTCCCGATATCGAAGGGACAATCGTGCGGGCCATGCAGCAGTACAACAACTGCTATTTACGTCTCAATTTCGGCGGCAAGGTGGCGGGGGTCACGAACAGTGGTCACGCCGTCGCCGTGTGGCTGGGCGGCCCGAGCTATGGTTCAGCTGGCGATGCCATGTTCTTCGACCCGAATTACGGTGAGTTCTGGTTTGAGAATAAAGCCGATTTCTTTCGTTTCTTCCCCTACTTTTACAGGGCGACCTACCTGGCCGGTTTCATGAACTTCAATCGTAGGTGGGCGATTCTGCCTTGCGCTTTGCGGGCCTAGCGAACATGGCGCCTACGACGGCGCCATTTTGTTTTCGGGACGTGCGAGAAAATTGATTCAAGGCATCATGTAGATTGTCGAAATCTGCAAAATCTGGATTCCAATCGCAACTTCCAGAGGCTATCATGCCGTCCGTGTCAGTACGAGATGCACGAGGTTTTTTCGTTCTTCCACAAGGCTTTGAGGGTGGGGGATACTATACATATGGAACTCCAACTGAAGGTCGCAGTCAATATTCTCATCCCTCGCTAATGTCGATGCTTATTCAAACAGCGGCGCTGTGGAGCGCGGTTGATCCGCGCAAGTTTGGGGTTGGAAATATCAGTCGTGAGAACGGCAAGAACACTGATCATAAGACCCATCTTAGTGGACTCGAAGTCGATATAAGACCTTTGCGGAAAGATGGACGGCATGTCCCTTGCACAATCGATGACAGTCAATACGACCGAGATGCGACCCACAAGCTTATCGCTATGTTTTTAGCTACAGGTCGGGTTAAAGAGCTTCTTTTCAATGATCCTCCGAACATGCCGCGTGTTCGCCGGTTCAGGGGACACGATAACCACTTTCACGTGGCGTTTACCGCCTGAGCTAGAGCACGGGGGAAATCAAGGATGTCGCTCAATATATTGAAATTCCTGGCGCTAGCGATGGCTTGTGTTACGTCGTATGCGAAGGAGGTGAAAGTACCGCAGTACTACGCTGCTTTGGTTTCGACACATATTGGCGTTGAGGCGACAATTCACGACGGTGGTCCTGGACTGCCGTCATATACACAGGCCAATCTGTCCAAGGCGAAATTAGGGCGGCCGGAGCTCGTGCTTGTTGTCGATGTGGACCGGGCAAAGGGCAAACTGAACTCCCGCGCCATCACACAGATATCGTCAGGCGATTCGGCAAGCACTCTCGACGACGCAGTTGGCGGCCATTGCTTGGGGCTGGCGATTTTTCATGGCATGCGTCCGGGCGCTGTGGCCGACGCACCATCAGCGATCTATCTCTTATACGAATGCTTTTCTGGATATTCGCGCGTGCGGGCTGGTGCGCCGGCACTCAAGCAGGTGGCTGCGGCGGGTGATGGCCTGCTTCTCGAACTTGAGTCGGGCGGCCAGTCACTGGTCTATTGGAAGAATGGACGGTATCACCAGAAGCTGGTTCGTCGCGGGGATTAGCCGGTAGCGGGCTGGTGCATAAACCCTGCCGGTGTCTGCAAGAATTGCGCAGATCGTGCATACTAATAAGCTAAGCAAGCTTAATACACCCCCAACACCAAAGGATTATCCATGACCATCAAGATCGGCGACCGCCTCCCAGAAGGCACGCTTTCCGAATTCGTCGAAACCGAAACGGCCGGCTGCGCGCTCGGTCCGAACACCTTCCAGGTCGCCGACCTGGTCAAGGGCAAGAAAATCGCCATCTTCGGCCTGCCAGGCGCCTACACCCCGACCTGCTCGGCACAGCACGTGCCAGGCTACGTTGCCCACGCCGACGAACTGAAGGCCAAAGGAGTGGACGAAATCTGGTGCATCTCGGTCAACGACGCCTTCGTGATGGGCGCCTGGGGCCGCGACCAGAAAGCCACCGGCATCGTGCGCATGATGGCTGACGGTAACGCCGCTTACTCCAAGGCACTGGGCCTGGACGCCGACTTCTCCAAGTTCGGCATGGGCACCCGCTCGCAGCGCTACTCGCTGCTGGTGGAAGACGGCGTGGTCAAGCAACTCAACGTCGAGCAAGGCGGCAAGTTCGAAGTGTCGAACGCTGAAACCTTGCTGGGCCAGCTGGCGTAACCGTTCGCCCTTCAGTAACAACGGCGCTGCGGCGCCGTTTTTTGTTTTCGCAAAGCGCCATGAACGCTCCCACGCTCGCCGCTGCCACAAGCACACGCGGCAATATCCGCAGCATCTACGCGATGCTCATCGCTGTCGCTTTCTTCGCCCTGATGGACGCCGTCCTGAAGGTCTTGTCGACCCGCTATCCGGCCATGCAGGTGGCCTCGCTGCGCGCGCTCACTTCGCTGCCGCTGGTGCTGGCCTTCGTGGCTTGGCGCGGCGGCTACCGCACCATGCTGAAAGTGCGCATGCCTTTCCACGTGCTGCGTGGCGTGCTCGGCATTCTCATGCTGAGCCTGTTCGTGTATGGCTTGCGCACCTTGTCGCTGGCCGCTGCCTATGCGATCTTTTTTATCTCGCCGGCGCTGATCACGGTGCTGTCGGTTTTCATCCTCAAGGAAAAAGTCAACCTGGCCCGCTGGATCGCGATTGCCATGTGCATGGGCGGTGTGCTGGTGGCCTTGCGGCCCGACAGCACCGGCATGTTCACCATTGGCGGCCTGGCCATTCTCGGCTCGGCCGCCTGCTATGCGGTGGCGGCGATCGTGGGGCGGATTGTCGGCCGTACCGACCGCACCGAGCACAGCGTGCTGTGGATGATGGTCTATATGGGCATCGGCGCAACAGTGCTCGCCGCGCCCGGCTGGGTTACGCCACGCGCGGACGATTTCCTGTTACTGTGTGCACTGGCTGTGACCGGTTTTCTCGGGCAGCTGGCCATTACCGAAGCCTTCAATTCGGGCGAGGCATCGGTGGTTGCGCCCTTCGAGTATTCGGCGCTGGCCTACGGCGTCGCGCTCGACTGGATCTTGTGGCACACCTTGCCTGACCAGTACACGCTGCTGGGGGCGGCCATCATCATCGGCAGCGGCATTTACCTGATCCGCCACGAGCGCGATCCGGCCTAGGCGTCGAAACATCCAACTTTTTTCTGGGAGTTTTATGCGGTCCAACATGTTCTGTGCGGGCTTGCTGGCCCTGTGTTCCAGCGCTGCGCATGCGGCCCCGTCCGAGTGGCTGTTTACCTACACGGGCTTCTACAGCGAGCAGGAGGCGAAGTTCTTGCCGCACTGGACACTCTCGGGAAGTTTCGCCGGCGAAGACCACAACCATGACGGCATCCTGGCGCGCTCCGAGCTGAGCTCGCTGAAAGTGGGGCTGGTCGATTTCATCACTTGCGAGTCGAATGAGTTCCACCACTGCGGCACCAGCGCCTTCGAATTCAGCTTGCCGGGCATGGCTGCGGCGGCCGGGGTTGCCGCATTCGCCGCATTTTCCACCGTGCCGCGGCTGTCCTTCGAGGTGGATTTTTTCGCCCGCGATCCGGAGTGGATGGTCGGCTCGGGCCGCTCCGTCACCACCGGCTTGTCGGATTACAGCTACCGGCGCGATCCCGGCGCGTTCGTCGAGCAAACCTACCATTGGCGCGACGACACGATCCTCAGCGTGGCGGCGGCCGTGCCGGAACCGTCCGCCTGGGCGATGTTCGGCGCCGGCCTGCTGGTACTGGGCGCGGGCCTGCGCCGCAGGCTGGTCCGGGCCCGGCGCGGCTGATGCAAGTTGGATATAATCATCCGATGCTCAAACAACGAACCATCAAGCAATATGTGCGCACCACCGGTGTGGGCTTGCACTCCGGCACCAAGGTCGTGCTGACCCTGCATCCGGCCGCGCCCGACACCGGCATCGTGTTTCGCCGCGTCGATCTCACGCCAGTGGTCGAGTTCGCGGCCAGCGCCGGCATCGTCGGCGACACCCGCATGGCCTCGGTGCTGATCAAGGAAGCGGCGCGCGTGTCCACCGTCGAGCACCTGATGTCGGCCTGCGCCGGCCTCGGCATCGATAATCTGTATGTGGATGTGTCGGCCGAGGAAATCCCCATCATGGATGGTTCGGCCTCGTCCTTCGTCTTCCTGCTGCAGCAGGCCGGCGTCGAAGAGCAGGACGCGCCCAAGAAATTCATCCGCGTGCTGCGCGACGTCGAAGTGCGCCAGGGCACGGGCGACAATGAAAAGTGGGCGCGCCTGTCGCCCCACGACGGCTTCAAACTCGATTTCTTCATTGAATTTAATCACCCCGCGGTCGACGGCACCACCCAGCGCGCCTCGGTCGATTTCGGCGACGTGTCATACGTGCATGACGTGGCGCGCGCACGCACCTTCGGCTTCATGCAGGACGTGGAGAGCCTGCGCGGCATGGGCCTGGCGCGCGGCGGCTCGCTGGAGAACGCCATCGTCATGGATGAATACCGGATATTGAATTCGGATGGCTTGCGCTACGAAGACGAATTCGTGCGCCATAAGATTCTCGACGCCATCGGCGACCTGTACCTGGTCGGCCATCCGCTGCTGGCCAGTTATACGGCGCACAAGTCGGGCCATGCGATGAATAACCTGCTGCTGCTGGAATTGCTCAAGCACGAAGATGCTTACGAGATCGTGTCTTTCGATAAGCCGGGCAGTGCGCCGCCCTCGTATGTGCGGCAGATGCAGCGCGAGTGGGCGCTGACTTAGTTCATTCACACCGTCGCCTTAGCGCCGGCGCGCCGCCATCGCCTTCAGGGCGGCAATCAGGGTGGCGTTCTGCGGCGTGTCCGGCAAGGTATTGCCGAGTTCCTCGAAGGCCGACACGGCAGTCGTCGGCAGCAACAGCTGGCGCGTGTGCACCACCGGCGGCATGGCGCGGATGACCTGCACCTTCAGTTTGATATCCTCGACCGCCCAGCCCTTCTTTTGCAGGGCCCCCTGGAGTTTGGGGACTTGCTGCTTGAGCTTGGCGGCAACCGCCGAGCTGGGCACGGCCAGCACCAGCTTGCCCCCTTCGAAGGACAGCACATCGCAGTTGCCGAACATCGAGGGCAGGGCGGTGGCGCAATCCTTTTGCAGGCTGGCCATGCGCATCGCCGCCGGCAGCAGGGCCGCCATTTTGTCGTTGCGGCGCAGGAAATCAGTTGCCACTATCGAGGTGCGCCGGGTTTTGGTGCCGTAAATGTGCATGGGGTGAACCTTACCACAGCCAAGTTGATGACATCGCCTTGGACCGTATTTATGGAACTTTCATGCGGGCATGACCTTGTTATATTGACCAACGGCCCCATTTGGGCCGGGATCGCGTGATAAAATCACGCTCTTTTTGCCATAGTCGGCTGGCGGACGATATCTTTTTGATATCATCACGGCTTCTCTTTAAGCGGCGCTTTTTT
The DNA here is from genome assembly GCA_946479255.1 of uncultured Oxalobacteraceae bacterium. Next base: position 12,660 of record CAMLFK010000071.1, read on the forward strand.
CAAGAATTCAAGCATGTCATTCCTGACCCAGATTTTCGGTAGCCGTAACCAGCGGCTGCTTAAGCAGTACCAAAAAACTGTACGCGAGATCAATGCGTTCGAACCGCAGATCGAAAAACTGTCCGACGCGCAGCTCCAGGCGAAAACGCCAGAATTCAAGGAACGCCTGGCCAAAGGCGAGACGCTCGACGGCATCCTGCCTGAAGCGTTCGCGGTGTGCCGCGAGGCGGCCAGGCGGGTGCTCAAGATGCGCCACTTCGACGTCCAGATGATCGGCGGCATGGTGCTTCACTATGGCAAGATCGCCGAAATGGGGACCGGCGAGGGCAAGACCCTGATGGCCACCCTGCCGACTTATCTGAACGCGCTGGCCGGCAAAGGCGTGCACGTCATTACCGTCAACGATTACCTGGCGCAGCGCGATGCCGAGTGGATGGGCCGCCTGTACGGCTGGCTGGGCCTGTCGACCGGCGTGAACCTGTCGCAGATGGACCACGACACCAAGCAGAAGGCTTACGCCGCGGACATCACCTACGGCACCAACAACGAATTCGGCTTCGACCTGCTGCGCGATAACATGGTCTACGACGCGCGCGAGCGCGTGCAGCGCGGCCTCAATTTCGCCGTGGTCGACGAAGTCGACTCGATCCTGATCGATGAGGCGCGTACGCCGCTGATCATTTCCGGCCAGGCCGAGAACCACACCGACCTGTACCACAAGATAAACGAGCTGCCTGGCATGCTCACCCTGCAGGTCGGCGAAGAAACGCCGGACGGCAAGGGCCAGATCGAGGTGCCGGGCGACTATACCAAGGACGAGAAGGCGCACACCGTGCTGCTGACCGAGGCTGGCCACGAGAACGCCGAAGCGATCCTGACCCGCATGGGCCTGCTGCCGGAAGGCGCCTCGCTGTACGACGCCGCCAACATCACCCTGATCCACCACCTGTACGCGGCCCTGCGCGCCCACGCGCTGTACCACAAGGACCAGCACTACGTGGTGCAGAACAATGAAGTGGTGATCGTCGACGAATTCACCGGCCGCCTGATGACCGGACGGCGCTGGTCGGATGGCCTGCACCAGGCCGTGGAAGCCAAGGAAGGCGTACGCATCCAGAACGAGAACCAGACCCTGGCCTCGATCACCTTCCAGAACTATTTCCGCATGTACACCAAGCTGGCCGGCATGACCGGTACGGCCGATACCGAAGCCTACGAATTCCAGGAAATCTACGGCCTTGAGACCGTGGTGATTCCACCGAACCGTCCGTCGCAGCGCAAGGACCGCCAGGACCAGGTCTACAAGTCGGCCGAGGAAAAGTACAACGCCATGCTGATCGACATCCGCGACTGCTATGAGCGCGGCCAGCCCGTGCTGGTGGGTACCACCTCGATCGAGAACTCGGAACTGCTGTCGGGCATCCTGACCAAGGCCAAGCTCGAACACAACGTGCTCAACGCCAAGCAGCACGCCCGCGAAGCGGAAATCATTGCCCAGGCGGGCCGTCCAAAGATGATCACCATCGCCACCAATATGGCGGGCCGTGGTACCGACATCGTGCTGGGCGGTAACGTCGAGAAGCAAATCCAGATCATCGAAGCCAATCCGGACCTGGCGGAAGCCGACAAGGCGGCCCAGGCCGACAAGCTGCGCAGCGAATGGCAGTCGCTGCACGACCACGTGGTGGCGGCCGGCGGCCTGCACATCATCGGTACCGAGCGGCACGAATCGCGCCGGGTCGACAACCAGCTGCGCGGCCGTTCGGGCCGCCAGGGCGATCCGGGTTCCTCGCGCTTCTACCTGTCGCTCGACGACGCGCTGCTGCGCATTTTCGCCGGCGACCGCGTGCGCGCCATCATGGATCGCCTGAAGATGCCGGAAGGCGAGCCGATCGAGGCGGGCATCGTCTCGCGTTCGCTGGAAACGGCGCAGCGCAAGGTCGAGGCACGCAACTTCGATATCCGTAAACAGCTGCTGGAATACGACGACGTCGCCAACGACCAGCGCAAGGTGATCTACAGCCAGCGTAACGAGCTGCTGGAAACCACCGACATGTCCGAGCTGATCGAATCGCTGCGCATCGGGGTGTTCACCGACATCGTGCGCAGCTTCGTGCCGGAAGAGTCGGTGGAAGAGCAATGGGATGTTGCAGGGCTGCAATCGGCGCTGGCCGGCGAGTGGCAGCTGGACGTGCCGCTCGACGACCTGCTCAAGAACGACAGCAACCTGACCGACGAGGACATCCTCGAACGCGTGCTGGCGGCGGCCAAGGCGGCTTACGACACCAAGGTGGCGATCGTCGGGCGCGAATCGTTCAGCGGCTTCGAGCGCAACGTCATGCTGCAAAGCGTGGACAGCCATTGGCGCGAGCACCTGGCGGCCCTCGACCACCTGCGCCAGGGTATCCACCTGCGCGGCTATGCGCAGAAAAATCCGAAGCAGGAATACAAGCGCGAAGCCTTCGAGCTGTTCGGCAACATGCTCGACATGATCAAGAACGAAGTGATCCGCATGGTGATGAATGTGCGCATCCAGTCGCGCGAGGAAATCGAAGCGGCCGAAGCGGCCTTGCAACAGTCGCACGTGGAAAACGTCAGCTTCCAGCACGCCGACTTCAATCCGGACGCCGGGCCGGAAGAGCTGCTGGCGCCCCGTTCGGCCAGCTCGCTGCTGGGCGACGAGGCGATTGCCCCGAAAGTCGGCCGTAACGACCCATGCCCTTGCGGCAGCGGCAAGAAGTTCAAGGCTTGCCACGGCAAGCTGGCCTGATTCTCAGGCGGCATTCCACAAAAAACGGCGAACCTCGGTTCGCCGTTTTTTTTTGATGCCTGACATCGCGCCGCATTGCTGTGTTGACGCCGCTTGATCGCTCACAATCCGCCCGCTTGCGCTTCCTGCAATGGTTGAGTGTCAACCTCAACCGGGAGCGCACCATGAAGTCCCTTACCGCCGCCGTCGCCTTGTCCGTCGGGCTCTTACTGGCCCTGTGGTGGAGCATCAAACCGCCGTACTACGCGCCCACGCAATCAAACACGGTCGAACGGCAGCGCCAGGCCCAATGCCCGGGCAACAGTTATCTGGAAGGAAAAGCGTGCGTGTGTCCCACGGGCACCAACTTGAGTAGCGGCGCCTGTGTGCAGGTGTGGTCGAGCACGGCGCCGCAAGTGATCCGTGAGCAATTGCCCGACGAACCGCTGGCGGACAATTGCGTGTTCTTTGCGCGCAAGCGGGTGCCGACCCTGCCGTACAACCTCAATACCTGGAAAGGCAAGCTGGCCGCCGTCAACAGCGATACGCCGCGCGCGGGCAGCGTGGCGATGATCGAGATCGGTGCGGGGAAGTACAAGGATGTCGGCCATGTGGCCATTGTGGAAGCGATCGGGCGCGATTCGCTGACCATCATCGAAGGCAATTATCTGATGGGATCGGTGACGCGCCGCACCGCCACGGGAAAAGATGTGGCCGATGCGGCGCGCCAGCTGGGGATAGTCGGTTACTACCATCCGCAGGCCGGCCGGCCCGAATGAGGCGGCCGGCCGGGACCGGAATTACTTGGCCGAAGGGCGTGCCGGCGCGCCGGCCTTTTTCGCCGGCGCGGCGGTTTGGGCCTTCGGCAGTTGCACCACCTGGCCGTTGACGGTCAGCTTGCCTGCCTTGAACACGATGTTCGACACCAGGGCATCGCCTTCCATGCGCACGAAGCCCTTGCTGACCATCTGGCCGACCACGCCGTCGCTCATGGCGGTGCCCATCTGTACGACCGCTTGCTCGTTGACCGGTTCGCCCTTGGCGCTGGCGGTGAGCTGCTGGCGCGCCATCGACTGCGACACTTCTTTTACCAGGCCCATCGGCACGGTGACGGTCAGGTTGGCATCGATCTTGTTGGCGATATCTTCAAAGCGCGCCAGCTTGCTGTCGGCGCCCGGCGCGGCCGTGACGCGGCCCTTGATGACCAGGCGGTGGCCTTTGAAGGCGCCGCTCAAGTCGTCGATCTCGAAGGCCGACTTGTTGGCCTTGGCCGATTTCAGCATGGCGCGCAACAGCGGCAGCATCGCTTCAAGCTGCTTTTCCGGCGCCAGCGTGGCGATGCCTTGATTCTTGGCCATGCTCTGCAGCGCGGCCAGGTCCAGGCCGGTGAAGCGCATCTTGAAACGTAGGTCGGAAATCATGACGGCGGGCGTCGAGACGGCCGCGATTCCGACATCGTAACGATAGTCGACCAACTTGCCGCGCGGCTCGGACGCCATGTCGTAGCGCAGGGCGGACAAGGTCAGGGGCATTGGCATCGCCGGGTTCAGAATGGTCGTGCTGACAATGCCGCCCGATGCCTTGCCGACCCACTGGCCGGGGCCGACGCGGCGCTGCTGGCCGTCCATGGTCATCAAGCGCACCACGACCTGGGTCTGGTGGTGAGTCCAGTCCAGCTGGTCCCAGCGCAAGCTGCCGGTCGAATTGACGCCGGCCTTGTCCATGGTCTGGGTCACGGCCAGGGCACCCCAGTTGGCGGCGCCGCCGTCGGTGCCCGTGTAGCTCGATGGCTGGAGCTTGAAACTGTATTCGGTGTCGCCGTTGGCCGCCACCTGGCGCTCCAGCTGGGCCAGGGTGGCATTGCCGAGAATGCGCGCCACTTGTTCGGCGGTGGCCGCGCTCAAGGCCTTGCCATACAACTTGTCCAGGCGCACCACCATATCGCCGCCGCTCAGGTCCATGCGGGTTTTCAATTCTTCACTCAGGGCCGTCACTGCCTTCGACAATTCTGTAGGCGGCGAGGGTGGCGGCGCCACTGTCGGCGCGGGTTCGGCGCTGAACGCCGACGCGGCCACGAACATCGCGGCGAGGGAAGTGAGCTGCAGAGATTTTTTCACGAACGGCCTATTGAGGTTTATATAAGATTTCTGATTATCAATTATCTGGGAAGAAATGTCACTGTAAATAGGCAGAACACCGCTGCGCACTGTGGTACCGCCGCTGGCCGTCGAGCGTGACGCCACGCATGCCGATTCTGAGCTCCTCCACGTTCCAGACGAGCTGGTGCCAACGGTTGATGCCGCTGCTGTCTTGTTCCCTGCCTGGCGCGGCCAGCAAGTTGCTCCAGCGGGCGCTGCTGCTGTAGTGCGGCGACGCCAGGGTAAGCGGATCGCCGCCGCCGCCGGCCGCGGCCCGGCGTACAAACTCGGCCGGTACGCCCGTGCCGTGGACGACAGCGCGTGGCTGGGCTGGCGCCGGCCTGGAGTGCGCCGCGCCGGCGCTGAGCACCAGCAGCGCCGATAAGGTGATCCGCGTCAATTTGTTCACGATCAATCCTGTTGGAGGAGGGAAGTTTAGTTTCCCATACTCAACTATTGGTGTATTGATGTCACCGGTGCGGCAAGCGATTAGCCGGCTTTCATGCCGTCCCGATCCATGCCGGTCCATGTCCGTCGTACAATAGCGACTCCGAATTTCACCAGCTAGAGAATCCGCCATGGCCGTCAATTCCCCCGTACCTATCGCCGCCGACCTGAAACCCGTCAACGGGATCGAGATCGGCTATGCCGAAGCCGGCATCAAGAAGCCCAATCGCAAGGACGTGCTGGTCATGAAGCTGGCGGAGACCGCCACCGTGGCCGGCGTGTTCACCAAGAACCGCTTCTGCGCCGCGCCGGTCCAGATCAGCAAGGCCCACCTGGAAGCGGTCAGTGCGGGCGGCGCGCCGATCCGCGCGCTGCTGGTCAATACCGGCAACGCCAACGCCGGCACCGGCGAAGCCGGGCTGGCCCTGGCCAACGCCACCTGCAAGGCGCTGGCCGACCTGCTCGGCTGCGCGCCGCAGCAGGTGCTGCCGTTTTCCACCGGCGTGATTCTTGAGCTGCTGCCGGTCGACAAAGTCGTCGCCGGCCTGCCGGCCGCGGTGGCCAACCTCAAGGCCGACAACTGGTTCAACGCCGCCGAAGCCATCATGACCACCGACACCCAGCCCAAGGCGGCCTCGAAGACGGTCGACATCCGCGGCCACGCGGTCACCATGACCGGCATCAGCAAGGGCGCCGGCATGATCAAGCCGAACATGGCCACCATGCTCGGCTACCTGGCGATCGACGCCAAGGTGGCCCAGCCGGTGCTCGATGAGCTGGTGCGCCATGCGGCCGACCACTCGTTCAACTGCATCACCATCGACGGCGACACCTCGACCAATGACTCGTTCATGCTGATCGCCACTGGCACCGGCAGCCTGGCCATTGCCAACACCGATTCGACCGAATACCTGGAACTGAAGAACGCCGTCACCGACATCGCGCGCAACCTGGCGCAGCAGATCATCCGCGACGGCGAGGGCGCCACCAAGTTCATCACCATCTCGGTCGACGACGGCCAGGACCTGGAAGAGTGCCGCAAGATCGCCTACTCCATCGCCCACTCGCCGCTGGTCAAGACCGCCTTCTTCGCTTCCGACCCCAACCTGGGCCGCATCCTGGCGGCGGTCGGCTATGCCGGCGTGGACGACCTGGACGTCAGCAAGATCGACCTGTACCTGGACGACGTGCATGTGGCGAAGAACGGCGGACGCCATCCCGACTACCGCGAGGAAGACGGTCAGCGCGTGATGAAGCAAAGCGAGATCACGGTGCGCGTCAAGCTCGCGCGCGGCAGCGCCAGCGCCACCGTGTGGACCTGCGACCTGTCGCACGACTACGTCAGCATCAACGCCGACTACCGTTCGTAATACTGATAACAGATCGATGACACCACTCGACCAATTCCTGCTGCGCGCCGAAGCGCTGATGGCGCGCGTGGAGGCGGTGCTGCCGCCGGCCCACGCGCGTGAAACCGACTGGAAGCGCAGCTTCGCTTTCCGCTGGCGCAAGCGCGCCGGCGGCGGCACCAGCTATCTGCAGCCGGTCGCCCATGCGGCCTCGATCGCGCTGTCGGACCTGCATAACATCGGCAGCCAGAAGCAGCAGATCGAACAGAACACGCGCCAGTTCGTCGCCGGCCGTCCGGCCAACAACGTGCTGCTGACCGGCGCGCGCGGCACCGGCAAGTCCTCGCTGATCAAGGCTTGCCTGAACCAGTTTGCCGGCCAGGGCCTGCGCCTGATCGAAGTCGACAAGGCCGACCTGGCCGAGCTGCCCGACATCG
>CAMLFK010000072.1 GCA_946479255.1 uncultured Oxalobacteraceae bacterium
GCCACCAGCACCGAGCAGCTGCGGTTCGAGAACAGCACCAGGATCTCGTCGCGCTCGCGCTGTTCCAGTTCGCCGTACAGCGCCAGCGCGGAAAAGCCCTGCGAGCGCAGCTCGTCGGCCAGTTCGCGGCAATGCACCTTGGTGTTACAGAAGGCCAGGGTGGACACCGGCTTGAAGTGGCGCAGCAGGCGGCCCACCGCCTGGTCACGGTCATCGAAACCGACTTCGTAAAAGCGCTGCTCGATCTTGTCGCCGGTGTGCTGGGCTTCCACGACCACCTCGACCGGGTCCGCCAGGAAGTGCTCGGTGGCGCGGCGGATGTCGTCCGGGTAGGTGGCCGAAAACAGCAAGGTCTGGCGGCGCGTCGGGCAAGCGCTGACGATGCCGGCGATCTCGTCGTAGAAGCCCATGTCGGTCATGCGGTCGGCTTCGTCCAGCACCAGGGTCTGCACGTGCGCGAGATTGATGGTGCCGCGGCCCAGGTGGTCGCGGATACGGCCCGGGGTGCCGACCACGATGTGGGCGCCATGTTCGAGCGAGGCGATCTGCGGGCGCATCGGCGCGCCGCCGGTCAGGGTCAGCACCTTGATATTGCCTTCGCCGCGGGCCAGGCGGCGCAGTTCGTTGGCCACCTGGTCGGCCAGTTCGCGGGTCGGGCACAGCACCAGTCCCTGGATGGCGAACCAGGCGGGATTGAGCTTGTGCAGGATGCCGATGCCGAAGGCGGCGGTCTTGCCGCTGCCGGTCTTGGCCTGGGCGATCAGGTCGCGCCCTTCCAGCACCGGCGGCAGGCTCTCGGCCTGGATCGTGGTCATCTCGCGGTAGCCGAGCGTGTCGAGGTTGGCCAGGAAAGTGGCAGTCAGCGGCAGGGTGGCAAAAGCGGTTGGGTGCATGATCGGCAGGCTCGAAAATAACAACGGCCCAGTTTAACAGGGCCGCTGGGGCACAGCTGGTGCCAGGTGGTGATTTAGGCGGCAGCCCAGATGGGCAGGCCGGTGAGATCGGTATTGTCGTCGCGGCGCCAAACAGGCAGGCCGCTGGCATCGGTCGGCTCGAGCAGTTCAAGCTGTTCCTGCTTGAGGTTCGGGCGGCGTGGGCGGGGCGCGGAACGCTTCGGTTCCGGCGCGTTCAGTACGATCGCGGGGGCAGGGCCGAAACCCGGCAGATCGAAGGTCGCGTTGTCTTTTTTGTCTCTCATCGCAATTGCGGGCGGCAGAGCTTAAAGGCAGCTGTGCCTGATCTAAAAACAAAAGCCCGGCTGCAGGAGTCGGGCTCAGTCTGAATTTATTGGTTGCGGGGACAGGATTTGAACCTGTGACCTTCGGGTTATGAGCCCGACGAGCTGCCAGACTGCTCCACCCCGCGTCTGTGCGGCGAATTGTACAGAGGTTCGCGCGGTCCGGCAATGGCAGTGTTGAAATGAGCTGAATTACCCGGCCGCGCCAAGGCGCCACAACGATGTCACTTCGGCACTGCGCGCCGCATGCAGCGGGTCGCTGGCGTCCTGCGCGCGCGGGTGTACCGGACGCACGTCGTGACGTTCGATCACCCGCAGGCCGCCGGCGGCGATCCATTCGAGCAGCTGGGCGCGCGGGCGCAGTCCAAGGTGCTCGGCCAGGTCCGACAGGATCAGCCAGCCTTCGCCGCCCGGCGCAAGGTGCGCCGCCAGGCCTTCTAGGTACCCGCGCAGCATGCGGCTGTCCGGGTCGTACACGGCCGCTTCGATCGAGGCGCTCGGGCGGCCCGGCAGCCAGGGCGGATTACACACCACCAGCGGCGCGCGGCCTTGCGGGAACAGGTCGGCTTCGATCACCTCGACCTGGGCCGCCAGGTCCAGTTGGGCCAGGTTGTCGCGCGCGCAGCGCAGGGCGCGCGCGTCCATGTCGGTGGCGACCACGTGGTCAACGCCACGGCGTGCCAGCAGCGCGGCCAGTACACCGGTGCCGGTGCCGATGTCGAAGGCCAGGGCGCAAGCACGCGGCAGCGGCGCTTCGTTCACCAGTTGCAGGTACTCGCCACGGATCGGCGAGAACACGCCGTAGTGCGGATGGATGCGCGCGTCCAGCGCCGGGATCTGGACGCCGTTCTTGCGCCATTCGTGCGCGCCGATCAGGCCCAGCAGCTCGCGCAGCGAGGCCACGAACGGCTCCTCGCCGCGTCCATACGCTTCGTTGCAGGCCAGTGCCACGTCGGGCGCGCGGCGCAGGGCGATGCTGTAGTCGGCTTCGAACGGGATCAGCAGCATGGCCAGGGTGCGGGCGCGCTGCGACTGGGCCTGGCGGTGCAGGTGGAAGGCTTCGGCAGGGCTGGCCGGGATCTTGGGCGCTTTGGCGCGCTTGCCGCCCTTGTGGTCGGCCCGACGGGCCAGCGCCTGCAGCAATTGGCGGGCGTTCTGGAAGTCGCCGCGCCACAGCAGGGCGGTGCCTTCGCAGGCCAGTCGGTACGCGGTATCGGCCGGCATGGTGTCGTCCGCCACCACGACTTTTTTCGGCACCGGCATGCCGCTCTCGGAGCGCCAGCGCGCGCTGCGCTGCTCGCCGTTTTCAAGCCAGTGGATCTGAGCCGGAGCGTCGGCGGTGACAGGTGCGTGCATGGGAATCAATCGTATAAGGACGCCCGCGCGAAAGCGCGAGCAAGGGGCGCATTATACGTGGACTGGGTGCTTCAGTCGTCGGCCAGCAGGGCGCTTGGCAGCGCGCTGGCGTAAGCCTTCGCGCCCATCTGGCGTACCGCCTGGGCGGCCGGCTCGTCGGCCGGCAGGCGCGGGGCCAGCAGGGCGGCGCGGTCGACCAGGCGCAGCAGGCGCATGGTCAGGCGGCCGTCGTCGCCTTCCTCGGTCGACAGCTCGCGCCCCAGCACCTTGAACAGGTCGGACAAGCTGCCCGGGTAGCTGATGGCGGGCAGCGGTTTGCCGGCCAGCGCCACCTCGGGCGCGTCGACCTGGGTTTGCTGGCTTGCCGCCGCCGTGACGCTCGCCTCGTAGGTGACTTCGATCTCGACGTCGTAGGTGTGGCCGTCTTTGGTGGTGATCTGGCCGGTGCCGATGAAATGCGCGCTCTGGGTCAGCGACAGGCTGGCGGTGGCACTGGTGCCGGCCGCGCTGCTGGTATGGCTGCCGGAGGTGGCGAAACTGGCCGCGGTGTCGAGCGTGGCCGAGTCGAGCGTCAGCTTGGCGCCCTGGCCAGCGTCGCCGAACAGCTGGCGGGCAAACTGCTTGACCGCGTCGCGCGCGATATCCATCGCCGCGCTGCCGGCATCGCTGGCGGCATGGCTGGCCAAGGCCTGCGAAGACAGGCTGACGCTATCGGGCTGCTGCGCCCCCGCCGCATCCGCTTCCGGCGCCGGTGGCGTGGCCGGCCGGGCGGCGGCCTGGGTGCCGTAGGCGTTGGCACGGCGTCCGCCACTGTGCGGCGTCGAGCTGACGGCAGTGGCGGCGAGCGGGCGGGGAAGCTGGGTGAACAGCGGCGGCGACATGACGGACGACCATTATTTTTAGTGGTAACACTAGCAATAACGGCAGCCGTTTGCGTTTCTTTAACTACTTAAGAACAATATTTTTATTTCCTGTCAACATCTTTCTGCCAGCACACTGTTTTAGTGGTGGTGATGGGTCCAGCTGCCGTCGGTCGAGTTGACGAAGGAGTCGACCGCATCCTTGGCGCCGGTGGCGTAACGCTTGATTTCGCCGCAAGTGCAGATGCCCTGGTAGGGCTGAATATGGGAGCAGGCCGACACTTTTTGCAGCTGCACCTTGACGGGTTTGCTGCACTTGTCGCACTTGAAGGTCAGGAAGCGGGCTGGCTTGGTCATGGTCTTTGTTTCAGATTGTAAAAGGCCGACATTCTAGCATTGGACCCGTCAACTGAAGACCCACATTGGCGTTGAAGGAGCAGGCCGATGGCCTGTTCGACGAGGACCTTGAAATGAACAAACCTAAGCAACCGAGCAAGGAAAGTGTGCGCAAGTGGCTGCGCACCGAACTCGCGCAGCGCCGTCCTCCGCCGAACCCCGAGCAGATCCGGCGCGAGCTCGGCTGGGAGCTCATCAAGAGTCCGAAGCGCTAGCCCTGCTAGCAGTCGTCAGCCGCGCCTGGCCGCTTCGATCGTGGCAATGTCGATTTTTCGCATCTGCATCATCGCGTCGAAAGCGCGCTTGGCCGCCGCGCGGTCAGGGTCGGCGATCGCGTCGATCAGCACGCGCGGCGTGATCTGCCACGACAGGCCCCATTTGTCCTTGCACCAGCCGCAGGCGCTTTCCTGGCCGCCGTTGCCCACAATCGCATTCCACAAGCGGTCGGTTTCTTCCTGGTCGTCGGTCGCGATCTGGAAGGAGAAAGCCTCGGATTGCGGGAATGCCGGCCCGCCGTTCAGGCCGATACAAGGGATGCCTGCAACGGTGAATTCGATCGTCAGGACGTCGCCCTGTTGGCCATCGGGATAGTCGCCGGGCGCGCGGAAGATGGCTCCCACCGAGCTGTCGGGAAAGGTCTCGGCATAAAATCTTGCTGCTTCTTCTGCATTACCGTTGTACCAAAGACAAACCGTGTTTTTGCTGACCATTTGTGTTCTCCCGTTGTTGAGAAATACATCTTGAAAGAACGGTAAGTGTACACGCGATTTGCCGCCCCCGGCTTACTGCACCGTCACGCTGCTGGCACCCGCGCCGGCCGGCTGCACCACGATACGGGTGGCGATCCGTTCCGTCATTTCCTGCACGTGCGAGATCACGCCGACCTTGCGTCCCATCGACTGCAGCGCGTCGAGCGCGTCCATCGCCACGCGCAGGGTTTCGCTGTCCAGGCTGCCGAAGCCTTCGTCGATAAACAGCGACTCGACCCGCACCCGGTTGGACGACAGCGAGGCCAGGCCCAGCGCCAGCGCCAGCGAGACCAGGAAGGATTCGCCGCCGGAGAGCGAATTGACGGAGCGGATTTCGCCGCCCATGTCCTGGTCGCGCACCATCAGCGCCAGCGATGGCCCGGCCACGCTGACCACTCGCTCCAGGCGATAGCGGCGCGCCAGCTGCTGCAGGTGCCGGTTGGCGTAACCGAGCAGCACATCGAGCGTGAATTGCTGGGCGTAGTTGCGGAACTTCTTGCCGTCGGCCGATCCGATCAGTTCATTCATCCGTGCCCAGCGCTGTTCCACCAGCTGCTGCGCTTCGATCTGCGCCAGTACCGCTTGCGCGCGCACGCGCCGTTCGTCGTCTTGGGCCAGCTGCAGGCGCAGTGCGGCCGCGCTGCCGTCGATGCCGGCGCGTTCGGCCATGACGGCCTCCACGCCTTGCGCCACCGCGTCCTGGGCGGCGCTGTCGTGTTCCTTGCCGTCCAGGTGGCGGGCCAGCTGGCTGCGGCGCTCTTCCAGCACCGTGGCGCCTTGCACGGCGGTGGCGTCCAGTGCGTCGAGCGACTGGCGCTCCAGTTGCAGCGCGGCGGCGTCGATGGCCAGCAGCTCAGCCAAGGCCGCGCTGTCGGCCGGCGTGTCGAATTCGGGGTGCGCCTGCGCGTGTGATTCCAGCCAATTGGCCAGGCCGCGCGCCGCCACATCGCGTGCCGTCTCCAGCGTGGTGATGCGCTCTTGCAGGTGCGAGAGCGATTCGCGCACGCGCGTTTCGGTCAGTGCGGCTTGCTGCACCGCGGCCTGCTTGCTTTCCAGCGCGGCGCGGGCGGCGTCGACCGCCTGCTTGAAGGCTTGTTCCACCTGCGTCACGCTATGGCCCTGCCACAAGGCCTGGCGGGCGGTGCGCTGTTCGGTAACGCGGGCGTCGATCTGGATGAATTCAGCGCCGGCCGCCGCGTCGGTTTGCACGGCGCGTGCGTGACTCATCTGGGCCGCGTCGTGTTCGGCGCCGAGCAGGCCCAGCGAATTCGCCAGCGTGGCCTGGCGCTCCGACTGATCGCGCCAGGCGGTGGCTTCGCCGGCGCGGGCGCGCCTGAACGCTGACGGTGCGCCATGCCAGGTGTTCTTCCAGTCGGGGTGGCCGGACATCGGCTCCTCTAACTGTTCGAGCAGGTCGACCAGGCTGGCATCGGCCTGGGCCAGGCGGTCGGCGTGCGCGGCGCGTTCGGACTTGGCCTGGGCCAGCGCGGCGGCCGTGGCGGCTGCCTTGTCGGCCAGCTTGGCGTGGGTGGCCGCGGCCTGGTCCAGCACCTGCTGCGCCGCGTCGCGCAGCAGCACGGCTTCGCGCGCCGCTTTTTCGCGCCGCTCCAGGTCGCGCCGCGCGGCCTGATTGGCTTCGCGCCGTTCGCGCAGCCATTCATTGCGATCCTCAGCGGCAGCGGCGGACAGCGGATGGGCTTCCCATTCGGCGCTGCTGCGCTCCAGGTTTGCCGCCAGCTCGGCCAGTTCGCGCGAACGCTGTTCCAGCTGCTCGGCGCCCGACTGCGCGACCGTGCGCTGGGTCGCCTGGTCGGTAAGGTTGTTGCGGGTCTCGGCACGGCAGCGCGCCACTTCGGCGCGCAGGTTCGCCAGCAGGTCCTGCAGCACGGCGCCCTGGTCGTGATAGGGATGATCAATGCTGCCGCACACGGGGCAGGGCGTATCGGCTTCCAGCTGGGCGCGCAGGTCGACCACGCTGGCGGCGCAGGCCAGTTCGGCCGCGGACAGCGAGCGTTCGGCCTGCGCCTGGGCAGCCTGCAAGGGCGCTTCGGCCGCTTTGGCGTTCGCCAGTGCGCTGCTGGCCGCCTGCACCGCCTGTTCGAGCCGGGATCTTTGCTCAGCCGCTTCATCCAGGCGGGCGCGCGTGCCGCTCAAGGTGCTCCAGATGGTGGCCGCACTGGCCAGTTGATCACGCTCCGATTCGAGCTGCTCCCGCTCGGCGTGCATGGCGCCGGCATCGAAGGCGGCGAGGGCGCCGACAGCGCTCTGACGTTCCAGCTGGCGCGCTTCAAGCTCCGTGCCGGCCTTGGCCAGCGCCGCCGCAGCTTCCTGGTCGCTGGCGCCGGCCAGCTGCATGGAATGGGTGGCCTTGGCCAGCGCCGCGCTGGCGCGGGCCTGCTGTTCGGCCGCCTCCTCGACCTGGATGAACAGCGATTCCCAGCGCGGCCACTGTTCGGCCAGCGCTTCCCATGTCTGGTGTTTGCCGAGCCAGGCTGCGGTGTCGCCGTGCATCTGGCGCGCGCCTTCCAACGCTGCCGCTTTGGAACGGACCAGGCTGGCCGCTTCCGCCAGTTCGGTCGCCGCCGCATCGCGCGCCGCGCGTGCCTTGGCATGCGGCGTGGCCAGCGCGTCGATGGCGGCGTCGAGCGCCTTGGCCGCGTCCAGCTGCGGTGCCGCATCGCGCAACTGCTGTTCGGCTTCAAGCAGGCCGGTGCCGGCCGCCGTCAGGGCCAGCTCGGCGAACTTGCGCACTTCCAAGGTGCTTTGCAGCTGCGCCGCGCCATCGGTGAGCGCCTTGGCCGCGGCCGCGCGTTCGCGGTCGAACCGTGCCACCTCGGCCAGCAGGGCACGCGCCGGCTGCAAGGCTTCCAGGCTGGCCAGCTTGCGCCGGCGCGGCTGCGCCTCGTCGACTGCGACGTGGCGCGCGGCCAGCGTTTCTTCGGCCTGGGTAATTTGCGCCGCCAGCTTGGCCGCTTCCTGGTGCCAGCGCAGTTGCGCTTCGAGCGCGAAGCGGCGTACGTCGATGGCCGCCAGCGCGCTTTGCGCTTCGGCGCTGTCGGCTTCCGCCTTGGCACGCACTTCAGGCGCCAGCGGGGTCTGGTCGGCAAAGCGGGCGGACAGCCGCGCCAGCGCGTCGGCTTCCTGGCGGTGGCGCGCGAAGGCTCGCCGCGAGATCTCGCTGTAGACCGCGCTGCCGGTGAGGGTTTCCAGCAGTTCGCCGCGCTCGTTGTCGTCGCTGCGTAAAAAGGCCGAGAACTCGTTTTGCGCCAGCAGCACGGCACGGGTGAACTGTTCGAACGACAGGCCGATGCGCGCCACGATTTCGGCCGATACCTCGGTCTTGGTGCCGCCGATCGCCTGCAGTTCGGGCAGGCGGTGCAAGGTCATGGCGGAGGGTTGCATGGCCCCGGCGGCCTTGCCGCGCGCACGCCGCACGCTCCAGCGGGCCCGGTACGTCACGCCGTCGTTGCCGACGAAGTCGACCTCGGCGAAACCTTCGCCGGCGCCGCGCCGCAGCAGGCTGCGCGGATCCTGCACCGATACGGTGGTGCTGCCCACGTCCTGCAGGTGGCTGCGGTTAGCCCTGAGCAGGCGCGGGGTGGCGTCGTACAAGGCCAGGCACAGGGCATCGAGCAGCGTGCTCTTGCCGGCGCCGGTCGGGCCGCTGATGGCGAACAGGCCGGACGAGGCCAATGGTTCGCTCTCGAAATCGACATTGAAGTCGGCCGCCAGGGAGGCCAGGTTGCGTCCGCTGATGCGCAGGATCTTCATACGCCGCCCACCATCAGTTCGGCGAAAGCGGCCAGTTGCTCGTCGGGGGCCTCATCGCCGAAACGCTGCTCGTACAGGCGGCGGAAAATGTCGTCCGGCTGCATCTGGGCCAGCTGGTCGAGCGACATGGCATCAATCACCGCGCCGGCGGTCTGGATGCGGCGGGTCGGCTCGATCTTGGCCAGGCGCACCGGTTTACCGGCCAGCGCCGCTTCGATGCGTCCGCGCAGGCCCGGTTCGGGGCCGTCGAGCAGCACGCGCACCTCCAGGTAGGGCTGCTGATGGATCTCCAGCTCGGGCAGGTCGAGCGCTTCGAGCGCGGCCAACGCTTCTTCAAGCGGGGCGGGTTTGGGCGGAATGCGCAGCAGCTGCACCGCGCGCGGCACCGCCAGCGGAGTGACTTCGCGCGCCAGGCCGCCGGCCAGGTCGATCCGCAGGATCTGGTGGTGGTAGCCGGTTTCGGCGAAGGACAGGGGCAGCGGGCTGCCGCAGTAGCGCAGGTGCTCCTTCTGGCCGACCTTTTGCGCCAGGTGCAGATGGCCGAGCGCCGCGTAGGCGATGCCGGCGCCGAAGATGGCGGCGGGCAGGGCTTCGGTGCCGCCGATGACGATGCGCCGTTCCGATTCGAGCGAGGCTTGGCCATCGACCATGTGGCAATGGCCCATCGCCAGGATCGCTTCGCCATTCAGGCAGCGGCCGGTGGCCAGCGCGTGGGTCTGTTTATACAGTTCGGCGATGCCGGCCAGGTAGGGGTCGGCCGGCGCTTCTTCGCCTTCGGCGGCGGCCACGCGCGGTACGTCGCCGGGCCGCAGAAACGGGATCGCCATGCACCACGCGGCCACCTTGCCGTCCTTGCCGTGCAGCGGCACCAGCAGGCGTTCCAGGTCGATTGCGCCGTCCGGGCGCCGCACGATGTGGCCGATCACGCTGGTGCCGTGCGCTTCGAGCAGCGGGCCGGGCGCCTCGATGCGGCCGGGCGAGTCGTGGTTGCCGGCGATGAGGACGATGTCGAGTTGCGGTGCGCGGGCGCGCGCCTGCTGGAGGAAGCGGTACAGCTGCTTTTGCGCCTGCGCGGACGGGTTGGCGGTGTCGAACACGTCGCCGGCAATCAGCAGCGCGTCGGCCTGTTCGGCCACGATGGTGTCGAGCAGCCAGTCGAGGAAGCACTGGTGCTCGTAGGTACGTTCGAAGTGGTGCAGGGTCTGGCCGAGGTGCCAGTCGGAGGTGTGCAACAGCCGCATGTGGGTGGTTCGTGTGTGCTCGAATCGGGCACGTACTATAACGCAGACCGCTTAGACCGCCGGGGTATTCCTTCTTTGCCTCCGACCTAAAGCAGGTGGGCGGCGAAAAAAGCCAGTGTGCGTTCGTGGGCCAGCTGGGCGGCAGCGTGGTCGTAATGCTTGCCGCCTTTGCGGGCGAACGCATGGTTGCAGCCGGGATAGACATGAATCTCGGCCTTGCCCTCGGCCGCGGCGATGATCTTGGCGCGCGCTTCGGCACTGATGTATTCGTCCTGGTCGCCCAGGTGCATGGCCAGCGGCGAGCTCAACTCGGCGAATTCGGCTACGTACTTGTCGGTGCCGCCACCGTAATAGGCCACCGCCGCATCCGGTCCCAGGCGCGCGGCGGCGAGGAATGTCAGCAGGCCGCCGAAGCAAAAGCCCATCACGCCAACCTTGCCGTTGGCCTTGGTAAAGCTGCCCGCGCGGGCGATGGCCAGTTCGATGTCCTGTACCGCCTTGTCGATATCGGTGGCCTGCTTGAGCGCCATGGCGCGGTGCCATTCGGCCTGGGTGGCGTCGCTCAGTTCGATGCCAGGCTCGCTGCGCCAGTACAGGTCGGGGCAGACGGCAATATAGCCAGCCTTGGCCATGTCGTCGCAATGCTTGCGCATGTCGGCGTTGATGCCGAAAATTTCCTGCAGCACTACGACCGACGGCGCCAGGGCCACATCGGGGTAGGCGACGTAGGCGCCGAAGCTGCCGTCCGGTGTATCGATGGTGATGCGCTCGTTCATGTGGCCCCCGCGGGAATCAGATGCGCCGAATTCTGGCACAAGAATTCTGGCACAAATCAGGCGGAGGCGGCGCGTTGGACCGGCGGCGCGGCGCGGAAGGTATCGCGCCCGGCCTGTTTGGCTTCGTACAGGAGCATGTCGGCTTGTTTGAGCAGCGCTTCACCATCCTGCGCGCCGTCGCGGTACCAGGTCAGGCCGATGCTGGCCGAGACCAGCACGCTGACGCCATCGAGCTCGAATGGCACCCGCATGGCCGCGACGATCTTGGTGGCGGCGGCCACGGCATCGTCCGGCTTGCCCAGGCCTTCCATGATGATGGTGAATTCGTCGCCGCCCAGGCGCGCCACGGTGTCAGTGCCGCGCAGCGCGTGCGTGAGCCGGCCCGAAAAGGCCTTGAGCAGCTTGTCGCCGACCGCGTGGCCCCAGGTATCGTTGACCGGCTTGAAACGGTCGATGTCCATGTACATCAGCGCCATCAGGCGGCCGTGCGCGCGGCTGTCCTGCATGGCCGTATCGAGCTTGGCGAGGAAGCCGGCGCGGTTGGCCAGGCCGGTGAGCGGGTCGATCTGGGCCAGGCGCAGCAGGCGCTTTTTCTCGCGCTGCTGGGAGGTGATGTCCTGGCGCATCACGTGAAAGCCCACCACGCTCTCGCCATCCTCACCCCATTGCGGGATGTAAGTGACCTCCATAGTGCGTTCGGCGCCGCTCTTCTGGTCTTGTTCTTCGAAAATCAGGGTTTCGCCCGAGAGCGCGCGTTCGATGTAAGGCAGCAGGAAATGGTGGCGCTGCAGGCCCATGGTGTCGCGGATCGTGCGCCCAGGGACGGCCATGCCTTCGCGCCCGAACTCGCGGCCGTAGGCCAGGTTGTGGAAGCGGTAGACCTGGCCGGCGTCCACATAGGCCACCATGGCCGGCATGGTGTCGGCGATGGTGCGCAGGCGCGCTTCCGATTCGCGCAGTGCCAGTTCGGCTTCGCGCAGCACGGTGATGTCGTCCAGGCTGCCCACAAATCCTTCGATGCGCCCGCCGATGCGCACCGCCGCCGCTTTCATCGACACCCATACCACGCGTCCGTCCGGATGCACGCAGCGCAGCATGCGCTGGAATGGTTCTTCGTGCTGGCGCTGGTGCTCGAACAGGCCGTCGAGCAGGATGCGGTCGTCCGGGTGCACGGCATCGATCCAGCCCTTGCCCAGTATTTGCTCGCGCGGGCGGCCGGTAATGGTTTCGATGCGCCGGTTGAGGTAGGTGCAGCTGCCATTGAGCTCGGTGCGCAACAGTCCCAGTGGCGAAGCGTTGGTCACCGCAAGCAACTGCGCTTCGCTGGTGCGCAGGCTCTGCTCCTGTTGGCGGCGGCGCTTGATGTCGGTACGCGCCGCTTCCATGCTGGCGCGCAGCTGGGCGCTCTGGCGCATCAGCACGGTCACGACCAGCACGATGAGCATGCTGGCCCCAAAAGCGGCGTTGAGATAGGTTTTGCGGTGGCGCTGGTAGCGCCGCATGGCGTGGGCCTCGGTCACGCCGACGATCGCCTCCAGGCCGTAGCGCGGCATCTCGCTGGCGCCGTAAACACGGCCGATCGCATCGGGTGGCGGGGCCGCCTGCAGTTCGCCGGGCGCGCTGGCCGCGGCGCGCGCCGGCCCAAAGCGCAGGTCCGCTTCGATGAACAATGCGTCGCCGATCCGCCCGACCGACAGGCCGGCCTGGCGCTGCAGCAGCACCAGCGCATCTTGCTCGCCCAGGTTGAGGCGGTCGTAGTCGTCGACGAAGACCATCGGGTCGATCAGGATCACGATCACGCCGTCGAAGCGCCCGCCGGCATCGACCAGGCGGCGCGCCACCTGGATATGCCATTTGTGGGTGCGCGCATCGACCACCGGGGTGGAAAATAGTGGCGTGTTGGCATCGGTGCGCGCAAGCGCTTGAAAGAAGGGCAAGGCCGCGACATCGGGCTCGAGGGCCGCGTTGGCACTGTCGGCCAGCCGGCCGGCACGGTCGTACAAGGCCATCGGCAGATCCAGCCGGGCCGGCAGCACGCTGTCGAGCAGGCCATTGCGGCGCGCGAATTCGCGAAAGCGCAACCCACCTCGTGTCTCTTCATACTTCAGTTTGAACAGCTGGGTGGCGTGGTCGGTCTGGCGCAGGATGTGACTGACGTGGTCGGACAGCACCCGGGCCAGCGCCTGGCTATGGGTGGTCGCTTCCTTGCGGTTGCTGTGCTGTTCGGTATCGAGCTGATGGAAAACCGCCAGCCAGAGCGCGCCCAGCAGCGACAGCGCAAATGCCGGCAGCAGCAGGACCCGGAACCAGCGGCGGGCCTGGCTGTCCGGCGAGGTCGATACGGTGCTCAAGTGACTCCTGGTGTGTGGATCGCGCAGTGCAGGGCAAGGGAAATTGCTGCTGCGCTTGCGACCATGCTTTACGTCAATTTATATTTTGCGCGTAAATTGGTGAGAATTGGTTGCTCACACGAAAAATAATGGCGTTAGGCATGATTGCAGGTGAGAAATTATCAACGTTGCCGTTGTATGCACGCATCAGTTTGTGTTGTGCTTGCTCATTTCGTTGACGTAGTTTCTGTGGAAACGTTTAGCCACTTGCGATAGATCAAACGGACTCTGTCGGACTTCCTTACACTTAATACCTCGGGCTTAAGAGTCGTTCCACAGAGAACACCGCGAGTCCGGTTCAATACACGACTCCAGCCACACCAGCGGACCATTCAAAGAGAGTCCGCGGCTGTGCGCATGCGGGCATCTACTGAGGAGAATGAATGTTAACGGCGACCTATACATTGGTGGCACTGTCCGTCGAACAGGCAAAAGTTCGCACGAGTCTGCAGTCCCTCCAAAAGCTTCTCCATGCGAGTTTCATGGATCAGGCAATGCTCACGCCCGGCCAGGTTGGCTACGCCGTGGACGCCGTCAAGCGCCTGTACGAGAGCTACCACTGGCGCAAGATCGACATGTTCCTGGTGCCGGCCATCCGCGGCGCCACGGACCAGGCCAACGCGCTGCTGTGCGACCTCGACGAGCTGGCCCGCACCGCCGGCGAGGCTGTCGCGGCGGCCGCCAACCGGCTCGGATCGGCCGCGATCGATTCGCAAGCCAGCGTGGCCCATTTCTGCTCGGCCATCGAAACCTTTTGTTCGGCCAGCCTCAAGCGCCTGGACCGTGAAGAAAGCGATCTGTTCCCGGTCGCGCGGGCCGTCATCTCGGGCGAAACCTGGTTTTCCATCGCGAACAAAATGCTGGCTCACGATGCCTACGTGCAGGACTGCAAGCATGTACGCCACCCAAGCGCCCCTGCTGCGCGCCGCGCCGCAGCAATGGCCGATGCCGTTGCGCGCCGCCGGGAGCAATCGCCGCAAGGCGATGATGTCAACTATCGTGCCGCCGAGTACGTCGGGCACTGACACCAGCGCCCGCACGCGGGCATGACGCAAGCGACGCCACTAGCCGTTCTTGTTATGATGACGGTTTTGAAGGTTGATCTCACGTCATGTTCGAATTTCTTTTCAAGCGGCCGGGAGACAAGCCCGGCGACATCCCTGCACGCAACAATGCTGAGTCTATCGCCGACTCCGGCCAGCCGGCAGGGGAGCCTGCCGCGCCGGCATCGCCTGCGCGCGTACAGCAAGCGGAGAAAATGACGCAGCTGGCCGGCGACGAGCACGCCGCCGCCGAGTTCATCCTTCAATGCGATTTTTCCGATTTGCGCCTGGCCGCGGCCGAGCTGATTCACAGCCCGCCGCTGCTTGAACGCGTGCATGCCGCCGTGCGCAATACCGACCGCCGCGTGGCCAAGCTCTTGCAGGCGCGCCTTGATGCCTGGCGCCATCATCAAGCCGAGTTGCAGCGCGGCCAGGCTTGCATCGCCCAGGCCGAGGCACTGGCCGGCGACGACAAGCTGACCCCCAATCAGGTCGCCGACCTGGACCGCAAATGGTCGGTCATCAAGGCCGCGGAACTGGTGGCGCAATTTAACGCGGTGCGCGAGCGCCTGGCGCAGCGCCTCGAAGCCCAGGTGGCGCTGCAGCGCGCCATGATCGACCGCCTCGGCGCGCTGCGCCAGCTCCAACACGCCGGCCTGTCGGCCCATGAACTGGCCGCGCGCCTGGCCGAGATCGGCCAGTTCCAGGCCCAGGCCCTGGAAGCGCCCGAACACAGCAGCCTGCCGCGCAGCCTGACCAACGAATTCGCTTCCGAACACGCGCGCCTGTCCGCCTCCGTGGCCGACGTCGAGCGCGCGCAAAGCGCTATTTTCGCGCGCGAGACCGCGCTGGCCGAATGGGCCGCCACCATCCCGCCGACCTTCAACGCCGAGCAGCTCAAGCGCGCCTGGCAGCAGCTGCCGGCGCTACCCGCCGACGCCGTCCCCGGCCTGCAGCAGCGCTTCGAAGAGTTGCTGGCGCGCGTGCCGGCGGCGGAACCGCGGGCCCCGCGCGAACCGCGCAAACCCGCGCCGACCGAGCAGCACATCGTCGACGCCATCGAGGCGATGGAAGCGGCCCTGCAGCAAGGCTCGCTGGGCGCGGCGGCCGAACACGACAAGATGCTCAAGGACGCCAAAGGCGCGCGCCTGTCGCCGGCCCTGGCCGACCGGCTCGCGCATGCCCGCGCCGAGCTCAAACGCCTGTCCGACTGGGCGCGCTGGGGCGGCAACGTCTCGCGCGAAGAACTGATCAAGGCGGCCCTGCAGCTCTCCACCCAAAAGATGGCGATGAGCGAACTGGCCAAGAAGGTCGGCAGCATGCGCGACCGCTGGAAGGCGCTCGACACCTTGTCCGGCTCGGCCCCGCGCAGCCTGTGGGAGCGCTTTGACGCGGCCTGCACCACGGCCTATGCGCCGGCCGCCGCCCACTTCAAGCACCTGGCCGACGAGCGCCACACCAACGCCGCCAAGGCGCAGGCGCTGATCGCCGAAGCCCAGGCCGAGGCGGCACGCCTGAAATCGGGCGAAACGGTCGAATGGAAGCCGCTGGCCGCGCACGTGCAGCGCATGCGCCTGGCCTGGAGCCATCTGGGCGCGATCGACCGCAAGGATAAGAAGCGCCTCGACCAGGAATTTGCCGACGTGCTCAACACCCTGCAGGCGCCGCTGGAACAGCAGCGCAAGGGTGAGATGAGCACGCGCGAAACCCTGATCGCCCAGGTGTCCGCGCTCAATCCGCACGATCGCCATACGCTTGACACCTTGCGTACGATTCAGGAACACTGGCAGGAGCATGCGCGCGCGCTGCCGCTCGAACGCAAGGCCGAGCAGGCACTGTGGCAGCGCTTTCGCGCCGCCTGCGACGCGGTGTTCGCGGCGCGCAAAGAAAGCGCGCACGCGGCCGACGCCGAACGGCGCGCCCATCAAGCGGCCAAGGAAGCTATCTGCGCGCGCCTGGAGCAGGCCGCGGCCACCGAGCTGGCACCTGCCGAGGCAAGCGCGCTGCTGCGCGAGGCGGGCAGTCAATGGCATGCGGCGGGCGAAGTCCCGCGCGCCAACGAGGCCAAGCTGGACAAGCGCTGGCACGCCGCCCAGGCGGCGCTGCAGCAGCGCATCGACAAGGCGAAACGCCAGGCCGGGCTGGCCCAGGCCGGCGCGCTGCGCGACAAGCTGCGCCTGTGCCAGGAGCTGGAAGCGGCGCTGGTGGCGGGCGAGGGCGGCGATGCCGAGCTCTGGCAGGCCCGCTGGGCCGCGCTGCCGGCCGTCAGCGCCGAATACGAGTCAGTGCTCAAGAAGCGCTTCGACGCCGCCGTGGCGGCCCTGGCGGCCGGGCGTGAAGCCTATTGCGCGCTGCTCGAAGAGAACCGCGCGCACCTGCTGCAGGACGTCCTGCGGCTGGAAATCGCGGCCGGCATCGACAGCGGCAGCGAGTTCGCGCGCGACCGCCTCAAGCTGCAGGTCGAGTCGCTGCAATCGTCGCTCAAATCCGGCCAGAAGCATGCCTCGCCCGCCGCCGGCTTCCTGGCACTGATCGCCACCCCGGCGCTGGCCGATGCCCGCACCGCCACCCGCATCGAGCAGCTGTTCACCCGTATCGCCTCCGGGCTGCGGGAGGGCAAATGACCGCCCGCATCCAGCAAGAGGACTTCGACCTGTCCACGGAAGTGGCGGCCCTGCGCCATGGCGACCCGCGCGTGGGCGCCATCGTCACCTTTGTCGGCACGGTGCGCGACATGAACGAAGGCGCCAGCGTGGCCGAGATGGAGCTGGAACACTATCCCGGCATGACCGAGCGCGCTTTGGCCGACATCGTCCGGAAGGCCAAGGTGCGCTGGCCGCTGTACGGCGCGCTGGTGATCCACCGGGTCGGGCCCTTGAAGCCGATGGAGCAGATCGTGCTGGTGGCCTGCACCAGCGCGCACCGCGGCGAAGCCTTCGCCGCCTGCGAGTTCATCATCGACTACCTCAAGACCGAGGCCCCGTTCTGGAAAAAGGAGCAGACGCCTGATGGCGCGCGCTGGGTCGATGCCCGCGTGACGGACGACGAAGCACTGGAGAAGTGGCGTAGCGAAGAGTAGGCAAAAGGACGAAAACAAAGCACGCCGGTCTTGGCGTCTTGAAAATGTAGCTGCCTTGCCCAATCTTGCATTCAAGTTAGCAATTTACTGGGGAGCCTTACCATGCGACAAGACAAAATGACTACCAAGCTTCAGGAGGCGCTCGCCGATGCGCAGAGCCTGGCGGTGGGCAACGACAATCAGTACATCGAGCCGGTCCACCTGCTCACAGCCCTGCTGAACCAGGACGACGGCAGCGCGCGCTCGCTGCTGCAGCGCGCCGGTGTCAATGTGGGCGGCCTGTCGAACGCCCTGCGCAGTGCCTTCGAGCGCCTGCCCAAGGTGTCCGGCCACGGCGGCGAAGTCCAGGTCAGCCGCGAGTTCGTCTCGGTGCTCAACCTGGCGGATAAAGAAGCGCAGAAGCGCGGCGACCAGTTCCTCTCCAGCGAGATGCTGCTGCTGGCGCTCACCGACGACAAGTCCGATGCCGGCCGCCTGGCCCGCGAGCACGGCCTGACCCGCAAAGCCATCGAAGCGGCCATCGATGCCGTGCGCGGTGGCGAGGGCGTCAAGTCGGCCGATGCCGAAGGCCAGCGCGAATCGCTCAAAAAATACACCCTCGACCTGACCGAACGGGCGCGCCACGGCAAGCTCGATCCGGTCATCGGCCGCGACGACGAGATCCGCCGCGCCATCCAGGTGCTGCAGCGCCGCACCAAGAACAATCCGGTGCTGATCGGCGAGCCTGGCGTGGGCAAGACCGCCATCGTCGAAGGGCTGGCCCAGCGCATCGTCAACAACGAAGTGCCCGATTCGCTCAAGGGCAAGCGCGTACTCTCGCTCGACATGGCCGCGCTGCTGGCGGGCGCCAAGTATCGCGGCGAGTTCGAGGAAAGGCTCAAAGCGGTACTGAAGGAGCTGGCCCAGGACGAAGGCCAGAGCATTGTCTTCATCGACGAGATGCACACCATGGTCGGTGCGGGTAAAGCCGAAGGCGCGATGGACGCCGGGAACATGCTCAAGCCGGCGCTGGCGCGCGGTGAACTGCACTGCGTTGGCGCCACCACCCTGGACGAATACCGCAAATACATCGAAAAGGACGCCGCGCTGGAACGCCGCTTCCAGAAGATCCTGGTCGACGAGCCGACCGTGGAAGCGACGATTGCGATCCTGCGCGGATTGCAGGACAAGTACGAGCTGCACCACAAGGTCGAGATCACCGACCCGGCCATCATCGCCGCGGCCGAGCTGTCGCACCGCTACATCACCGACCGCTTCCTGCCCGACAAAGCGATCGACCTGATCGACGAAGCCGCGTCCAAGATCAAGATCGAGATCGACTCCAAGCCGGAAGTCATGGACAAGCTGGAGCGCCGCATCATTCAGCTCAAGATCGAAAAGGAAGCCGTCAAGAAGGAAAAGGACGAGGCCTCGCGCCGCCGCCTGGACCTGATCGACGAAGAGATCGCGCGCCTGGAGCGCGAGTACAACGACTTCGAGGAAGTGCTCAAGGCCGAAAAGGCGATGGTGCAGGGGACCACCCACATCAAGGAAGAGATCGAGCAGGTGCGCCTGCAGATGGAAGAGGCAACCCGCGGCAGCAACTGGCAGAAGGTCTCCGAGCTCCAGTACGGCAAGCTGCCGGAACTCGAAGCCCAGTTAAAAGCGGCCGAAGCCACGGCCAGCCAGCAGTCCGACGCCAAGCCCAAGCTGCTGCGCACCCAGGTCGGCGCCGAGGAAATCGCCGAAGTGGTCTCGCGCGCGACCGGCATTCCGGTGTCGCGCATGATGCAGGGCGAGCGCGACAAGCTGCTGCACATTGAAGAGAAGCTGCACGAGCGGGTGGTGGGGCAGGATGAAGCGATCGTCGCCGTCTCCGACGCCATCCGCCGCTCGCGCGCCGGCCTGGCCGATCCGAACCGTCCGTACGGCTCGTTCATGTTCCTTGGGCCGACGGGGGTGGGTAAGACCGAGCTGTGCAAGGCTCTGGCCAACTTCCTGTTCGATACCGAGGAGTCCATGATCCGCCTCGACATGAGCGAATTCATGGAGAAGCATTCGGTGGCGCGGCTGATCGGTGCGCCGCCCGGCTACGTGGGCTACGACGAAGGCGGCTACCTGACCGAAGCGGTGCGCCGCAAGCCGTACAGCGTGATTTTGCTCGACGAGATCGAGAAAGCCCATCCGGACGTGTTCAATGTGCTGCTGCAGGTGTTGGACGATGGCCGCATGACCGATGGCCAGGGCCGCACGGTGGACTTCAAGAACACCGTGATCGTCATGACCTCGAACCTCGGTTCGCATAAGATCCAGTCGATGGACAGTGACGATCCGGGCGTGGTCAAGCTGGCGGTGATGGCCGAGGTACGGGCGCACTTCCGGCCGGAGTTCATCAACCGGATCGACGAGATCGTGGTGTTCCATGGCCTGGACGAGAAGAACATCGGCGCGATCGCCAAGATCCAGTTGAAGCACCTGGAGCAGCGGCTGGCGCAGATGGAGATGACGCTCGACGTGAACGACGAGGCGCTGCAGAAGATCGCGGAGGCGGGCTACGATCCGGTGTATGGCGCGCGGCCGCTCAAGCGCGCCATCCAGCAGCAGATCGAAAATCCGCTGTCGAAGGCTATCTTGTCGGGCAAGTTCGGACCGAAGGACCGCATTCCCGTGCGCGTGAAGCATGGCCAGCTGGTGTTTGAGGATGCGCCTGCGGTGGCGTTGGAAAAAGTGTAAGCCTTCCATGGTCGTCGTCCCCGCGCAGGCGGGGGCCCAATGTCGAGCGGCCGCCAGGGGGTGTTGGTGCCCCCCGGGGGCGGGGCGACGGGGGGGGGGGGGAATGGTT
>CAMLFK010000073.1 GCA_946479255.1 uncultured Oxalobacteraceae bacterium
CGCTACCAGCTTGTGAGCCGTCATCCCCGCGCAGGGGAAACGCATGCGTTTCCCCCATAGCACGTTTGCGCCTGCCGGCAGCCGTAACTCTACTCATCAGTGCTATGGGTCCCCGCCTGCGCGGGGATGACGGCCTATGATCCAACTCACCAGCGCCGAAATCAACACCTGGATGGCGGCCCTGCTGTGGCCCTTGACGCGCATTCTCGGGCTGATCGCCGCCGCTCCCATCTTCGGTAACACCAGCGTCCCGGTCCCGGTCAAGGTCTCGCTCGGCGTGATCCTGGCCGCCATCATGGCCCCCGCCATCCCCGCCCTGCCCGCCGCCGATCCGATGTCGATGGCCGGCTTCCTCATCCTGATCCAGGAATTGCTGATCGGCCTGGCCATGGGCTTCGCCATGCGCATCGTGTTCGCCGCCGTCGAGATGGCCGGCGAGATCAGCAGCCTGACCATGGGCCTGGGTTTCGCCAGCGTGTACGATCCGCAAACCCGCGGCCGCTCGTCGGCCGTGAGCCAGTTCCTGGCCCTGATCGCCACCATGGCCTTCCTGGCGGTCAACGCCCATCTGGTCCTGCTCGAAGCGCTGGCGGAAAGTTTTTACACTTTGCCAATCTCGGCCACACCGATGTCCAGCGCCGCACCTTACGAACTGGTCAACTGGGGCGGCCATATTTTCGCGGCCGGCTTGCAACTGTCCTTGCCCATCGTTGCCGCGTTGTTAATTACCAACATTGCACTTGGCATCCTGACACGCGCCGCGCCCCAGCTCAATATTTTCGGTATCGGCTTCCCGGTCTCGCTCGGTGTCGGCCTGCTGGTGATCAGCCTGACCCTGCCTTACCTGAGCCTGCCGATCCAAAACCTTGTCAATCAAGGCGTCGAAGCGGGCCGAAAACTGGTGCGTAGTGGCGCGCAACGTACACCGCCGCCTACGCCAGCGCAACTTCCGGCGACAAACTGATTTCCATACGGCAAGTTCTTAGGTATCATGGGGAATTCCCGGAGAAGCCCCTGCAATGACCTCGCCTGTCGCAAATTTGAGCACTTCGCAGCTTGCGGCGTTGACCACGTTGCAGATTGCTTCGCTCACGACCGAGGACTTCGCGGCCTTCAACACCGAGCAGATTGCGGTGCTCTCCACGCGCCAGATCGCCGTCATCTCCCTCGATGCGGTGGCGGTACTCTCCAGCGACCAGCTTGACGTTCTGACCACGGCTCAGCTGTTCGCGCTCACCAGCGCGCAGATCGGCGCACTCACCACC
This sequence comes from uncultured Oxalobacteraceae bacterium, assembly GCA_946479255.1. The sequence goes on from CAMLFK010000073.1 coordinate 1,266, forward strand.
GACCAGGTGCCGATGCTGGGCACCGGCGACGTTCGCGCGCTCGCCACCAGCCAGCTGGCCGGCCTGCGCGCCGAACAGCTGGGCGCCTTCAGCACCGATCAACTGGCCGCGCTGCGCACTTCCCAGCTGGCATCGCTGCGCAGCACCCAGGTGCCCGGCCTGACCACCGAACAGATGGCCAGCCTGAGCACCACCCAGGTCAAGGTACTGTCCACCGGCGCGCTGGCGGCCCTGGCCGGCGAGCAGATGGCGGCCTTGCAGACCGATGCCATCGCCATCCTCAGCACCAGCCAGGTACGCGCGCTCGGCGCCGACCAGCTGGGTGGCATGACCACCGAACAGATCACGGTGCTCAGCACCGCGCAGGTCAATGCGCTCAGCACGCGCGCCATCGCCGGCATCACCACCGAACAGATCGCCGCCCTGGAAACCCGCGACCTGAATGCGCTTTCCAGCACCCAGCTGCGCGCGCTCAGCGCCGAACAGGTACAGGCGCTCACCACCGGGCAGGCCGCAGCCCTGTCCACGCGCCTGATCGCCGTGCTGTCCGACGTGCAGGTGGCCTCGCTCTCCACCGAACAGCTGGCCGCACTGAGCACGCTGACCCCGTTCTCGACCCAGCAGATGGCCGCGCTGACCGCCGAGCAGATCGCCACCATGGCGACCGCCGACGTGGCCGGTTTCACCAGCGTTCAGCTGCACGCCCTGAACGCCGACCAGCTGGCGGTGTTCAGTACCGGGCAGATCGCGGCCATGAGCACCACCCAGCTGGCGCGCATGACCACCACCACGCTGGCGAACCTGACCGTCACCCAGATCGCCGCCATCGAAACGCGCGATATCGCGCGCATCAACAGCGCCCAGCTGGCGGTGCTGTCGGACGAACAGCTGCTGGCCTTGAGCACCGACCAGCTGCCGGCCCTGTCCGGCAGCGCGCTGGCAGGCCTGTCCGGCTACCAGATGACGGTGCTGACCACCAGCCAGCTGGCGGCGTTTGACAACCTGCTGCCATTTAGCCCGGCCCAGATCGCGTCGCTCACCGCCGGCCAGATCGGCGCGCTGGAAACCGCCGACGTGGCGCTCTTCACCAGCACCCAGCTGGCCGCGCTGAACGGCGAACAGCTGCTGGCCTTGAGCACCGAGCAGATGGTCGCGCTGACGACGCGCCAGATGGCCTTCCTGAACACCCTGATCCTGCCGGTCCTGTCGACCGCACAGGTCAGCGCGCTGGAGACGCGCGATGTGGCGATGTTCAACTCGAATCAGGTCGCGGCACTGACGGTTGAACAGGTCATGGCCATGTCCACCGCGCAGATGCTGGCCTTGAGCACGGCCGCCTCCACCGGCCTCACGCTGGACCATATCGGCAACCTGCTCGATGCCCAGCTGGACGCCCTGCGCAGCCTGGCCGCCCTGAACACGCGCCAGGTCAATGCCTTCACCACCGCCCAGGTGGCGGCTTTGAGCGACGAAGACCTCGCCAGCTTGCGCACGGCGCAGGTGGGCGCCTTCAATGCCGAGCACCTGCAGGCCATGAGCACCGCGCAGATCGCGCTGATGAACACCGCGCAGATCCGCGCGCTGTCGGCCAGCGCGCTGGCCACGCTCAGCACCCAACAGATCATCGCCATCGAGCTGGCCGACGTGGCCGCGCTCAGCACGCGCCAGATCGCTACCCTGGCGCTGGAGCAGATCGCCGCGTTCGACTCGGCCCAGCTCAATTCCCTGACCAGCACCCAGCTGTCCGCGCTCACGCCCGACCAGGTGGCCTCGCTCACCAGCACCCAGATCGCCTCGCTGGCCACACTGGACGGCCTGACCACGCGCCAGATCGCCAGCCTGGCCACGCTGCAGATATCGACCTTGGGCACCGACGACATCAGCGCGCTGCTGGTGCGCCAGATCGGCGCGCTGCGGCCCTCGCAAGTGATCTCGCTCTCCACCGAACAGATCGCGGTCTTCACCACCGCCCAGATGCGCGGCCTGTCCACCGAGGCGCTGACGGCCTTGAGCACCGAGCAGATCGCCGCCGTCACGCTCGATGGCATCGCCGCGCTCTCCACCGGCCAGATGGCCGCGCTGACCACCGAACAGCTGGCCGCCCTGACCGGCGCGCAATGGGGCGCGCTCACCACCCAGGAAGTGAGCGCCCTCGCTACCGCCCAGCTGATCACGCTCGGACCGGCACAGCTGGCGGCACTGGCCACCCTCGATGGCCTCTCCACGCGCCAGATCGTGGCATTGAGCACCGAACAGGTCGCCACGCTCGGGACCGACGACATGGCGCTGCTGCACACCCGCCAAGTCGCCGCGCTCACCAGCCGCCAGGTCGCGGTCCTGTCCAGCGAACAGGTGCTCTCGCTGGGCAGCGCCCAGGTGCGCGCCCTCTCCACCGTGGCGCTGCGCGCGCTCGGCACCGATAACATCGCCGCCCTCGAACTGGACGACGTTGCCGGGCTGCGTACCATCCAGGTCGCCGCGCTCAGCACGCTGCAAGTGAGCGCTTTGAACACCGCGCAGATGGCGGCCCTGGACACTGCGCAGGCCGCCGCCTTTACCAGCGCCCAGCTGCGCGCGCTGGCCACCGAACAGCTGGCCGCCTTGAGCACCCTGGCGGGCCTGAACACCCGCCAGGTCGGCACCCTCACGACCGAGCAGCTGGCCAGCCTGCCGGCCGCCTCGCTCGCGACCTTGAACTCACGCCAGATGGCGGCGCTGACCAGCGTGCAGCTGGCCGCCTTCTCGCTTGAGCAGATCGTCGCCCTCACCAGCGTCCAGCTGGCTGCCATCGGGACCAGCGCGCTGCAGGGATTGAGCAGCGAGCAGCTTCCCGCCATCGAGCTGGCCGACCTGGCCGCCATGCGCACCGCGCAGCTGGCCGCCATGCGCACCGCCCAGATCGAAGCGCTGACGGCCGAACAGCTGGCAAGCCTCGGCAGCCGGCAGGTCGCCGCGCTGACCACCGCGCAGATCGGCGTCTTCGATGCGGCCCGCTTCGCAGCGCTGGCCAGCATGGACATGCTCAATACGCGCCAGATCGCCGCGCTCAATACGTTCCAGATTTCGACGCTGGCGTTGGAAGAACTCGGTGAAATGCGCACCTCGCAAATCGCCCAGCTGCGCGCCGCACAGGTGCGCGCCTTGAGCACCGACCAGATCGTCGCGCTGACCACTGCCCAGGCCCGTGCCCTGTCCACGGCGGCCATCGCCGCGCTCACCACCGAACAACTGATCGAAGTGGAACTGGAAGACCTGGCTTCACTCAGCACGCGCCAGGTGGCGGCCTTGAGCACCGCCCAGATCGCGGCACTGACCACCAACCAGATCGGCGCCATGACCAGCGCGCAGATCGGCGGCATGAGCGCCACCCAAAAGGCCGCGCTGTCGACCGAACAGGTGGCGGCGCTGAGCACCCTGGCCTCGTTCACCAGCACGCAGATCGCCGCGCTCACCACCGAGCAGGTCGGCAACCTGACCCTGGTCGCCCTTGCCAGCCTGCGCACCTCGCAGGTGGCGGCCTTCACCAGCGCCCAGGCGCTGGCATTGTCGACCAGCCAGATCGCGGCGCTGCTGAGCGCCCAGGTGCGCGCGCTCTCCACCGCTGCCCTGCGCGCGCTGTCGACCGGCCAGGTGGCGGCGCTTGAAAGCGCCGACTTCGCCGCACTGCGCACCAGCCAGCTGGCCGCGCTCAGCACCGAACAGGTGAGCGCGCTGACCGACAGCCAGCTGGGCACCCTGAACAACCTCACCATCGCCACCCTGGGCAGCGCCCAGATCAGCGCGCTCTCCAGCAGCCAGCTGGCCGCGCTGGTGTCCTTGACCGGCTTGACCACGCGCCAGGTCGCAGCCCTCAGCTCGGACCAGTTGTCCACGCTCGGCACCGACGACTTGCAGTCGCTGCGTACCAGCCAGGTCGCGGTACTGAACACCAGGCAGGTGGGCGGGCTCACCACCGACCAGATCGCGCTGCTGTCCACCAGCCAGATGCGCGCGCTGAACACGGCCGCGCTGCGAGCCCTCACGACCGAGCAGATCGTCGCCGTCTCGCTGGAAGCCATCGCCGCGCTGCGCACCACTCAGGTGGCGGCGCTGTCGACCGAGCAGATGAGCGCCCTGCTGACCAGCCAGCTGCATGTGTTCACCAGTTCCGGGATCAACGCCCTGTCGGCCGCGCAGATCGACGCGCTGTCGGACCAGCAGCTACTTGAACTCGGTTCCGTCGCCAGCTACAGCCCGGCCCAGATCGGCGGCCTGTCGGCCACGCGCATCGCGGCCATCACCCTGGGCGACCTGGCCCTGCTGACGCCCGCGCAGATCGGCGCGCTGACCAGCGTGCAAAGCCCGGCCCTCTCCACCGGCCAGATCATCGCCCTCACCAGCGCCCAGCTGGTGGCGCTGAACACCCGCGCGGTCGCCGCCTTGACCACCGAACAGATCGCCGCCATCGAACTGGATGACATGGCGGCGCTGCGCACCAGTCAGCTGGCCAAGCTCGGCACCGAGCAGCTTGGCGCCGTCAGCGTCGACCAGCTGATGGTGCTGAGCACGCGCCAGATCGCGGCGCTGACCAGCACCCAGGTGCGGATACTCGACAGCAGCCAGTTGCTGGCACTGTCCAGCAACCAGGTACGAGCGCTCAGCACGAGCGCGGTCGCGGCCCTCACGACAGATCAGGTCAGCCAGCTCGAACTGGACGACATCAACGGCCTGCGCACCAGCCAGGTGGCGGTGCTGTCTACCGCGCAGCTCGAAGCGCTCAGCACCACCCAGCTGGCCGCACTGTCGGCGTCTGGCGTGGCTGCGCTGTCGACGCGCCAGCTCGAAGCGCTCTCCAGCGACCAGTTCCTGGCGATTTCTTCACTGACCGCGCTCACGACCCGCCAGGTGGCCACGCTCTCGACCACGCAGCTGCAGGCGCTCAGCGTGGAGCACCTGGCCAGCCTGACCAGCATGCAGATCGCTTCGTTCAGCACCCGCCAGGCCGCGGCCTTGCTGACCACCCAGATCGCCGCCCTGCTGCCGGCCCAGGTCGCGGCAATGACCAGCAGCGCGCTGCGCGCGCTCAGCACCGAGCAGCTGGCTGCCGTCACACCTGAACATATCGCCGCGCTGCGCAGCGTGCAGGTCGCCGCCCTCAACACCGTGCAGATGGCCAGCCTGTCCATCGAGCAGAGCATGGCGCTTTCCACGCGCACGCTGCAGGCGCTGAACTCCGCGCAGATCGCAGTGCTCAGCAGCGACCAGCTGGCCGCGCTGACCGTGTCCGCCTTCACCACTACCCAGGTGTCGTCGCTCACCACCGGGCAGATCGGCCTGCTCGGTACCGGCACGCTGGCATTGCTGACCAGCGCACAGATCGGCGCGCTGCGCACCGCGCAAGCCACCGCGCTCAGCACCGACCAGATCGTCGCGCTGACCGGCGCACAGGTGCGCGCCCTGTCCACCGCGGTGCTGCGCGCACTCACCACCGACCAGCTGCTGGCCATCGAAGCCGAAGACATCGCGGCCATGAGCACCGCCCAGGTGGCGTCGCTGGGCACCGCGCAGATAAGCTTGCTGACGATCGACCAGACCGCGGCCTTGAGCTTGAGCACGCTGCGCGTGCTGGCGACGCGCCAGATCGCCGCCCTGACCACGGACCAGCTGACACTGCTGAACCTGGGCGGCTTTACCAGCACCCAGATGCCCGGCTTTAGCACCAGCCAGCTGGCCAGCCTGAATGCCGAACGCCTGGCCAGCCTCAGTACCGTGCAGCTGAGCGGGCTGACCAGCGGCCAGGTGCGCTCGCTCGCCACCGACCAGATCACCGCTTTCAATTCGGCCCAGTTCCGCGCGCTCAGCACCAGCGTGGTGGCGGCCCTCTCCACCGAGCAGATCGCCGTGCTGACCGGCGACGAACTGGCCGGCATCAGCACGCGCCAGGCCGTCGCGCTGTCGACCGCGCAGCTGGCCGGCATCGGCACCGAACAGTTCGGATTCCTGTCCACCAGCGCGCTGGCCGCGCTCACGGCCGCCCAGCTGCGCGTCCTCAGCAGCGAGCAACTGGCCGCGCTGCCCACGCTTGCGCCATTCACCACGGTGCAGATCGGCGCCCTCAGCTCGACCCAGATGGCGGCGTTCGACGAAGCGCGCCTCGTTACGCTGCGCACCAGCCAGGTGGCCGCACTCACCACCCGCCAGGTGCAGCAGCTCTCCACCGATCAACTGGTGGCGCTGACCACGGCCCAGGTGCGGGCCATCAACACCGTGGCCATCGCCGTCCTCACCACCGAACAGATCGCCGCCATCGCGCTCGACGACGTGGCCGCCTTGTCGAGCCGCCAGCTGGAGGTGCTCAAGACCACCCAGGTGGCCAGCCTGAGCGTCGACCAGATCGCCGCCCTCGGCCCGGTCTCGCTCAAAGCCTTCAACACGGCGCAAATACGCATATTGAGTCTTGAGCAGCTCGGCGCGATCCCGGACCTGAACCTGCTGCGCACGACCCAGATGGCCGCGCTGTCGACCGCGCAGATCAATGCCCTGTCGGTGGAACGCATTGTCGCGCTGGCCACCAGCCAGTTGGGCGCGCTGGTCGCGTCCCAGGCCGCGGGCCTCACCGCCGAGCAGCTCACCGCATTGGAAGGCGTCCAGGTGCGCGCCCTTTCCACCAGCGTGTTCAAAGTCATGACGGTGGAACAGCTTGCGGCCATCGACGCCGCCGATATCGGCATGCTGCGCACCACCCAGGTGGCCATCCTCACCACCGTGCAGGTGGCGGCACTGTCGCTGGAACAGATCGGCGCCTTCACCACCGCCCAGATGCGCTCACTGCGCATCGCCCAGGTGGCCGCGCTGACCGCCGAACAGGTATGTGCGCTCACGGCCGCCCAGCACGACGCGCTCACCCCAACCCAACTGGCGGTGCTGCCCGAAGGCAGTCCGCTGATCCTCGACCTGGACGGCGACGGCGTGCGTACCCGCTCGATTGCGGAAGGCGTGCGCTTCGACCTGTTCGCCGACGGCGCGGCGGTGCGCACCGGCTGGGTCGGCCCCGGCGATGGCCTGCTGGTGCGCGACCGCGATGGTAACGGCAGCATCGACAGCGGCGCCGAACTGTTCGGCACCGCCACCGCGCTGCCGGACGGCCGCGCGGCCGACGGCTTTGCCGCCCTCGCGCCGCTCGACAGCAATGGCGACGGCAAGGTCGATCAGGGCGACGCCGCGTTCGGCGAGCTGCGCGTGTGGGTCGATGCCAATGCGGACGCCATCAGCCAGGCCGGCGAACTGCATGGTCTGGACAGCCTCGGCATCGCCAGCCTGTCCACGGCTGCGGGCAAGACCAGCGAAAAGAACAGCGGTAACTGGGTTGGCCTGACCGGCAGCTTCACCAGGACCGACGGCAGCACCTCGCGCATGGACGACGTCTGGTTCGTCGCCGACCGCGACGAATACAATCTGCAGCACAAGGTCAGCGCCATGAGCGAGGCGATCGCCGCCTTCGAAAGTGTCGCCGGCACCACCTCGCAAGGTGCGCTGGCAGACGTGAATCGGCCCGACACCCTGTCGGGCGCCGTGACCGCCATGGCCAGCGAACTGGCACGCTTCGCCGTGCCGAGCCAGTCATCCGCACCGGCACTGCAGAGCACCCGCCGCGAACTGATCGAAGCTTCGGCCGCGCTGCTGGCCGAACGCAAAGCCTAAGCCCCTGCTATTCCGGCAGGCGGGTGGGCGATGTCAAATTCATATAGCTGCCGACGGTTGCATCGTTTGAAGCGCCGCTTACTTTCGTCACCAGCTGGCGAATCTCGCCAGGCAGCACCAAGCGTCCGGATCCGAATCAGGTGACTGCGGACTTCGACATGAACACCTGGGGCTGGGGGACGCCGCCGATGCTGGAAAAAGGCACCGTGGGCGCCGATGGGCTGGGTGGCCCGTTCCACCTGTACCGCTCAAGCTTCGAGCCGCGCGCCAAGCTGTCCGATGGTACCGGCGTGCTGAACTTCACGCGCATCAGCGGCAAGGCGGAGGTCTGGATGGATGGGGTTCTGCTGGCCAAGAAGGATGACTTCACGCCCACCAAGCTGGTGGTCAGGCTACCGGTTGGTAAGGGAGTGCGTCAGCTGAATGTGATTATTGAAGGTGAAGGTGACAAGCCGGCTGGGATCGAGGGCCGGGTTGTCGTGGAAGCCGCAAAGTAACACTACGTCGTCCCCGCGGAGGCGGGGATCCATACCACCTTAGCGCTGTGAAGTAATGTGCAACTGCGGTGAGGTGCTATGGGTCCCCGCCTTCGCGGGGATGACAGTTGCACGGCTAGCGACTTTCAGTGATTTAACAGGCTTCGCCCGCCGAATCTTCAACCACACCACCAACCCAGTCACAAAAAACATCAACGGCGCCAGCCCGTACAAGCTGATAAACGCCCGTCCCACCAGCCCAAACGCCTCGCCCGTATGCAGCGGGTACATCCAGCTGAAGAATAGCTCCCCACCCTGCGCCTTGACGGGATCGATCACCCGCAGCACGCTGGCGTCGCCCGCGTCGACCGACACGCGCGTCGCGCCCGGCCCCTGGCGCACTTCGCCCTCCTGGCGCAGGCGCACTTCCCACGGCTGGCTGGCCTTCTGCGGCACCGACACCCGCCCTACCCGCGCTTCCGGAAAGCGTGCCTGCGCCGCCGCGATGACTTCAGAGAGCGGCACGCGCGGCGCTTCGGCCGGGCTGCGGTTGACGGCGGTCGGATGCGGCGCCCACTTCGACACGGCAGCCACCGTCGGTGTCACCCACGAAGGCATATTGAAGTAGATACCGGACACGGCCATCACCAGCAGCACCGGCAAGGCGAAGAAGCCGGCGGCGCGGTGCAGCTGGAAGTTAAAGGCCGGCCACGAGCCGCCGAAGCGCACCGTGACAGCGTGCCGGAACGCACGCGCGGTCAGGCGCGGCCACCACAGCACGATACCAGTCAGGCAGGTCAGTAGCGCCGATACACCGGTCAGCGCCACCACGAACTTGCCGGTCTCGCCGGTCAGCAGGTAGCGGTGTACGTGAAACAGGGTCGGCATGAGCAAAGGCCGCGACAGCCCGGCCTCGCCGTAATTGCGCTCGCCGGTGACGTTCAGCGTGACCGGGTCGACCATCACCTGGCGCGCGATGTCCTGGCGCCAGCTCGATGTCGTCTTGACCGCCGGCCGGTACCAGGCCACCGCCACTTCGCCGGCATGCGCCGCCAGCATCAGTTGGCTGGGCTTGCCGTATGCGCTGTCGCGCACCAGCCGGTCGTAGATGCGCTGCACCGCCTCGGGCGTCATCGGCAGCGGCGTGCCGGCCAGGACACCATTGGGCGGCGCGGCGTGCAGCAGCGTTGGATTGAGCGCGCCGTCGAGTTCATCCATCCAGGCCAGCGCAACGCCGGTCAGGCCGAGCACCACAAGGATGGCGCCGAATACCAGCCCGGTCCACAAATGGACAATGCGCAGCCCTTCCTTGATGGCTTTGGCGGTCAGAAATGAGGTCGGCATGGCGAATGAGTCTTGTCTGCGCAAATGAGAATCGTTATCATTCTCATTATAGCTCATATTCTGATGCACGGCCTCGGGTCTGGTCGAGCGCGTGAAGACCGTGGTCAAGGGCCGGCAATGCCCGGAATGACAATGTATGGCGGAGCTTAGATCAACTAGCCGATGAAGTTAAACAGCGACAACCCCGACATCGCCTTGAACGATTTCTGCGCCGCTTCCAGCGTGAACTGCTGCTGTGCAAACAGCGACAGCGCCTTGATCGGATCGAGGTCCTGCAGTTCCGACAGGGTCGCCGAATACTGGATGTTCAAATCCTCGCCCGCGCTGTCGAGGTAATCGAGTTCCTTCATGCGCGAGCCGATCGAGGCCTGCACACCCAGCACATTATCGAGCGAGGCGTTCAGATTATCGTGCGCGGCATTGAGGTCGTTGGTCAGGCGCGCCTGGCCGCTGGCGCCGGCCGCCGGCGTGCGCAAGGCGTTGATCATATTCGTCACGGTGGTGAACAGCGACTGCTTCTCGCTCGGCTTGACCGTGAAGGTGTCGCCATCGGCAGGCACGCCGGCCACATCGAAAGCCATGCCGTCGAACGAGATCTTCTTGCCGCTCTCGTAAGGCGCCGGTGCGCCCACATCGAGGCCGGTGGTGCTGTCGTGAACCTGATAGGTAGTCACCGGCGGCGAATCGGCGCTGAGCGCGAAGCGCACTTCGTAATCGTGCCCGGTCAGCGCCTGCGCGTCGCTCACCGAACCGGTCGAGACGATGCCCGAGCCGGTATTGGCGGCACCGGGGCGCGTAAGAAAGGTGCCGTTGCCGGTCGCGTTATTCTCGAACACCGAGGTGCCCGAATCGCTGATCGGGACCTGGCGCGACGAGCCTACCTGCAACAGGCGCTGGCCCTGGTCGCCCTGGTACTGCGCCCCGGTCGAGGTCTGGGTGAACGGCATCGTGGTCGATTTATAGCCCGAGAACAGATAGCCGCCGGCGCCGTCGGCGGTGTTGGCCAGTCCCATCAAGTCGTCCAGCCGGCCTTGCAGCTCGGTCGCCAGCGACTGGCGGTCGGCATGCGACAAGGCGCCGTTGCCAGCGTTGACGGCGATGGTCTTGACGTCGTGAATCAGCGAGGTGGTGCCTTGCAGCGCCAGCGACACCTGCGACAGCGAACTGCGGGCATTTTGGCGGTTGGTCGCGTACTGCGTGTTGACCGACTGCGACTGCGTCACTTCGAGCGCGCGCGCCGAGGCGATCGGGTCGTCCGCGGCGGTCAGGATGCGGCGCTGGGTCGACAGCTGCATCTGGGTCTTGGCCAGGTTGCCCTGCAGGGTGCCCATCTGGTTGACGCCCGTTTCGTAAATCGAGGCAGTACTTAAACGCATAATGATCTCTCAGGGCGTAACGTTAAGCTTAGCGGCCCAGCGACAGCAAGGTGTCGAACAGGGTGCTGGCGATTTGCATGACCTTGCCGGCGGCCTGGTAGGCCTGCTGGTACTTGAGCAGCGCGGTGGCTTCCTCATCCAGGTTGACGCCTGAAACGCCCTGCTGGGCAGTCTGGGCCTGGGCCAGCAGCGCTTCGCCGGCCTGGCCGTTGACCTGCACTTCGCGGGTCTTGTTACCGATGAAGCTGACCAGTTCCGCATACGATGACTGGAAGGTCGCGCTCTTGCCGTCGATGATGTTGGTGGTCTGGAGCGCACCGAGCGCGCGCATATTGCGGTTGTCGCCCACGCCGCTGATGTTCGGCGCGACGGTGAAGGTATCGCCCTCCGCCGGCGCGCCGATGAAGGATATGTTCACGCCACCGAAGCTGTACTTGGCGCCGTCCAGGTAAGGGACCGGGTCGGTGCCGGCCGGGTACGCGGTGTCGACACCGTTATGTGTGACCGTGATGTTCTGCCCCGGCGGGAAGCCCGACAGGCCGGTGGTCGCGCTGCTGTAGCTGAGGGTGAGCGGCGCGGCCAGGGCATTGCCCGGTTCCAGGTATTCGGCGCTGATACTGCCTTCACTGATCTTGGCGGCGCCCTTGTTGCTGATCGGCGCATTGGTGGTGATCGGCGCGGCGGCGGCGATCTTGCTGCGGTCGCGCAGCTCCACCGCGAATCCGGCGGCGCCGTTGATGGTCGGGCGAATCATGAAGCTGTCGCCCATCGCGGCGATACCGGTGACGTTGAACTCGACGCCGTCGATCACCTGCGGTTCGGTTTGCGGATACGGGCTGATGACCGTTTCCTGATTGTCCGACTGGCGCGTGACGGAGTAGTTGACGCCGTCGAAGCTGAGCAGGTAGTCGCTCTGGGTCAGCTTGGACGGATCGGCCACGCGCGCCGTCACTTCGGTGGTGCTGATGGCGCTGTTGTTGCGGTTGCGGCCCACAAAGGCTTCGGCTTCGGTAAAGAATTTGCCGCCCATGACGCCCGCTTCGTCCTGGCCGAGCGCGTGCTGGTCGTTGAATGCGGAGGCCAAGGTCAAGGCGATGCGGCCCAGCGAATTCTGGGCCCGGTCCAGGGTCGTGGAGCGGAACTCGAACAGGCCGCCCAGCTCCCCGCCGCTCAAGGCCTTATCGCCCAGCACGGTGACCTTGTCGCCGCTGATGTAGCCCACCTGTACACGATTGAGGTCGGTCGGCGAGGTGGTGATGGCCAGCTCGAAGGCTTTGGTGCCGACCACCAGCGGCTGGCCGGTACCGATCGACACCGTCAGGCTGTTATTGGTGCCGGCGACGACGGTGGCCCTGACCTGCTTGTTCAGGTCCGCCACCAGCTTGTCGCGGGCGTCCAGCAAATCGTTCGGCTGGCTCTGGCCGGAGCTGCTGAAGGCGCCGATCTGGTCGTTGAGCTGGGCGATCTGCTGGGCATAGGAATTGATCAGCGTGACGTTGGAGGTGATCTGGGTGTTGACGCCGTCGCGAATCTCTTCCAGGCGGCCGTTGAGGCCCTGGAAGCGCGCGGCCAGCGAGTCGGCGGTCGACAGCAAGGCCTGGCGCGAGGCGACCGAGGCCGGATTGGAGGCGACGTCCTGCACACCCTTGAAGAAGTCTTGCAGCGCCGGCGACAGGCCGGAAGTGGTGTCGGCCAGCAGGTTATCGACCTGGGCGATCTGCGCGTGGAAGGAATCGAGCGAGCTTTTGGACGACTGGGCCGCGCGCACCTGGGCGTTTAAGAAATTGTCGGAATAGCGCTTGATCTCGCCGATCTGGGTGCCGCTGCCGACGAAGCCATAGCCAAGGTCCTGGGCAGGCGCGGACTCGTGCACCACGGTCTGGCGGCTGTAGCCGGGCACATTGGCATTGGCGATATTGTGCCCTGCCGTGGACAGGCCAACCTGGGCGGCGAACAGACCGCTTTTGCCAATACTGAGTAGATTTCCGGCCATGATGTCGATTTTCTCTTAGTAAGTACTGCTGTTGACGGCAGTATTTCGAAAAACTAGATGGTGAAGAGACAACTTACTTGTCATTTCTTTCACGCAAGATTGTGCTTGATGATGCGGCTCAGCTTTGCGGCATACATCGGGTCGGTCGCGTAACCGGCCTTTTGCAGGCCATGCGCGAAACCGGCGGCGTCCTTGGCGTTGGCCAGCACTTTCTCGTAGCGCGGATTATTGGTCAGCAGCTTGGCGTAATCCTTGAAGCTGTCGGCCGGGGTATCGTAGGCGCGGAATTTCTCGATGCGGGTCTGCGGCTTGCCATTGACATACTCGGTCGTCACGGCGGTGGCTACCTTGCCCTTCCAGCCCGGGCCGGCCTTGATGCCGAACAGGTTGTTGCTGGAAGTGCCATCGGCATTGCGGATTTCGCGCTTGCCCCAGCCGGTTTCCAGCGCGGCCTGGCCGAGCATGAACTTGGCCGGGATGCCGGTGGCCTGCTCGGCCACGTTGGCGTGCGATTCCAGTTTTTGCTGGAAGGCGCGCACGTGGGGCGCCTGGGTTTTGCTGACCCCGTTGCCGCCGCCGGTAGGAATCGCCGACGGCGCCAGCAGCGCGCCGGGCGTACTCATCAGTTCGCCGGCATCGCGCGGTTCCGGCATGGCCGGGCTGGTCTGCACGTTCTGGTCGCCGCCGATGGCCAGGGCCTTGGCATTCAAAGCTTGCGAACCCAGCTGTCGGGTCAGCATGTCGGCCAGGCCGACGCCGCGCTTGGCCAGGTTTTGGCTCATCTGCTGGTCCAGCATGCCGGTGAACATTTTGGTCTGCTGGTTGTCCAGCATGCCTTCTTGCGGCGTGGCGTCGCGCATGCTTTTCAACATCATGTTGAGGAACATGGCCTCAAACTGCGTGGCCGCACCTTTGAGCGCGTCAGGCGAACCGTCCTTGGCCGACTGCTTCAGGTCCGACAGGCCCTTGGTGTCGACCGCGAGGCGGCTGGAGAGATCGTTGCTGGTAGGTGCAATCATGACAGCCGCCTTAGATGATTTCCAGCTCGGCCTGGAGCGAGCCGGCCGCCTTGAGCGCCTGCAGGATCGACAGCAGATCCTGCGGCGAGGCGCCGATGGCGTTCATCGCCTTGACCACTTCGGCCAGCGAGGCGCCGCCCTTGAGCATCAATACCTTGCCCGGGTCCTTCTTCACTTCCACGCTGGTGTTTTGCGTGACCACGGTCTGGCCGCCCGACAAGGCGTTCGGCTGGCTCACCTGCGGCTCCGAGCTGATCGTCACCGACAGGTTACCGTGCGAAATCGCGCAGCTGTCCAGCATGACGGCGGTGTTCATCACCACCGAGCCGGTGCGGGCGTTCATGATGACCTTGGCCGCCACCTTGGCCGGGCTCACTTCCAGCCCTTCCAGGATGCCGATGAAGGCCACGCGCTGGTCGCTCGACGAGGGCGAACGCACGCGCATGACGCGCCCGTCGATCGCGGTAGCGATGCCTGGGCCGAAATGGTTATTGATGGCCTCGACCACGCGGCTGACGGTCTCGAAATCGGTGGTGTTCAGCTCCAGGCGGATGTGGCCATCCTGGCCCAGGTTCGATGCAAGCGCGCGTTCCACGGTGGCGCCGCCGGAGATCTTGCCGACCGCTAGGTGATTGACTTGCGTCTGTGCGCCGCCGGCCGAGCCGCCGACGCCGCCGACCAGTACGTTACCTTGCGCCATGGCGTACACCTGGCCATCCGCGCCTTGGAGCGGGGTCATGATCAGGGTGCCGCCGCGCAGGCTCTTGGCGTTACCGATGGACGAGACGGTGATGTCGATCGGCTGGCCGGGCTGGGCGAAAGCCGGCAAGGATGCGGTGACCATGACGGCCGCCACGTTCTTCAATTGCAGGCTGGTGCCGGGTGGCAGGTTGACACCCTTGGCTTGCAGCATCGACATGATCGACTGCACGGTGAACGGGGTCTGGGTGGTCTGGTCGCCGCTGCCGTCCAGGCCGACGACGATGCCGTAGCCGCTCAACTGGTTCTGGCGAACGCCGGCAATGGAAGTCAGGTCCTTGAGGCGGGCGGCGTGGGCCGCCTGGGGCAGCAGCAAGGCAAGGCTCAAACCGAGAACGGCGAAAGTGGCGCGCATGGCAGGTCCGATCAGAATGGCAGCAGCGACTGGAAGAAGCGCGACACCATGGCGGTCACTTCGGCGCGGTCGATCTGGCTGTTGGTGCGGTATTCCACGCGCGCATCGGCGACCTGGGTCGACGACACCGTGTTGCCGGTGCCGATGGTGTCTGGGCTGACCATGCCGGAGAAGCGGATGAACTCAACGCCCTTGTTCATGGCGACCTGCTTCTCGCCGGCCACGATCAGGTTACCGTTCGGCAGCACTTCGGTGACGGTCACGCCGATGGTGCCGGTGAAGGTGTTGCTGGCGCTCTGGTTGTCGGCGTCGGAAAACTTGGTGGACGCATCGGTCGAGATGGCTGCGCCGAAAGTGCTGCGCAGGATGCCTGGCGCGGTGAAGCCGGCCGAACCGCTCTTGTTGCCCGAGCTGGCGCCGGCTTTGACGGCCGAGGTTTTCTCGATGATGTTAATGGTCAGCATGTCGCCGATGTGACGCGCGCGGCGGTCTTCGAACATCGGGCGATAGGATGCGGTCTGGAAGATGGCGCCGTTGCTGGGCGCGTTCTGTTCGGCATACACCGGGCGGGCGCTGGTCGGCACCTGGACGATGGAGCTGGGGGTGGTCGAGCAGCCGGCCAGGGCCAGCAAGGAAGCAGCAACTATATAAACGGTTTTCATGATTTCTCCTGCTGCGGCTATCAGAGCTGCGCCAGCTTGGCCAGCATCTGGTCGGACGTGGTGATGGCCTTACTATTGATTTCGTAAGCGCGCTGGGTCTGGATCATGTTGACCATTTCCTCGACCACGTTCACGTTCGAGGTTTCCACATAGCCTTGCATGATGACGCCGGCACCATTGGTACCGGGGGTGTTGGTATTGGGGCTGCCGGACGAGCCGGTTTCCACGTACAGGTTCTCGCCCTTCGATTCCAGTCCGGCCGGATTGACGAAGGTGGTCAGCTGAAGGGTACCGATCTGCGATGGCGCCGTGGTGCCTGGCAAGGTGACCGAGACGGTGCCGTCGCGTCCGACCGTGATCGACTGGGCGTTGGCGGGAACGGTGATGGCGGGCTGGATGACGAAGCCGCTGGAAGTGACCAGCTGGCCGTTGGAATCGCTCTGGAAGGAGCCGTCGCGGGTGTAAGCGGCGGTACCGTCCGGCAGCAGCACGGAAAAGAAGCCGGCGCCGTTGACCATCAGGTCTTTGGAGTTGCCGGTTTGCTGGGGATTGCCCTGGGTATGGATTCGTTCGATCGCCACCGCCCGCACACCGGTACCGACTTGCATGCCGGAGGGTAGATTGGTTTGCTGGGACGATTGCGCGCCTGGCTGGCGGACGTTCTGGTACAGCAGGTCTTCGAACACGGCGCGCGAGCGCTTGAAGCCGTTGGTACTGACGTTGGCCAGGTTGTTGGTGATGGTATCGAGATTGGTCTGCTGCGCCTCGAGGCCGGTCTTTGCGATGAACAGGGAACGAATCATTGTCTTCTCCAGTGTCAGTTGGCGGGCAAAGTGCCACGCCTTGACGATGAAGACAATTATGCGGTGCTGCGTGTCAACTCAAAGCGAGGATCTGGTCGGCTTTCGCAGCGTTATTCTCGGCATTCTTCATCAGGCTCATTTGCGTTTCGAAGGACCTTGCCAAAGAGATCATGGTCACCATGGCATCGACTGCGGAGACGTTACTGCCTTCGAGCATGCCGCCGGCCACGGCGACGGTCGGGTCGGCCGGGGCCGCGCCGCCGTTCTTCAGGCGGAACAAGCCATCGTCACCGCGCACCAGGTCGGCTTCGGGAGGATTAACCAGTTTGATACGACCCAGCACGGTTGGTGCGCCGGGTTTGGTGGTGCTGGCGATGGTCGAAATGGTGCCGTCGCCGCCGATGGCCACCGTGACTTCCGGCGGCACGGTGATCGGGCCGCCGTCGCCCTGCACGGTCTGGCCGTTGGAGGTTTGCAACAGGCCATTGGCGTTCATCTGCAAGGCGCCGTGGCGGGTATAGGCTTCGCTGCCGTCAGCCATCTGCAAGGCGATCCAGCCTTTGCCTTTCAAGGCCACGTCCAGGTCGCGGCCGGTGGTTTGCAGCTGGCCGGAGGAAAAGTCGGCACCGACCGTGGCGTTGGTGACGAATGCACGGGTCGGCAAGGACCCCGCCCCTTCCACCTGCACCGCACGGAAAGCGTCGATCTGCGCCCGGAAACCCGTGGTGCTGACGTTGGCCAGGTTGTGCGCCGTCGTCGCCTGCTGTTCCAGGATGTGCTTGGCGCCACTGCCGGCGGTGTAGATGAGACGGTCCATTTATTGCTCCCTCCGACCCCGTCATTCCCGCGAAGGGCTCGGCGCCCCCGCAGTAACCCATATCACATTCGATCAGAGAGAAAAGCAAACTCTGCGTTGACGTGCTATGGGTCCCCGCCTTCGCGGGGATGACGACGTTAACTATTGCGGTTATTGCTCGATTAACGCAGGTTCACCAGCGTCTGCAGCACCGAGTCCTGGGTCTTGATGGTCTGCGCGTTGGCCTGATAAACCCGCTGCGCCGTGATCATATTGACCAGCTCAGCAGTCAGGTCGACGTTCGAGTTTTCCACCGCCGACGACTGCAACACCCCCAGGCTGCCGGAGTTCGGCGTACCTACCAGCGGCACACCCGAGGTCGATGTCTCGGCCCAGGCATTGTTACCCAAAGGCGACAGACCATTCGGATTGGCGAAGTTCGCCAGCACGACCTGGCCCAGCGCTTGCGACTTGCCATTGCTGTACTGGCCAAGGATGATGCCGTCCGAGCCAGCGGAGAAACGCTGCAGGTTGCCGGCGGTGTAGCCGTCCTGGGTCGATTTCTTTTCGCTGGTGACCGAACCGTACTGCGTCGAATCGGTGAATTTCTCGGTAATTTGCAGGAAGCCTTCGGCACCAGTGCGCGGGAAGATTGGCAGGGACACGCTCAGGCCGGCACTCTTGCGGTCTTCATAAGTCAGAGCATTGGTCGCGTCATACACATTCTGCTGCAGCTGTACCAGCGAACCGAACTGGTCGAAAGTCATGCGGCCTTGCGGACGCGCCGGCACATTGACGGCTTTGGCAATGGCGGCGTCGATCTGCTCGGGCGAGGTGCCAACCACCAGGCCGGCGGCATCGGCCGCGGCGGTCACCGCGGCCACATCGATACCGGCAGGGTCCATGCCCAAGGCGGTCAT
>CAMLFK010000074.1 GCA_946479255.1 uncultured Oxalobacteraceae bacterium
ATCCCATTTATCTCAGACCGGCGCGGCACCCGCTTCGTTCCTGCTAATCTGGGTCCGGGTATGCCATCATCTACCAGGCGCAAACAGAGCCTGAACTTACCATGCAGCGCTTCCTGATCATTAGCGGCTTCGTTCTGCTGGCCAGCGGTATCGCCTGGCCCTGGCTGTCCAGGTTTCCATTCGGTCGCTTGCCGGGCGATATACATGTCGTACGCGAAGGATTCCAGTTCTATTTTCCGCTGACCACCTGCTTGTTGATTTCCCTGGTCGTCACGGTCTTGTTCTGGATATTTCGCCGGTGACCGCCATGTTCGTCGGCTCAGCGAAGGGCGCCTGTCGCCTTACGCGGTACTTCCGGCAATCACCAGCTGAAACGGCTTATCCACATCCTCGACGTACCATTTCACGTACACATCGTGAGGATTAGGCGCCTTCGGACCATTCGGTTCGATTGACAGCCAGTTGCGCGCCCCGATAAACCTGCTCTCTGCGCCTTTGAACTTGAGCATTCTCCCCTTGATGAAGATATCGATGTCCTCTTCGTCTTCGAGCAGGCGGTTCAGCCCGAACATGAGGGTGCCATGAGGGGGAGGGTGGACGATGCCGGAGGCCGTCAACTGGTGGATCAGGTCCTGATTGCGCCGCGTCGCGTGGCGGGTATGTTCGATCAGTCCGTGGGCCGCCACGTGCACGTCGCCGGACACGATGGTGACGCAAGTGCCAGTGCGGTCGGCAAATCCGAACAGGCGTTTGATCAGGCGTATGCGCTCGTCTTCATGTTCGGCGGCGGTCCAGTGATCGCGCAGGTCATCTTCAGCCTCCTGCTGGCCGGGTATCATGCCCAGCGCATTCTGAAGGGCCTGGAAGCCGGGATGCATGACTGGAATGCTCGAGACGACAAACAGATGGGCCAGGCCATCGGGCTCGGACACGCCTTTGCGCTGGTCGATCCACCGTAGCGCGGATGTCCAGCTCTCGCTCGACATGATCGACTCGCCGGAGCGCTCGCTGCGCAGGTCCAGCACCAGCAAGCCGAAAGTGCCTACCTGAAAGCCCAGCGTATGGCCGCCCGCCGTCAGGTATTCCGGCGGGCGCGCGGTGTCCGGGCCGCGGTGGCGCTGGAACAGGAGGAAGTATTTGTTTGCCGCGGCGAACATGGCCTGGTACAGCTTGGTGTTCTCGATCCCATCGAGCGAACCCCAGCCGTCGATGATGTCGTGGTCGTCCCACATCGTCACCGATGGGATCTGTGCGAAGCTTGTGCGCGGCGCGCCTGCTTGCCAACGCTCCAGGTACAGGTTCCAGTAAAAGTCGTCGAGCAAGTCCTGAACTTCAGGCCCATCCTGTTGATAGAGCGCGGAGCGTGACCACCCCATTTTCTTTCGCAGGTCCTTGAGCTTGCAGCGAATCTCGTCGGCATAGACCTGGTCCCCACCCAGTACGAGCAGGTGGTAGGCGCAGTCTTCGTGTTTCTCTTGCAGGATGAGCCAGTTTGCATCCGCCAGCGGCTTGTTGTCGTCAACCGCGTCGTCGTCGTCCCCATCGGCCGCGTACGATTCCCGCAGGCGCTCGCTGGAGAAACCGTTGCAGGACCCATAGGCCATGCGCGGGCCTGCGCCGGCGGCCGGCACGGCAAACGTGTAGCGCGCCGAACCGACGGCATAGGTCACGGTTCGCTCCCCCAGCGGAACGCTGATGTCATAGCGCAGCACGGAAATCTGGCCTTCACGCTTGTGCAAGGTGGCCGGCCCGCCCAGGTGGGTCACGCCGCCGGCGTCAATCACGCTCACTTCCGGCACGCCGTTGCCCTGCACAGCGAACAGGACCGAAACCCGCCAGTTGCCGCTGGCAGCGTCGATGCCCTGGAATGACAGGGCAGGACCAGCAAGAATATTCATGGTAATCCTTCGATATCAATGAAGACGTCCTGAAGCGACGGTGAAACTTGCCGCATAATATTATTCAAACGGCAATCATTGTATTGGATTACGGCAGGCATTGTAAGAATATTCTTATGGCCGACGGATGCCAAGCCCACGCACCTCACGCATCTGGCTTGAGCTCAAGCCGCGATAGCTCATCACTGAAGGCGCCAGGACGGCGCGCCAGCGCTCCTCCAGCGCCTCCACCTCGTCGGCATAGCGTTTGAACTGCGCCGGGTCCGCGCCTGCGAGCCGGTCGGCGGTCCGGGTCAGGCCCAGGCCCGGGGCCAGCCAAAGCAGCGGTCCGAGCACCTCGGCCTGCTCCATCCGCGCGTGCTGAAAGCGACCCATCATTGCGGCAATCCGCCGGTCCTGCCAGATCATTTTCGGCACGTAGGTAAGGGGCCAGGTATGGCTTTGCACGCTGGCGGGGCGGTGCTGGGGATGGCGCTCGTACCAATCGTCGAGCAAGGCGGGCATGCGTTCTTCCGCTTCGTGCTGGACATAACGCACCGCGATCACGGTCGCTTCGCGCGCAGGAAGCGGCACGCGTTCTTCGGCGTACCGGCTCAGCCAGGCCGGGAACACCACATTCAGCACCAGCCACAGCCCGATCAGGCCGAGCGCGCTGCCCGCCGACGACAGCCTGGTCAGGTTGAACATGCCGGCGGTCAGCACCCAGAGCAGGGTATAGAGCGACAAGAAGCCCAGCCATACAAGCAGGTCCGCCCCGGCGGCGCCAGGGTCGAGCGAAAACGCCAGGGCCGATGCCAGGCTCGCCGTGCCGAGCACAACAAGAAACCGGACCGCCAGAGCGGCCAGCACAAGCCGCATCGGCGAGGCCGCCTGGGCACGGATGAGCGGCCAGATGCCGCGTTCGCGCGCCTCGTGCACCAGGTCATAGGCAAAGGCAATCACGGCAAGCGGAATCAGCAGGGCCGCCACCACGGCAAAATCGGGAATGCCAAAGCTCTCAAGCAGGGGATTGCCCAAGGGCGCGCCGCGGCGCGGGTCGAGATGCCGGCTGTCGATGGACACCTTCACATCGAAGGGCTGCTTGTAGAACTGCTGTACGGCCAGGACCAGGCCGCCGGGGGCTGGCCGCAGGGCCGGCGGGGCTACTGCGCGGCCGAACTCATAGGCCTGGCGGGCGGCATCAAGAGACTCCGGCGCGGATGTCCCGGAGACTGCCTTGTCTTGCTTGGCAAGATGACTGTCCCATGCGGCCATGCGCTCGCGCTCCAGTTGCCGGTAAGCCGAGGCCGAGCCTCCGGCAAACCAGGCGCTCGCGCACAAGAGAAGAAGTAGCATCGCGCCGATGAGGAGGTTGTTACGGTGGCTCCGAAAGCGCATCCATTCGGCGGACAGCAGCATCATGGCCGGACCTTTCTGGTTGCAAGGACCAGCAGACCGGCCGCGGCGGCGAGCCAGCCGCACAGGACCCACAGCTCGCTCAGCGCAAACCGAAGTGCGGTGCCGGCGGCAGGAGGGAGGTACTCGAAGCGTCGGATCGACTGCCAGACTGAATTGCCGGCATACTTCTCTTCAAAAGAACGCATTCCGCGCGAATGTGCCGCGTCCCAGGTGTCGATCGCCGTGTTGACATACTGGCGGTAGGCCTCGGCCTGATCCTCGAAATCCTTACGGTGCCGGATGTCGGTCCCTGCCAGTTTCATCGACGCCAGGCGCAGCGCCACGGCCGGACTGAGCACGCCGGCCGCGGCCATGATAGCCTCTTGCCGGCTGTAGCTTGCCCACAGGCGGTCGAAATGGATGGCGTGCACTTTGTCGGCATAGGCGTCGCGCTGCATGCGCCGCAGCGCATAGGCGCCAACCGGCAGGTCTTCGAGCCGGCCAAGCCCGTATTGCTTGAGCAGGGCGGCGTCGTAGCGCTTGCCACGTTCGGCCAGCGTACCGTCGCCCGGCAAGCCATCCTCATCGTCGCGCTTGATCGCGTTCCAGAATTGTTCGGCTGACGGCAAAGGGACTAGCGCGTTGGCCATGGCGGCAGCGCCGCGCGGCACGATGAAAGTGAACGCCATCCACAGCAGCATCAAAGTCGCCAGCGCTTGCTGGCTGGTGCGGCAGTAAGCCGATACCGCCAGTCCAAGCGCTGTGAGGATGAGCGCATACACGAGTACTGCGCCCATCAGATAGATGACCCGGTCTGCCAGCTCGGCGGGCGTCAACGCCAGCACGACTGCGAACGACAGCAGCACCACGAACACGGGAATCGTCAGCTGCGCGAGCAGCTTGCTGCGCATCAGGTCTTGCGCGCGGATGCCGGCGCCGAACGACATGCGCAGCGTACCGCTTTCGCGCTCCTGGGTGACGGCATTGAAGCTCAAGGCAAAGATCAGCAGCGACAGCACGGTGGTGAACAGGTAAGCCGGCGACAGTTCACCGAGGCGCAGCGACACCACGTCGCTCTCGCTTTCCGAAAAGCGCAAGATGTTGCGGCGATGGGGTTCCAGCCACAGCGCCTCGCCCAGGTAGCGCGTCACACCGGGGTCGAGCGCGGCCAGCACGGAGCTTGGTGCGAACACGTACAGGCCGAAATGCGCGCCGCGGTGTGGGTGACGGTCGCCTTGCTGGTCCCATTGCGCACGCGCTTGGGCTTCCGCCAGGGCCTTTCGCGCGGATGCCTCGGCCACCTGCGATTTCGCGTTGACGAAAACCGCAATGAACAGGATGGCGAACAGGGTCACCAGCAGCAGGGTACGGGTGTCGCGTGCGAGCGCAAGCAGCTCTTTGCGCAGCAGGGCCGGCATCATGCGGCGGCCCGCGCGTGCTCAAGGTAGAGCTGTTCCAGTTCGGGGCGCTCGATCTCCCGTGCGGACACCTCCACCACCAGCCGTCCATGCTTCATGATGCCGATGCGGTCGGCCACCTGTTTGGCATTGAACAGGTCGTGGGTCGCCATCAGGACGGCAATGCCACGCTCGCCCGCCGCGCGCACTTGTGTGGCGAAATCGTTGGTGGCGGCCGGGTCCAGCCCGGAAGTCGGTTCGTCGAGCAGCATGGCGATGGCTTGCCGCGCAGACGCCACCGCCAGGCCGACCTTCTGGCGCATTCCCTTCGAATACGTGGCGCAGCGCGCGAGATGAAATTGTGCGTCCAGGCCGGCCTCGCCGAGCAGCCGGGACGCCGTTTGCCGGTCCACCTTGCGCCCTGCCGCCGCGCAGAAATAGATCAGGTTCTCCACGCCACTCATATACGGATACAGCGCCACGTTCTCGGGGAGATAGGCCAGCGAACGCGCCGCGCCGGCATCCAGGCGCAGCGAGCGCCCGCCAATGACGATGTCGCCCGAGGCCGGGCTGACAAAGCCCAGCAGGGAGTTGATCGTGGTGGTCTTGCCGGCGCCGTTCCCGCCGAGCAGGGCGTACACGCACCCGGGAGCCACTTCAAGATTGAGCCCGTCGATGACGCGGCGCTGGCCAAACTGCACCACCAGTTGGCTGATACGAATAGCGTGCTGCATGCCGGCTCCTAGAAGAAGTAGCGCAGCGAAACGCCGCCGTGGCGCTTCGGCTGCGGCGACACCCACAGGCCGGTGGCGGAAGCGAAGAAGCTTTCGCCGATGGCGTGCGGCTGGAGTACGGCAAAGGCAGTCAACTGCACCCGGCGCAAGTCCCACGACACGCGCGCGTCGTAGCGTGTGTGAGTGGGCACCGTACGTTCGGTGAGCGGGGCGCCGGCGGCGTATGGTATGCCGGCGGTCAGGTAGGCATCGACGCTGTAGCGCAGCGCACCCTGCGCCAGCGGCTGCTGCAGTTCGGCTCCAAGCTTGGCCTGGTGCCGGGCCACTGAAATGAAGCGCGCCGTGTTAGGCAGCGGATTGTTGATCTCGGCCTGGAACAGGCGGGTATAGCTGGCATACAGGCCGAGCATGGCCGATGCCTGCCAGCGGGTGGATATTTCCATGCCGCGGCAGGCCGTATCGCCCACCGAGGCGAAGCTGGTCGCCCCGGTTTGCACGATCTCGTCCTCGTTCAAGGTGTGGAACAAGGTGGCGCCCAGCGTCCACGCGGGCACGATCGCCGGCTCGAAGCCCAGATCGTACGAGCGTACCTTGGAGGGAGCGATGCCGGCATTGGCGCGTCCACCGGTGGCCCCAAGCGGACCGGCCGCGCCGGCGGGACTGATCTGCTGCGCCGCCGCCGAACGGAAACCTTCGGCGGCATTGGCGAACACGGTCAAGCCGGCTCGCGGACTCCAGGCCGCGCCGATTTTCGGCGTCAGCACCGACTTGCGGTAGTCAGTTGATGCTTGCGGCAGCTTGCGATTGCCGATCTCGTAATCGAACCAGTCGCGGCGCAAGCCGGCCGTCAGGCGCCAGTTCGGCGCCGGCTTGTACTGCACCTCGCCGAACACGCCGTAGGTGATCAGGTCGAGGCCGAGGCCGAGATTGGTCAGCCAGGTGCTGGTCGGCAGGCGGTTCTGATAGCGCTGGCGCGTGCCATCGCCACGGTCGCGGCGCAGGTCCGCTCCCAGCAACAGCGATGCATAGGTCCAGGCGAAGCGGTAAGCCGCGCTGCCGCCGTAGATGGTCCGGTCGTCGATGCCGGCGTTGTGCAGGATATTGCCGGCGGCAGTGGCGCGCAGGCGTTCAAAGTCTTCGGCGTAGGCGGTGAGCTGGAGGCCGGTGTCGCCCAGTGGCGTGCGCTCGAACACCAGCGAAGTGCGGCGGCCGTCGCCAAAGCCCAGGGGCATATTCTCTTCGGCTGCCGAACGCGCCACCGCGCCGCCGGCAAGCCGGTCGTAGTTCAGGTAGCCCGAAGTTTCGAAGCTGGAGCGGTAGTGGTTCACCCGGGCGCTGTAGCGTGCCTCGCCGATGGTGGTGGAGAGTTTCCAGAACAGCTTGTCCCGGTCGAGCCAGGTGCCTTTGCGGTAACCGTCGGTGCGGTAGGCATCAGCGACCAGCAAAGAATCTACCTGGCCGGCCTTGGCCGAATGGATCAGCGAGGCACGGCGCCCGCCGTAGGTTTCCACGCTCACGGCGGCGCTCGATGGGACGGCACCGGAGCGGGTCACGATGTTGACCGCGCCGGAACGGTTCTGGTCACCGTGGCGCACCGACACCGGCCCCTTGATGACTTCGATGCGCCCGACCATCTCGGGCGTGAGCCACTCCAGGAATGCCGGTCCGTGCCCGGCGCCGGCCTCGCTCGACGGCATGTTCTGCGGCACGCCGTCCACATACACGGCGGCGTCTGCGCCATGCGTGCCCTGGGTTGCAAAGCCGCGCATCTTGAAGCCATTGCCGGTATCGCCCTGGTCCAGGTTGTTGGCCACGACCCCGGGCACACGCCTGAAAATATTGGATATGTCCCGGCCGATGTTGATGGTGGCCACTTCTTGTGCTTCCACCACGGTGACGCTGGCTGGCAGTGCCTCGGCCTTGCCGGACAGGCGGGTTTGGTCGTCCTTGCGAAGGGCCTGCCCCTGTACTGTCACGGTCGGCATGAGGACTTCCGCGGACGCACCCTCCTGCTGGGCGTGGGCGGCAGGGGATGCGAGCGCCAAGGCGCTGGCGGCGATCGAAATAGCGTGGTGGGGGCGGGTATTCATCGGCGAACAAAGGTGAGTAGGAATGGAGTTAATGTTTACCGGCGAACCGATGGACAAGGTCACGCTGTACCGGGTGCTCGACTGGCTGGTGGCGCACGGCCTGGCCCATAAGATCGTCAGCGAGGACCGCGTCTGGCGTTTCAAGGCCAATGTATCGCGCGCGACGGCGCACCAGCACGCTCACTTCCAGTGCACCAGTTGTGACAAGGTGGTCTACCTGGAGAACGTGCCGGTGAGCAGCAAAGTGGCGGTGCCGTCCGGCTTTCGGACGGAAGAGGCCGAGCTGACGGTCCGCGGCGTCTGCGACAAGTGTTCGTAGTAAATCCCTAACTGGTGGCTGTCGCGCATCCGCGCGCCGTAGTCGCCCCGATGAATGCAACTTGTCCCGCCGGAGGGATTGCTGTTGAAGTTTGTGCTCGGGCTGCGCCACGGGCTCGATCCGGACCACATCGCGATCGTCGACCCGATCGCTTACGGCAGGTCCGGGCAGGCGCGGCGCGGCGGTGACGGTAGCGGCAATCGTCATGCAGGCCTTGCGCCGTGCTTCACGGCGGGCATGATCGTGGTCGATTCGCTCGACGGCTAACTGATGAACCGGCTGCTGGCCAATCCCGACGTGGGACAGCGCGAGCGCTACCGCCGCGTGGTCGGGTGGCTGACCGTGACCGCCGCCTATGGCGTGGCGGCCCATGGGACGGCCAGCAATCTGTGGCCCGGGTTCGAACTGGA
Organism: uncultured Oxalobacteraceae bacterium; assembly: GCA_946479255.1. The sequence continues at coordinate 8,226 of CAMLFK010000074.1, forward strand.
TGAGGATACCTTCGCCGTCATTGGCGCCTGCATGGTCGGCAGCTTCTTCATGCTGTCCCTGTGGAGCCGCTGGCGCCGCATCGCGAGTGCGCCGAGCAGCAGTGCGCCGGCTCCGAACATCAGGTAGGTGGACGGTTCCGGCACCTGCGTGACGATCAGCCTGGTTTCGGGTGTCCATGTGAGCGTTTCGTGGTGCTGGAAATGTGTTGGCGAACGGACATCGAGCACGCTTGTCTGGCCGGTGGTGACCGATAAGGAGGAGGCCATGCCATTGTTGCCGAGATCTGCGATCGACCACCCTGAGAAGTGCAGTCCACCTTCGGGGCTGAAGCGGAACGCATCGAGGCCGCAGCCTATATACATGCCGGTCGGGCAGCCCATCATGGGCATGCCTGCCCTGAACGACGATAGTTCGTTCAGCTCAAGGACGCCGTCGAGGTCCGAGTCAACACCGGAGAAGCTGCCTTCGACGCCGAATCCGAGCCCGACGCCCCGATACTCATCATCGCTTGAGATCACATGGTATTGAAAGTATTCGTACTTGAAATTCCAGGTGTCGGCATGCGCCGGGGCGGACAGGCACAGGCCGAGCAGGCAAGCCAGGACTGGCGATTGGGTTGGACGCAGCATGGGACGCTCCTCAACAGAACGCGACCAGTTAAAGGGAGCGAACACCGGACCGGTCGCCGTCCGCGGAATCGCGTGGTAACTATATTTATGTGGCCCGCATATCTGGCAGGCTCGTGCGTTGGCATCCGCCGGAGTATGCACCGATTCCTTGGTACGGAGCGCGCACCTCCGCTCTGCAGGAGGCGTGACCCTTCAGTGCTCGTGCCGATGGTGGATATCCGGGTAATGCGGATGGCTGTGCCGCAGTGGTGCGTGCGCGTGGCGGTGAACGTGTGGTTCCGTGCCGTCCCAGCCGTCATCGTGCGTATGCCGATGGTGTTCGTCATGACGGTGACTGTGTGAGTGGTCCATAGCTTCGTGCAAGTGCTCGTGCGTGTGCGCTTCCGTCAGGTGCAAGTACAGCCCGGTCGCCATCAGCGCGCCCGCAGCCCAGAACAGTGGACCCGGATGCTCGCCCGGCATCGCCAGCGATATCGCCGCCCCCGCGAACGGCGCCAGCGAAAAATAAGCACCTGCGCGCGCCGTGCCGAGATGGCGCAGGCCGAGCACGAACAGCACCAGGCTCAGGCCGTAGCCGACGAAGCCCAGCAGTGCAGCCAGCGCCGCGGTAGCTGGGGGGGCGGCGCGGCGCCCATGGCCATAGCGACCGTCAGATTGACGGAGCCGGCGGCGAGCCCCTTGAAACAGGCGATCTGCACTGCGTCGCTGGCCGATACCTGGCGGGTCAGGTTATTGTCGATCCCCCAGCACAAACAGGCCCCGGCGACGGCGAGCGGCCCCGCCAGCGAGCCATCGCTCGTTATACCATTCCACGACAGCAGCACGCTGCCGCCGACGATGGCCAACATGCCCAATGCAATGCGCCGGTCGAAGTTTTCCTTGAACGCGAACCATGCCAGCAGGGCGGTCAGTACGCTTTCCAGATTGAGCAGCAGGGACGCGGTGGAAGCGGCGGTGTGCACGAGGCCGTACATCAGCAACACCGGCCCGAGCACGCCGCCGCTCAGGACAGCGCCGGCAAGCCATGGCAGATCGGCCCGCGCCAGGCCAGCTATCCGCACCCCGCGCACGCGCCTGGCGAGGTACACGCAAGCCAGGCCGGCACCACTCCCGGCATACAGTAGACCCGCCAGCAAAACCGGTGACACGTTGCCGGTCAGCTGCTTGGCGAACGGCGTACTGGCGCCAAACAGTGTGGCCGACAGCAGGGAAAACACTACGCCTTGATCCAAGACTTTCATCGCTCCTCCCCGCGCCGCAGGGCGTGCGCTCAGTGCATCAGCGGATAGATCACCAGGCCGAGCAGCGCGGCCGCGGCAATGACTACCGGCTCCTGCAGTTTTTTGAATTTCAGCAGCAGAGCAATCGTGACCACCGCGATGATCGCCGTCGGCATATCGGTGATCGAGCGCTTGGCAATGACCACGACCGATCCGGCGATGGCGCCGATCGCCGCGGCGGTAATGCCGTCGACGAAAGCCAGCACCCCGGGCAGCTTGCCATACTTCTTGAAATACGGCGCCGGAATGATGGTGAGCAGGTAGCAGGGCAGGAAAGTGGCCAGCGCCGCCACGGTCGCACCCGGCAGGCCGGCGATCAGGTAGCCGATGAAGCCGACCGTGATTACCACGGGACCCGGGGTGATCATGGCAACGGCAACCGCGTCGACGAACTGCTTCTCGGTGAGCCACTGGTGCTCGGTCACCACGCCGCCGTACAGGAAAGGTACGATGGCCAGGCCGGACCCGAACACGAAGGCACCCGCCTTGGCGAAGAACAGCGCGATCTGGGTCAGCACCGGCGCATCGAAGGCGGCGAACAGGCTTGATGCGTGCGGAATCTGGGCGGCCAGCAGGGCGTTGGCGCCGCTTTTGCGCAGCCAGGCAGGCGGCGCGCGCAGGAACCATACCAGCATGCCGGCGGCGATGAACAGCCAGGCGATTTCCGACTCGGTGATGATCGTGACGACCGCCAGCAGCAGATAGATTGCCCACAGCAGCTTGTCCTTGCCGACGCTTTTGGTCGTCAGCTTCTTTGCGCTGATGACGATAATGCCGATCACGGCCGCGCCGACGCCATAGAAGACGGCCTGCATCCAGCCGATGCCGCCGAATTCCACATAGGCCCAGCCCAGCGCGACCACCATGAAGAACGAGGGCAGCACAAACGCGATGCCGGCCAGGGTGGCACCGCGAACGCGGTAGTGGACGAAGCCCAGGTAAATGCCCAGTTGCGCGGCCAGCGGGCCGGGTGCCAGCTGCGCCAGTGCCAGCCCTTCCTTGTAGTCGGCCTCGGTAATCCAGCCGCGTTCCTCGACCAGGTCGCGGTGCATATAGCCGACCAGCGCGACCGGCCCGCCGAAGCCCAGCGCGCCGAGGCGCAGCATGTACAGCACCATTTGCCAGAGCGTATAGCGCGGCGCGGTCACGTCATCTTTCAATGTTTTCTCCCTTGGATCGTAAATAATGGACATAGAGCGAGTCGAGCGTCAGGCTCATCTCCGCGAGCAGCTGGTCGTCATCGCTGGTGCGCCGGCGGGCGCCATCGAGCATGGCTTCGAAACCGCCGGCCGCCGCCACGGGCGTGCCGCCCACGTCCAGGAAGTGCACCAGCCTGGCCAGCTGCGCGAGGCCGCTATCGCCCGCCAGGCCGAAGCTGGCCATCAGCACTTCGAAGGTGACCAGTTCGTCCATGTGGGTGAAGGCGGCGCCGTCGAAATCGAAGCCGAGTGCGTCAGACGGGCAGTCGGCCGGCGTTTCAAGCCACAGGATGCGGGCTTCCGAATCGATGAAGCGGCGAATCAGCCAGGCGCTGGCGACCCGGTCCACCCAAGGCCGTTTGCGCGTGGCCCAGGTGCGGCCGCGGTAGTCGGCCGCGTTGCGCTGCGCAAGCTGGCCGGCGCTGGCCTGCGGTTCGCCGCTGGTGAGCGACTCCGCACGGCTCATGAAGTCTTCCCACGCCTGGCTTGCGCGCATGGCTGCGTCACCTGGGAAAAAGTCGATCGCATGGACCGCTTCGTATTCCTTGCGAAGCTTTCGCACCAGCTTGTTGAGTTCCTGCGCATTCATGGCCGGCATGGCGCCGCGCAGCTCGGCCAGCGTCTTTAACAGTGAAGCGTAGTCGTCGCTGCGGTCGAACAGGGCGATGAACGCTTCCTGCTCGCCATCCACATGCGGGGCCACGTCCAGCACCCACGCGGTGCCGCCTTCGCGGTGCACATCGGCCGCCAGCTGGCTGATCTCGGCGGCACGCGCGTCGCTGCGCGGAAGCAGATAGGCACCGTCTCGCAAGGCGACACAGCCGAGCGCTTTAAGCGCGCGCCATACCCGCATCCGGGCGGTGGCGCCGTTGGCGGGCAAGCTGACGATCAGAAGAAGCCAGGTCGGGGTGAATGCGTTCATAGGCTAATTATATTTGAACGTTGCGATCAGTACAGAATATGTGGTGATCGCTACAACGCGTGATAAAGCGCGTATTTTGACTTCCGTGGTACATGATATCGTCGGCGCGGTTCCAATATCGAAAGTACCTAAATGAAGCCGACGATCACTGCATGCTTGTTTGCCGCCGCCTGTTTACCCGCAGCGGCCGCGCCCAAATATCTTCTCCCCGACTATGCCGAGGTCAGGCTCATCAATATGGCGCTTTTGGCCGGCAATTGCGAGGCCGCGCTCAGCCTGATGAAGGCCGGCGTCAAGAAGCGCCAACCCGATGTGCTTCTAGTCGGCGGCACCATGTTTGAAAACGGCACCTGCATGAAACCAGACTGGGACAAGGCGGTGAACCTCTATCAGCTTGCCGACCAGGCCGGCAACCGGTCCGCCATTCCACGCCTGATGGCAGGCTTTGCGCACCCGGGCCGCGATAACGGACTGGCGCTGTGGTGGGCCGCCCAGTACGAGCCCGAAGACGGCACCACCGCGCCGCAGGCCTACCGCACCACCGTGCGCGTGCTGGCCGACGAGAGCGCGCTGGCCTTCGCCATCCGCGCCTGGCGGCCCCAGGCCGAGTCGGTCAACGGCGGCCTGGCGCGCCGCGACAAGGTGGCACGCGACCAGGATTTCAGCAGGGTACCGGCTCAATGCCACCGTAGTCCCACCAGAGGCCGTGCTCAAGCAAAATGCGCGCATGATTCCAAGCTGCGCCTGTCATGCAGAGTGCGTATAGCACTCGAATGACGAATGACGGATTCTTCAAAATATTCGGCCTCAGGTTAACGAGATCGGTTCGGTCAACATTGGCTTGATTACTCGTATTTCTGCAGCTCTTCGCTCAGAAAGCGCTGTAATTCCTGCGCCGCCATCCAAACGCCCTTCATTGAAGGTGTAGGGAACACAGCAACTTGAACCTGATTTTCAGCCATGTCCGGTAGCCATGCTTCAGTGAACTCGTGAACGTCGATCGAGGCCGGTGAGCAATCGGCCCAGCTCTCCCTTGCACAGGCACTTGCGTAATCGGGATGCGGCCAAACCGGGAATCCATTCGCGCCTGTATCGTCTGCAAAGGCGACCCATCCGTCAGGATGGCGCAGCCCCCATACAAGCTCGGAATCCGCGGCTTGACCAATGAAATGTTTGAACCTTGCCGCGCCATTTGATGACAGCAAGGAGGCAAGCTGCCGGGGATTAAGTTTAGGAGGTATGCCCATTTCGTTTTCTACGTTGGCAAGCGCGGTCCGCTTGTGGCCTGGAGCGTTGGTTCGTGGGGACTCAGTGTACTGGGTTTATTGCCATCAAGACAAGTTGAGTTTGTTCAGATTATTAGTCGTGCTCGACCGGCATCCTGGTCGCGAGTACCTTGTCGATGCGCCGGCCATCCACATCCACCACTTCGAAACGCCATCCTTCCCAGTCTGCGACCTCTCCGGCGCAAGGTATCCGGTCCATCAGCACCATGAGCATGCCGCTGATGGTGTGATAGCGGCCCTTGTCTTCTTCAGGCACGGTTTTCAGGCCCAGCCGATCCTTGGTTTCCGGAATGGCGATCGATCCATCCAGCAACCAGGAACCATCCGCCCGCTGGACTGCCGAAGCGTGTTGCAAATCGTGGGGCGTGAATTCGCCGGTCAAGGCTTCCATCATGTCCTGGAGCGTCACGAGGCCCTGCAGGTCCCCGTACTCATCAACGACAAACGCCATCGGGTTTCCGCTGGCACGAAAGTGCTCCAGCAAACCCATGCCGGTCAAGGTCTCGGGAACGTAGACCGCCGGCTCGGCGATTGCACGCAAGTCGGGTGTTTGTCCTTGTGCGGCCATGGACAAGGCCTTCTTCGCGTGCACGATACCAAGCGGATTGTCCAAGCCCCCATCGCATAGCGGGAAACGGGAGTATTCGGACTCCATCATGCGCTGCAAGTTGTGCTCAACGCTCGCCTGTATATCGATATACACCACGTCGGAACGCGGGATCATCAAGGACCCGAGCTTCCTGTCGTCCATGCGAAAAACGTTGCGCACCATGTCGTGCTGCTGCGGTTCGATGACACCGGCTTCGGAACCTTCCTCCAGCATGGACTGGATTTCTTCTTGCGTTACGCCAGCCTGATCGACCTCCCGAACCCGCAGGATGCGCAGGATCGCATTGGTAGAGACAGTGAGGAGCATGACGAAGGGCCGGGTGCCCAATGCCAGCCATTGCATGGGACGGGCCACCAGGCGCGAGACTTGGTCAGGATTAAGCTGCCCCAGCCGCTTAGGCACAAGTTCGCCCACGACGATGGAAGAGTAAGTAACGACAATGACGACGATCGCCGTTGCGGCAAGGTGAGCGCTGCCTTCGTTGATACCGAGTGCGGAAAGCCGGCGCGCCAGCGGGGCTGCGAGCACGGCCTCGCCGACGATACCGTTCAGCAGCCCGATCGAGGTGATCCCGATCTGAATGGTAGACAAAAACTGGGTAGGGTCCTCGGCAAGGACGAGCGCACGCCTTGCAGCGTCGTCGCCGGCCTCCGCCTGCTTCGCCAGCCGCGCTTTATGCGCCGTGACCACGGCAATTTCGGACATGGCGAAAACGCCGTTGAGCAATATAAGACCTGCCAGGATCAGGTATTCCACGGGAAGAGCTCGCTTGCTTCTGCGACCTTGGTTGTGAAGAGCATGGCCTCCGATGGGTCATGCTAGGAGCAGGTGGCATTGGTGTCAATTCGGTGGAAACCTGACCGTTCCGGGCCGCAACATGACACAATCACATGTTGAGGATGGCGTGAACTGCGCCTCCGCGATCATCTGCCGATACCTTTGGAGGAATACATACTTATGGCCGACTTGATTCTCACCACCTACGATTGGGTGCCCGACATGCCACGCGGTTTCGTGCGCGATATCCGGGTGCGCTGGGCGCTGGAAGAAGCGGGATTCACTTACCGCGTCGACAGCGTATCGTTTCGCGAACGCACAGCCGAGCATTTTGCCCAGCAGCCCTTCGGACAAATACCGTTCCTCTCCGATGGCGAGCTGTCGATCTTCGAGAGCGGCGCGATCGCGCTGCATCTGGCCGAGTCGAGCGAGGCGCTGATGCCGCTTGACGCGCGGGCCCGCAGCGAAGTGAAGGAATGGCTGTTTGCCGCACTCAACTCGGTCGAGGCGGCAAGCCTGCCGTGGTCGATTTTCGTGTTCTCGGGGATCGGCGCCGGTACGCCGGGATACCAGCTGATCGATCAGTTCCTGCACCTGCGGCTCAAACATATGGAAACCGTGCTGGCAGCGCGCGAATGGCTGGCAGGCTCGTTCTCGGTGGCGGACATCTTCATGGCCGATGTGCTGCGCCTGGTGGAACGCCTGGGCGGGATGGACAACTATCCGGCATGCCGCGCCTACGTTGCGCGGGCGACGGCGCGTCCGGCCTTCGTCAAAGCCCATGCTGACCAGATGGCGTATTTCGCCGCGGCCGACTGATGCTGCTGGCGGACCAGGTCCGCCAGCATTTCCTTTACTCTTCGTGGAACGCTTCTTCGCGCTTTTTGCGCAATGAAGGCAGCAGGACCACCACCAATGCCGCCACAGCCATTGCCAGCATCACGGCACTGATAGGACGGTTCAGGAAGACCATCGGATCGCTGCGCGACAACAACAGCGCGCGGCGCAGGTACTCTTCCATCATCGGTCCGATGATAAAGCCCAGCAGCATCGGCGCCGGCTCGGCGCCCAGCTTGGCGCAGATATAGCCGAACAAACCGAACAAGGCCATCAGCCAGACATCGAACTCACTGTTGTTCAGGCTAAACACGCCGATGGCGCAGAACATCAGGATGGCCGGATACAGGCGGTGGTACGGTACCGTGATCATTTTGACCCACAGGCCAATCATCGGCAGGTTCAGCACCACGAGGAACAGGTTGCCGATCCACATGGAGACGATCAGGCCCCAGAACAGCGCCGGCTGCTCCGTCATGACCGCGGGACCAGGCTGGATGCCCTGGATGATCATCGCACCGATCATCAACGCCATCACCGGGTTGGATGGAATGCCCAGGGTCAGCATCGGAATGAAGGAGGTCTGGGCACCGGCATTGTTGGCGGACTCGGGCGCAGCCACGCCTTCGATCGCGCCTTTGCCGAACTGGGCGGAGTTCTTCGACACCTTCTTTTCGATGGAATAGGCGGCGAATGAGGCCAGCATGGCGCCGCCGCCAGGCAGGATGCCCAGTGCCGAACCGAGCACGGTGCCGCGCAAGACCGGGGCGATGATGCGCTTGAAGTCATCCTTGGTGAGCATCAGGCCGGACACCTTTTTCATGACCAGGCTGCGAGTTTCGTCGTGCTCGAGATTGCGGATGATCTCGCCCAGGCCGAACATGCCCATCGCGATGATGACGAAGTTAATCCCGTCGGCCATCTGCGGCATGTCGAAGGTGTAGCGCGCCGCGCCGGAATTGACGTCCGTGCCGATCAAGCCAAGCAGCAGCCCGAGCAGCACCATGCCGACCGCATTGAGCAGCGATCCGCTGGCCAGCACCACCGAGGCCACCAGGCCGAGCACCATCAGCGAAAAGTACTCGGCAGGGCCGAACTTGAGCGCCAGTTCCGCCAGGGGCGGAGCGAATAAGGCCAGCAAGACCGTGGAGACGGTGCCGGCGAAGAACGAGCCCAGCGCGGCCGTGGCCAGGGCCTTGCCGGCCCGGCCCTTGCGCGCCATCTGGTAGCCGTCGATCGCCGTGACGACCGAGGATGACTCCCCCGGCAGATTGACCAGGATGGCGGTGGTCGAGCCCCCGTACTGGGCGCCATAGTAAATCCCGGACAGCATGATCAGCGCCGAAATCGGCGGCAGTCCGAAGGTCGCCGGCAACAGCATGGCGATCGTAGCCACCGGACCCAAGCCCGGCAGGACGCCGACCGCGGTACCGACGAAGACCCCGATCAGGCAGTACATCAGATTGGTCAAGGTAAAGGCTGTCTCGATGCCGAGGCCTAAATTAGCGAAAATTTCCATCGTTATTCCTAATCAGAAGGCAAGCCAGGGACCGAAGACCGGCATCGGCAAGCCCAGCAGCTTGACGAATACCACCACGCTGAAGATTGCCAGGCCCACCGCCAGCAACAGGTTGTCGCGCCAGCGGAATTTAGGACTGGCGTAGGCGCTGAGGAGAATCAGCACGACGACGGCAGGCACCAGGCCGGCGCCGCGCATCAGCACGCCGAACAGCAGGACCGCCGACAGGATGAGGATGATTTCCTTGATGTAGAACTTGCCGACGGCTTCGCCATCGTGCAGGAAGGAACGCACCACGCCGATGAAGCCGATCAGGATCAGCAGCGAACCGAGGATGGTCGGAAAATAGGCTGGCCCCATCCTGCCGGCCGATCCCATGGGATAGTCCTGGCCGATGATCACCGCGGCCAGGCCAAAGAATAGAAAAATGCAGCCGGTCCAAAAGTCTTTTGGATGGCGTATGAATGACGGCACGATTTGTCTCCTCAAAATGCTTTGTATTATTCTTAAGCTGTTATTTTTAGCCCGCAGGAACCAGCTTGCGGGGGCGCCCGCGCGGAGGAGGTGCCTGCCTCCGCGCGGTCTTCTTTAGCGCTAGTGCTGCTTAGTCGTTGTAGACGCCGGCCTTCTGGATGATCGGGGTCCAGCGATCGATTTCCGCCTTCAGATGGGTGCGCAGTGCTTGCGGCGTGGCGCGGTTTTCAGCCACCGGCTCGGTACCGAGATCGGCGAAACGCTGCTTGACCGTCGGCGATTTCAGGGCAAACTGCAAGGCGCTGGACAGTGCGTCGACGACCGGCTTTGGCGTGCCTTTTGGCGCATACAGGGCGTGCCAGACCGATACTTCGAAACCAGGCAGGCCGGCTTCGTTCATGGTCGGCAGATTCGGCAGCGAGGCCACGCGGGTCTTGGTGGTCACGGCGTAGGCCTTGATCTTTTCGCCCTTGATCTGGCTGGTGGTATTGGTGGTCTGGTCGCACATGATGTCGACCTGGCCGCCCAGCAGATCGTTCATGGCCGGGCCGGTGCCTTTGTAGGGCACGGTGGTCAGGTCGGTGGCGATGGCGGTCATGAACAGCATGCCGCACAAGTGCGAAGCCGAACCCAGGCCCGCATTGGCGTAAGTGACCTTGTCCTTGTTGGCCTTGACGTAGGCGAGGAACTCCTTGAAGTCCTTGGCCGGGAAATCCTTGCGTGCGACTATGGTCATCGGCACGTCGGTGATCAGGCCGATCGGCTCGAAAGCGTCGATGGCGTTGTAGCGCAGCTTGCGGTACAGGGCCGGCGCGGTCGAATGGCCGATGTGGTGCAGCAGCAGCGTGTAGCCATCCGGTGCGGCGCTGGCCACGCGCCCGGCGCCGATGGTGCCGCCGGCGCCGCCGACGTTTTCAACGATGATTTGCTGCTTGAGCTTTTCGCCCATGGATTGTGCTACCAGACGCGCCACCGTGTCGGTCGGACCGCCGGCGGCGAATGGGACCACCATCGTGATGGTCTTGGTAGGATAGGTTTCAGCGTGAACCATGGCGCTGCCGAACAGAGCAAGGCACGCGAAGGAACGCAAAAGGGTGGTTTTCATGGGTGTCGTCCTCCGATGAGATATGTAGAGTTATTCTAGGTGAAACCGTGCGGAGATTGCTCGAAATTTTCGGCAGCAAGCGCTCCATCTACCCTTGTATCAGTGGCTGGCACGAGCTGCAATTGTGGAAAACCGCAATGGGCCGTTTCAGGCCCATATTTGGTGTTCGAGAGGATGCCGGCGCGGCATTTTGTGGACTGTTTGCAACTTCCCGCCTGGATGAGCTGGCGGGTCGGCAAAGAGGGGCTGAGCCCTGCGGCTGGTCTTCGCTGGGTGCCCGGGGATGCTGGTCAGGCGCTCATCCCCGGCTACTAAAAAGCGCTTAGTTAGGTTTGCCGAACACCATCCCGCGTCCTGCGGTGCTCATGTACACGACGCCATACGTGTTCATGTCGCCGACCACGAACTGGCCATTGGAGATCGGAAGAGCACACGTCTGAACTCCAGTCACTTCCTGTGA
>CAMLFK010000075.1 GCA_946479255.1 uncultured Oxalobacteraceae bacterium
TCTTTCCCTACACGACGCTCTTCCGATCTTATAACGTGGCGCGGACCCATGAATGATATCCTCGCCATCGCCATGTGCAAAGAAGTAGGTATCGGCATCCAGGCCGCCGTGGATCGTATCGTTGCCGCGCCCACCGACGACGACATCGCCGCCAGAACCGTTAACTTGCACAACGTCATTCCCGGCCCCGCCGAGAAGAATGTCATGGCCAGCATCGCCGTACATCTTGTCGGCACCGGCACCACCGTCGATGAGGTCGTCGCCGGCTCCACCGTACAGCACATCATTGCCACCGCCCCCGGCCAACACATTATCGTCAGGCGTGCCGGTGCGGGTTTCGTCCGCATCGGTGAGCGATGGCAGCAGGTTCCATAAGTCGACCGGTTTCCAAACCGTCCCGTCGGCAAACTTGACAAGACCGACGGTGAATACATTGCCACGTTCGCCCCAGCCGGGCAGGCGAATGCTGCCCCCGGCAGCCATTTCCAGCAGCAGTTCGCCTGCACCGCCAGATACACGCACGTCCGACGGCGCGATGCTACTGTCGAGCATGATGGTCGCATGCACTTCACCGCCATTCGGCAAGGGAGCGAGCGTGTCATGACCGGAGTCGGGGCCGACCATGACGATGTCCTTCTGATTGACATAGATGAGGTCGTCGCCTTTGCCGCCATCGAGGATGTCGTCGGCAACGCCGCCGGTCAGGGTATCATTCCCATTACCACCGAGCATTATCGACGACGTACCCGTCACCTGGCCGACTGTACCGTCGCCGATGAAAATCTGGAGCGTGTCGAGGTAGGCCCGCATCTCCGGGTTGCCGGCGCTTAGCAGCGCCTCCCGGGCTAACATCGCGCCGATATCGAAACCGGCGTGGGCCAATTCGCTTCCCATGCTTTGATAGAGCAGCGCCAGGTTGCGCAAGGCGACTTTAGGATCCTTAGCCCTTTCCTGCGCGTACGAGATCTCGACACTGTTCCGCAGGTCGCGCACATCAATCAGTAAGCGATTCAATTGCAAACCTGCGAGTTGACGCTCGAGAATACGGGTCACCTCCGTCAGCAAGGTTCCATAAGCGTTTTCGATGTGCTCAGCAGCAAGCGGGCCGGCATTCGGTCGCTCGTTATAGTTGCGGTCATAGACCATGGCGCCTGACACGGTGTCCAAGGCAAACAAGTGACGTTCGTTATAGTAGAGACTGTCGATCTCGAATTGCACCAGGTCAGCGCCGGTCCAGCGCTGAATGATTGTGTCTGCCAGCAGGGACCGCTTTGCACTCGACGGTTCCGCGACATAGGCCGCGACAGCGGCCTGCAGGTCAGGCCTGAGCGCCATGGCATCGCGCAGGTTACGCAGGCCGCCAACTCCGGCAATGTCCGGCAAGGCATCGATCTCCGGGGTATGAGCGACCGGCTCGTACGGCGTACGGCTACGGTCGGTCGGCAGGGCAGCGTCACGCTCGAACCAGATATCGTGAATCTGGCCCCAGGTCCCGTCGCTGCGCGTGAACTGCCCCAGTTGGCGGTGTTGATTATTCCGGCTGTCCACCTTGCCGGACACATCATATGCCGTCGCGATCGACGCTACGCCAGCCTCGGGCAACGCCAGCAGCTCGCCGGCGTCAACCAGTCCATCGCTGTCGGCGTCGCGCCAGATGCGCAGCCCAGCAAACTTGCTGTCCGTCGCATTGACCTGGCCATCCTGATTGCTGTCGAAATCCTGGAGCGCTTCAAAACCGTTGTCGGCTTTTCCGCCGGCGTCGAGCGGCGTGAAGTTCCCGAACAGTTCGGCCCCGGTGGAAATCACACCGTCGCCGTCGCGGTCATAGACCAGCAGTCCGTCGTCGGGTGCCACCCAACCAGACTTCTCTACGAAGGCGTTGCCATCATGGTCAAACCGCACCCCTTCCGACATCGCCAAGGTTTCCAGCCCATCGCCATCGAGGTCGAGCGTTAGTGGTGATATGACCGTCGAGAAGATTTCCTCGGCAATATCATACTGTTCAACGACATAGTCGATCCGATCCTTATCGAACATGCTGTCGCGGCCACTAGCAATATCCTCGCGCGCGTAGAGCACCTCCTTGATTGCGGCCCACTCCTCCTCCGAAAATTCGGGCATACCGTCGCCGCCCGCCACATCCGGATGATCGTCGTACGTCGGTTCGCCGACATCGGCGTTGTCATCGGCGCTGCCGCTGCCCTCGCTGGCGTCCCCGGGACCAGGAAGCGCAATCCGTCCCGGCTTTTCCTGGTGATCCCCATCGTAGCGTGGCTTACGCCAAGGGCCGAGCTGCCCGGGTCCATAATTCGTCACCGTCGTGTTGCCATTCGCGTCGGTGAAAGTCACCGTGCCGCTGCCGTTCGGGTTGTAACTGGTTATCTTGTTGGTCAGGATGCCAATACCGCCGACGCCGTAGCTCGTTTCAATCCTCAGACCTGCGCCATCGTCAAGGGTACTGCGGCCACTGCCATCGCCGTTGAAATTGGCGTGGCGCACGACGCCATCGGGGCGGTAACTGGTTTCCTGGTATGAACCGTCGGGATGAACGAGCTTGTTCACCAGCATGCCGTCCGCCCCGGTTTCGATCTTACCGATGCTGCCATCGGCGTACTTAACCGACTCGGATACGAAGTTACCGTTGCCGTCGTAAAGCCGCACCACCTCTTTGCCGTCCGGACTGATGGTGTAATTATGATGGGCGCCATTGCGCGTAAAGATCGTGCCATGACGCACGCCGGCCGCATCAACAGTTTCACGGCCGCGCGTGCCGTCCCCCTTGGACCAGTCGGCGCTGACCATTTTTCCGGCTGCGTTCACCGTCGTCAACACGACGTTGCCGTCGCCATCGTCCGTGTAGCGGCGCTTGCTGCCGTCGAGGTAGCTCACCTCGCCGATCTTTGTACCATTCGAACTGTACACTTCCCTGCCTTCGGCACCATCGCCATCACGCCAGTTGCGCGCGGTGATTTCACCACCCAGCGAGTACTTGGTCGAGATAAAAGTGCCGTCCGTGTCAGTCTCGACCACTTCCTTGCTGCCGTCCCTGTAGCGGATGATGGCCTCGGAGCTGCCGTCGGGGTGATACACCTCGGACCCTGTGGCGTCATCGCGGGTCCATTCGGACGACAGCTTTGTCCCGGCCGCGTCGTAGGCGATGCTGTAGGTCGTGCCCTTGCCGTCGTCAACGAAGCTGCGGCGGTTGCCGTCGTTGTCGTACAGATCGAAGCCGGAACTGCCGTCGGCTTTGCTCCACACTCTCTCGGTCAGCTTGCCGACCGGATCAAAGCGCCCGGTTTGCACGTTCCCTTTCCCGTCATCGATGACCCGCTCAAGGCTCCCGTCAACAGCGACGTTTTCAGTCGTGACGCTACCGTCCTGCCCCACGATCTTGGCGCCGCTCGTGCCGTCGAACTTCTCCCATTGCTCCCGGACCATACTACCCATGGGGTTGTACTCGCGAATGCTCGTGTTTCCAAACCCGTCATCGCTGGTACGTATCGAGCTGCCATCGGGATTCGTGGTACTGCTGTCCTGGCCGCCCGTATCGGGGTTGTAGACGATCTCGCCGTGACTGCCGTCGCGCTTCTCCCACTGCTCGCCGACCTTATTTTCTGCGGCATCAAAGCGAATGGTCATGAAATTGCCCTCGCCGTCATCGAGCACGAGCTTCACGCGGCCGTCCTGGAAGTCGGTTCTGGTGGCGGTGTCGAGCAGGTCGCCGCCAGTCATGTCCCTGTGCTCGGTGACCGTCACGGTATCGCCGGTCGGCGCCAGGGTCGACGTGGCGACCGTGACCGTGCCGTCGTTCTTGGGCGTGGTCACCGTCTGGCTCAACAAAGTTCCCGTACCGGCCGCGCCACTCCATACCCGGCGAATATCGATTCCGGTATCGGCGTCCTGCTGGATCTGCAAGCTATGGCTGCCGTCCGGCACAATCCATTCCCGATCGATCCCACTCTGATTGGGAGCGATCGCCTCGCTGAAAATGAATCCACTTCTAAATTCGGTCAAGCGCCAGCCGCTACTTTCGGAGACGAGCGGCTGTTCGTAGCCGGTCACCGATTCCATCAGGTCTTTGACGAGCGAAGACGAGGCTGCGCCGATGGCGATGTTTCCGATGACGAGCAAGGCGCCGAGGGCCCAGCCCACTGGCCCTGCCGGCAACAGCGCTGCGAGCGCCGCGCCGGTGAAAGGCGCCAACGCGACGTCGACACCGATTTCCGTGGCCAGCTGGCTCATGCCGATGGCGACAATCTTCGCGGCCCCTTCCCTGTCGCCACTGTTCTCGGCAGCTGAGGCTTGGCCGGCAATGAGCAGCAAGGAAACGGCAGTGCCAAGCGCGCCGAGGTACTTCAGTCCCGTCCCGAGTTTGGATACCCCTGTCTCTGCCGTGATGGAGAGATCCGCCTCAAGGATCGTCCTTGCCGCCTCGGCCCGTCTGACGTCGAGGTCGCTCATCTCGTTGGCAAGTATTTGGCCAACATCCCGAATATTGGTCGCACCCGCCAGCGTGGAGGGAACTGATACTTGTGTGCCTCTGAAGAAGGTTCCGGGGTCGACCACGAGCTTGCCGTCGACTTCGCCGATCCGCATGTCTTTCATGAGTTCAAACGAACTTACGGAAAGAATTACATGTATTTTTGGGATCGAAGCAGCTTGGTAAAGTTTTAGCAGAATCTCCTTGGGAACGCCGTTGACGGCGGTAACATCGGATTTCGACAGAATGGCCGGCAATTCTGTTTCGTAAAAAACCCTATCCACCTGTGCGTTGGGTACTATAGCCCATACGTTGCCAGTCGCTTTCGCCATCACCATACGTTCGGAAACAAAGTCATCAAGTGTGAGCACCCCTGGAAACGCGTATTTCCCGATCCGATTGTTATCAGCGTCATAGCCGCTAATTAGCCGGGACGCCGCAACCACACCCATCTCAAAGTTCGATCCACCGGCCGCTCTCGCGACCGCATCCTTGAATCTACGTTCGCCAATAATTTTTCCGGCAAGCGTATCCGAAATATAAAAGACAGTACCCTCCCCTGCTTGGCTTAATGCCGCTGCAATTCTGAAAGTCTGTGTGTCCCCGACCGAACCAGAATATGCAATTAGTGAAGAATTCGGATGCCACGTGCTTGGTGTACCACTGTCGTATATCGCCCCATCCAGCCGCTGCGGCGTAATAGGAAGGGATGCTATCTTAGCTTGCAGGTCATTGCTGAAGTCAATAAGCTGGAGCTCACTCAGCGGTGCATCTCCCGCAATATTATTTACTCCACGCCAATCCGTTACAAAATCGATTATTTCAGAAAAGCTCATATGAGTACTTACACCCAGTCTATTATGGTAGGCATAGTCACCTTTGCGGCAATCTCTGCGCGAAACAAGCCACTCTTGTATGCCGTGAAAGCACCCTCGATTATTTTTCGCAAAGCATCGATATCGTGGTTAAAATCTTTCGGTACCTGAATAGAGATAATGTCCAACATTGCGGTCGTTATGCCGTTCTGCGTCTTCAACCTGGACCGCGCCTTGAAAGCTACAGTGTGGCTCTCCAAAAGCAAGTTGTAGTACTCAGCCACTTCATCATCCCGAGAGATTGTTGTTTCACCTAGGTCGACTAAGCATATGCCGGTCTTCTCGTCGACGACATATGTGCCTTGGATCGCAACCCGTAGTCCGCGCAGTCTTGTTGACAGTCGATCAAACTCTGCCTGATTCAGTTCTTTGTAGATAAATTTCATCAGTCCACTCCTTAAAATAATACTAAACCTACGCGCTCCAATGTTTAACGTCGCCGCGAAAATCGCTAAATGCGACCAATTCGGCATTCTAAATTTTCGCGATCGAACTAGCCTGATAAAGTTTGAGCAATATCTCCTTGGGGACGCCATTAATGGCAGTTACATCAGGTTTCGAAAAAATGATAGGCAATTCAGTCTCTTTTTCACAAATGGTTGCGTTTATTGAATTCGATGCTCATGCCAAAATCCATGCTTTTTATTTAACTTGCTTGGCGCCACGCGTAGAAGTCGACGAGATCTCGAGTTCCATGGGGCCACCTCAAACCCAGTCGATCATGGCTGGCATACTTACCTTTGCCACGATCGGCGTCCGCAACATCCCGCTGCTGTACGCAGCAAGAGCATCTTCGATCATTTCTCGGACGGTGTTAATATCCCGATTTAATGCTCTAGGCACAGAAATTGACTTAATCTCGTACAATGCATACCACCTATCATCGTTCTTCTCGTAATTGAATACTGCCTTCATTGCTACAGTCTGATGATCCCAAAGCAAGTTAAAGTATGTAGCATTTTCCTCATCCCGCGAAAATGAAGTTGAGCCGAAGCCGATAAGACATGTGCCACTAATCTCATCCACTACATACGTGGTTGGGATAGCAGGTCTATCGCCCCGCAATCTCCCCATCAGTCGATCGAAATCTTCCTGAGCGAATCTTTTGTAAGTGAATCTCATTGTTGCTGCTCCTATTGAAAGAATTAGTCGGCGCTGAGACTACCCTACGGCTCCGGTGACATACGCTGCACATAGAACGCGCACCCGCCGTGATTAGCGGGAACATATTAAAATTAGTTATTTCGGCATCGTATTAGGTCCACGACAACGTTCACGTTTATCTCCCCGAAGCAGATTGAGATAATCAATGGGAAAGTCCTCCCGCGCATAGCTGTTCCTCCCTAGCGAGATCAGGGCGATCCGGGCCTGTTCGTCCATGGCGCACACATCTTGCAATTGCACACATGGCCCGCGCACCCTTCTGGACAAGTGTTTCAATTCGGACTGATTCAACTCTTTTAGAACAAATCCCATGGACTTTCTCGCTTTTCGCAAACGGTTAAGCTTATTGAAATTGATGCTCGCGCCGAAATGCATGCTGTTGATTTGACTTGCTTGGCGCTACGCATAGAAATCGACGAGATCAGGAGTGTCCATAGAGCCCACCTCAAAACCGGTCGATCGTGGTGGGCAAGCTCACCCTTGTATGAACGGATCTGCGCAATAGTGTGCCCCAATAAGCTGCAGCCGCAGCTTCAATGGTCTTACGAACAAGTTCAATGTCGAGGTGCAACCCGCTGGGAACAGCGAGTTTGGTAATCTGGAAAACAAGGACACTGCCGATGTCGTCTTTTTCGAAACCCTTACTCGCTTCGATCGTAATCGTGTTTTCGCCCCAAAGCAGATTGAGGTAGGTAACCGGATAATCTTCTCTGCCGTAGCTCGTCGATCCCAGCGAAATCAATGCAATCCCGGCCTGTTCGTCAATGACGTACCCATCCTGCAGTAGCACGCTTGGCCCGCGAACTTTGCTGGACAATTGGTCCATTTCGGCCTGATCCAGCGTTTTATATACAAATCCCATGTTTCAAATGGTTTGGTTTATTGAAATCGATGCCCGCGCCGAAACGAATGCCGCCTCGCCGCCGATAGCTGGTCCAGCGCTCTCGACCAGCGATTACAAGTATTTGAGCACCGGGGCCGTCCCTGACGAACCAATGAGTCTGTCTTACGCGCGATCAAACTTCGGAGGCAAGGTTGCCCTCGCGGTAACGGGGGTACGCAACGAGGTTCCCCAATACACGCCAGCCGCGCCTTCAATGGCCTGTCGGATAAGGTCAATGTCGAGGTGCAACTCCTCGGGCACGACCAGCTTGGTCATCCGGAACACAAGGACGGTGCCATCTTCATCGCTGTGTAACGACGTTTTTGCTTCGATCGCAATGGTGCTGTCGCCCCAGAGCAGATTGAGATAATCAAGGGGATTGTCCTCTCTAGCATAACTAGTTGCACCCAAGGAAATCAGTGCGACTCCGGACTGTTCGTCCACGGCGAACCACCTCTGCAATTGCACGCATGGGCCGCGCAGTCTTCCTGACAATTGATCCCGTATGGGCTGATCTAGCTGCTTCATTACGAATGGCATGTTTGTCCTCGCTCCTTGCAAATGACTAATCTGATTAAATTAGTTGCGCACGCCGAAATGGCGTTGTCGCTTACTGCGATTTATTGATTCGGGCTCAGCTCCTCTACCATCCGGGTTTGTCCCCGATATTGGCGGGATTTGCAATCGCTGTGGCGTTCAGAGAAAGGGATTGAAATCCGTTCGCGCCAGCATTAGCGTTCTCTGCCCGCCTCCGAAAGCGCCTTCTGAACCGGCGATAACAAGTACTCGAGTACCGTGCGACGTCCCTGATGGATCTCGGCAGCCACCTGCATGCCTGCCGCCAGCGCATGCACCGCACCGTCCGGCCCACGCAACTGCTGCCGGTCCAGCCGGATGCGCGCCCGGTACATCATTGCCGCGTTCGGATTTGTTTCCCCGGCCTGCACGGCGACCCCAGGCTGTACTGAACTGCGGATATTGCTGCCGTTATCGCTGGCATCCATGCTCAGCCTGACCACCTCGCCCGTCAGCATGCCGTAGCGTTGAAAGGGATAGCTGGCCAGCTTGATCTGCGCGCGCTGCCCGACATAGGTAAAGCCGACATCTTCGTTCCTCACACTGACGTCCGCATACAAAGCCTCATCCTTCGGCACAAGTGTCATGACCACCGCGCCGGGCTGCACCACCGCGCCGACGGTCGTGGTTGCCAAATCCTTGATCACCCCTGCCTGAGGAGCGCGCAACTCCATCAATCCGGCACGGTAATCGGTTTTGGCCAGCGTGGGCTGAAGTTGGGCGATGCGTGCCTGCAGCTCGGTGCGCTCGCGCTGCAGGTCGCTACGGTAATTGCTTCGTAGCTGAGTGATGCGTTTTTCCTGGGCCGCGATACTGGCCGCCAGCGCGGCCACGCTGGCGCGCTGGGCATCGAGGTCACGCGCTTTCTCGAGTGCTTCGCGCTCCTTGTCCGTGGCGATCAGACTTCCCATGAAGCCCTCTTTTTCCAGCTTTGCATATGCTCCGGCAACCCGGTTATAGACCGGCAGCGTCTGCTCCAGCTTGCGCAATACCACCTCGGCGGCAACGCGTTCATGCATCTGCTTGGCAAGCAGCGACTGCTCTTGCGCCACGTGGTCCAGATGTGACTTGGTATGAGCAAGATACTGCGCTTGAACGATGGCATACAGCTGGGGATCGTCCGCCGTCTGCCGCGTCATCGGCACATCCGACAGCTCCGCTTCAATGCGGCGTTCCTGCAAACGCTGCAGCGCCAGATCACTGGCGATGCCGGAGCGGTCCGCTGCGGCCAGCGTCGTGTCGAGCCGGGCCAGCAGTTGGCCAGCGACGACCTGGTCGCCTTCCGCGACCATCAGCTGTTTTACAATGCCCGCTTCGGCCGGCTGCACGACCTTCACCAAGGTCTGGGGCACCAGCTTGCCCTCGGCGCTGGCGACGATGTCCAACTGCCCCAGTGCCGACCAGAGCAGCATGACCACCACCAGCGCGCAGACACTGCACAGCACGATCCGTCCGACTTGAGAAGGCGCCTCGTCCTGGATGAGGCGCAAGGGATCGTGCCAGCGCCTGGCGAGCCTGACTTCAGCCGATACGAGACTTGTGGAGTTTGCCACGTCATTTTTTACCTGATTCGTTTCCATGCCAGCCTCAACTTGCCTTCCGAACTTCACCGTCAGATTTCACTGGCGCTTCGCCAAGCGCTTGCGCGCCCTGTGGCCCTAAACGGAACACGCCGTCCACTTTCAGGCCGCGCGGCAGCCCGTGCGTGATGAACAGCATCGTCACTTTTCCTTTCAAGGTATTGATGGTGTGGGCGAAGTGCTCGGCAGTGGGGCCATCCAGTGCGCTGGTGGCTTCGTCGAAGACCAGAATACTCGGACGCTTGAGCAGCGCGCGTGCGATGGCAATGCGTTGCTTCTGACCTCCGGACAGGCCGGCGCCACGCTCGCCGATTTCCGTTTGGTAGCCGTTCGGCAGCGCTTCGATGACGCTGTGGATCTCGGCCATGCGGCACGCCGCAACAATCTGTTCGAAGGTGGCGTCCGGGCTCGCCATCTGCAGGTTTTGGTAAATCGTGCCGGAAAACAGTGTTGTATCCTGGGGTACAACCCCGAAGTAGCTGCGCAGCTCGTTGGCCGACAGGTGGCGGATATCCACGCCATCGATGCTGATACGGCCTGCGCTGGGCTGGTAAAACCCTTGCAGCAGCTTGGCCAGCGTACTCTTGCCGCAACCGGATGGCCCCATGATCGCAATGGCCTGGCCACTATTGATGGTCAGGGACAGGTCCTCGTACACCAGCGGGCTTTGCTCGCTGTAGCGAAATGCGACGCGTTCGATGCGGATATCGCCACGGCGCTGCTGGCTTCTCGATGGCACCATCGAGTAAGGCTCCACGGGAGCATTCATCAGGTCGGCGAGCCTTTCGATAGACAGGCTGGCTTGCTGGAACTGTTGCCATAGGCCGACCAGGCGCAGCATCGGCTGCGACAGGCGGCCAGCGAACATTTGGAAGGCGACCAGCATCCCGATGGTGAAGTCGGTACTGTGCATGACCGTGTAGGCACCGACACCGAGCACCATCAGCGTCATTAGCTGTTCGAGCAGATTGGCGAATGTGTTATAGGTGTTTGCCAACTGTTTGGTGGCGAAACCGGCAGTAAGGTAGCTGGCCAGGTAGCCGCTATATCTACTATTAAGTTGCGGTTCGAGCTGCAGCGATTTGACCGTCTCGAGTCCCATGACGTACTCGGTCACGAAGGCCTCGTTGCGGGCGCCGAGCTGAAATTGCTCCTGCAGGCGACGTTGAAACACCGGCGCAATGAGCAAGCTGGTAGCGACGATGACAGCGAGAATTCCCAGCACCAGGAGGGTCAGCGTCACACTGTAGTACGACATGACCGCCACGAAAATGAACAGGAACGGCAGGTCGAGGACCAAGGTAACCGCTGCGCTGGAAATGAATTCGCGCACCGTCTCGACGCCGTGCAGCCGCGCCGAGATGACGCCGGTCGGTCGATGCTGGAAGTACAGCGGAGGCAGCTTGAAGAGCCGCTCGAACACCGATCCGCCGAGTACTGCATCGACCCGGTTGCCCGTATGTAGAATCAAGTACTGGCGCAGCCATGACAAGCTGGCGCTAAACAGCATGAATATGGCCATGCCGATGACCACGACGATCAGCGTGCTCTGGGTACGATGCACGACGACTTTGTCGATGATCGCTTGGGTCAGCAGCGGAGTTGCCAGCGCGATAAGCTGAATGACTAGCGAGGCGAGCAAGATTTCCTGCCACAATCGCGTATGTCGCCGCAACTCGGGCAGGAACCATCGGAACCCGAAACGGCGCTGCTCGCGTGCCAGCTGGGCGCTGTCGGCATCGTCTGCCGATTCAACCGAGGGCATGACGCGCAAGCCATGTCCCGTGTAGGCATTGCGGAATTCTTCGAACGCCATGACACGTGGCGTGGCGCTTCCTGGCTCGACAACCACGAGCTGCTCCGGGGTCGCTTGCAGCACCAGCAGCAGAGTGTATTCATCCGTGTTCTCTACCGCGCGCGTGCAGATTGCCAGAAACGGGGAACCGAGGTTCTTGGAAAGCTTAGCCACAGGCACCTTCGTCAGCTGCGCGTCAAATCCAATGGATTCAAACGCTTTGACGAGCGCGTCGGACGTATAGACTGCACCAATTTGCTGGTCTGCCAGCACTTGCGAGAAGGGCTTGTGATGCAGCGCACTCAGGCATTGTAGGGCCCATAGGAACACCGCCTTATCATATTGACTCTTTTTCATTATCCCAACCTTTGCACGGGGGCAGATTTTAACCAAAAGGTAGGCTTCGAAAGCTCACAAATTTCCACATGGAATGGTTTATTTCTAGGAAGGGACTCGCCTTGAGCCAGAATGGGAATGCTAATCCTAAGATATCGGCACTGTGGCCGGGCCGAAAAAAAAGGAGCCAACGGCTCCTTTTTTGAAAAACTACGCCATCAAGCGCGCTTGTAGATATCCTCAAACCGCACAATATCATCCTCGCCCAGGTAACTACCCGACTGCACTTCGATGATATGCAGCGGCACCTTGCCCGGGTTTTCCAGGCGGTGGTTCATGCCGATCGGGATATAGGTCGATTCGTTTTCGGACAAGAGGCTCACCTTTTCACCGCAAGTCACGCGCGCGGTGCCGCTGACCACCACCCAGTGCTCGGCGCGGTGATGGTGCATCTGCAGCGACAGCTTTTCGCCCGGCTTGACGGTGATGCGCTTGACCTGGAATCGGTCGCCCGCGTCGATGCCTTCGTAGTAGCCCCACGGACGGTACACCTTGGTGTGGTGCAGGTGCTCGGTGCGTGCCTTGCTCTTCAAGTGGTCGACGATCTGCTTGACGCGCTGGACCTGGTCCTTGTGCGCCACCAGCACGGCGTCATTGGTCTCGACCACGATCAGGTCTTCCACGCCGACCACCGCGACGATGCGGCTCTCGGCGCGCACCAGCGAATTCTTCACGCCGTCCAGGTACACGTCGCCGCGCTGGACATTGCCGTCCTTGTCACCCTGCTGCACCTGCCACAGCGCCGACCAGGAACCCACATCGCTCCAGCCGATATCGGCGGGCACCACCACGGCCGCGCTGGTGCGCTCCATGACCGCGTAATCGATCGAATCCGACGGGCAGGCCGCGAACGAGGCTTCGTCCAGGCGGCAGAAATCGAGGTCGCGGTAGCCCTGCTTGACGGCCGCTTCCGACGCGCTGGCAATGGCTGGCGCGAACTCGGCCAGCTCTTTCAGATAGCGCTCCGCGCGGAACAGGAACATGCCGCTGTTCCAGTAGTAGCCGCCGGCATCGAGGAAGCCCTGGGCAGTCGCGCGGTCCGGCTTCTCGACGAACTGCGCCACCTCGTAGCAGTGCGCGGAACCGGTGGCGGGCGCGCCGCCGCGAATATAGCCATAGCCGGTCTCGGGACCTTGCGGCACGATGCCGAAGGTGGCCAGCTTGCCGGCTTCGACCATGGTCGCGGCGTGACTTACCGCTTCAGCAAAAGCGCTTGGATTGGTGATCACATGGTCGGCCGGCAGTACCAGCATGACCGCTTGCGGATCGATGGCTTTCAGGTAGTGGGCGGCCGCGGCCACCGCAGGCGCGGTGTTGCGTCCGGCTGGTTCAAGCAGGATGCCGAGCGGCGTGACGCCGATCTCGCGCATTTGTTCAGCCACCAGGAAACGGTGTTCATTGCCGCACACCAGCAGCGGCGGCATCAGCCCGGGCCAGCCCGATACCCGCAACACGGTGTCTTGCAGCATGGTCTTGTCGGTGACGAGCGGCAGCAATTGCTTTGGCAACACCGCGCGCGACAAAGGCCACAGGCGCGTTCCGGCTCCGCCCGACAAAATGACTGGATAAATTTTCATGACTCTTTCTTCTGCTGTTGTATGTCCGGGCGGCTTGCTGCCACCTCTGAACTTCTTATTTTAAAACATCCCTAGACTGCACTTGCTATTTTGCCATTTCGAGCATGCCAATTTCGCTGCGGCGCACACTGCGGCGGTCGCGCGCGTTGACCCATTCGTCGTGCGCGTATTCGGACACGTGCTTCATGTCGCCCTTGCGGTCCACGCTGTAGTCCTTGAAGACGATCATCTCGTTCAGGGCGACATCCTGCAGCACCCGGGTGTACTCGAACAGCACGCTGCGCACGACCTTGGCGCCGGTGCAGATGTGGCTGCCGTGGCCGATCCAGCTCGGGCCGGTGATGGTCACGCCTGCCTCGATCTTGACGCCCGAGCCGAGGTACACCGGGCCGGTGATGGTGGTGCCTTCCCAGTCGATCTGGGTATTGAGGCCAACCCACACGCCATCCTTGATCTGCACGCCCGGCACGTCCAGGTGCGCGACTTCGCCCAGCAGCACGCTTTGCAGGGTCTGCCAGTAGTCGGACACGCTGCCGATGTCGATCCAGTTAAAACTGCGCGGCTGGGCGTAGAAGGGCATGCCTTCCTTGGCCAGCAGCGGGAACAGTTCGGAGCCGATATCGAACGCCCGGCCGGAAGGAATCATGTTGATGACTTCAGGCTCAAAAATGTAAATGCCCGTACTGATGAAGTTGGATTTGGCTTCTTCCTGCGAAGGCTTTTCCTGGAACTCGGTGATGCGGCCATCCTTGTCGGCCACCACCACGCCGTAGCTGGAGACCTTGTCCCATGGGACTTCCTTGGTGATGACCGAGGCCAGCGCGCCTTTGCGCCGGTGCTCGAACAGGGCCGATTTGAGGTCCAGGTCGATCAGCGCGTCGCCGCACAGCACGATGGTGGTTTCGTCGAAGAAGCCGCCGAATTCCTGGATCTTCTTCATGCCGCCGGCCGAACCGATCGGCTGCGGCACGACTTCGCCTTCGTCATTGGTATAGCCTTCAAAGGAATAGCCGATCTGGACGCCGAACTGGTGCCCTTCTCCGAAATACTCTTCGATCTTTTCGTGCAGATAGCTGACGTTGACCATGATTTCAGTCACGCCATACTTGGCCAGGTGCTCAACCAGGTAGGCCATCACCGGCTTGCCGAGGATGGGAATCATAGGTTTGGGCAGGTCATAGGTCAGGGGACGCACACGGGTGCCCTTGCCGGCCGCCAGGATCATCGCTTTCATGGGGTCTCCTTTAAGATAAAAAATCGGTATTGCGTAGAGGGCCGCACAGTTCAGGCCGACTGCGACTGCCAGCGCCAGGAATCGGCGCACATCTGGGCCACGCCGCGCTCGGCCTTCCAGCCCAGTTCGCGTTCGGCGATGGCCGGATCGGCATAGCACGCGGCAATATCGCCAGGGCGGCGGTCGACGATCTGGTACGGCACTTTGCGGCCGCTGGCTTGCTCAAAAGCCTTTACCATTTCCAGCACACTGTTGCCCCGCCCAGTTCCCAGATTATAGGTAAGCAAGCCAGAGCCTGTCGCCAGCTTGTCCAGGGTTTTGACGTGGCCGTCGGCCAGGTCCACCACGTGGATGTAGTCGCGCACGCCGGTGCCGTCCACGGTCGGATAATCGCCGCCGTACACGGACAGGTGAGGCCGCTGGCCGATGGCCACCTGGGTGATGTAGGGCATCAGGTTATTCGGGATGCCGTTCGGCGATTCACCGATCAGGCCACTTTCATGGGCGCCCACCGGATTGAAGTAGCGCAGCAGCGCAATGCCCCAGCTCGGGTCGGCCTTGTACAGGTCGCGCAGCATCTCTTCGATGTGCAGCTTGCTGCGCCCGTAGGGATTGGTGGCCGACAGCGGGAAGTCTTCGCGGATCGGCACCGAGGCCGGGTCGCCGTACACCGTGGCCGAGGACGAGAACACCAGGCGCTTGACACCCGCCTTGGCCATGCTCTCGAACAGCACGATGCTGCCGGTGACGTTATTGTCGTAGTAGCGCAGCGGCTGCGAGACCGATTCGCCCACGGCCTTCAAGCCGGCGAAGTGGATCACGGCATCGTACTGGTCTTCGGCGAAGGCGCGCTCGATGGCGGCGCGGTCGCGGATGTCGGCTTCGATAAACGGCAGCGCCTGGCCGGCGATGCGTTCGACGCGCTCCTTGACGTCGACCTTGGCATTGGACAGGTTATCGAGCGCGACCGGCTGGTGACCGGCCTTGATGAGTTCAACGCAAGTATGCGAACCGATATAACCCAGTCCGCCCGTCACTAGAATTTTCATGCTGTTCTCTCTTCGCTAATCGAATGAAGCCGCCCGGCTTCGGCAAAGCGTAGCAGGGACGGCGCTGATGTCTTGATTCGAAACTGGTCCTTACTCGCCGCGCGGTAGCACGCCGGCCCGGCTCATGCGGCTGAGCAATGCATCGACCGAGATCCAGGCCAGCTGGTCGTCGAATTCGCCACCCGGCTCGGGCTTACCATCACGGCTGCGCCCGTCGCTGCGCGCGCGCCGCATGAAGACGGTGCTGGCGGCGGCGTTGGCCCGCTCGTCGCGGTTGTTGGTGGCGGAACCCGGCTGGGCCACGCCGAACAGGCTCACGCCCAGGTTGTCGCGTCCGCTGGAGAGCACCACCGCGGCGGCGCATTGGGTACCCAGCGAGCAGTCGGGATGGCCGGCCAGGTAGACCAGCTGTTCCCCATCGCGGCTGACAATCCGCTTGGTGCCGACCGCAATGGTCGGCTGCACCGGCGCGGTGGTCATGACCGGCGTGACGCTGTAGCGCAGCAAGCGGCCCCAGCCGTCACCGGGGGCAATGCCCAGGCTGGTCCACGGCAAAAAGCCGGTACATATTTGTTCGGTGTCGCAGCGGCCGTCGAATTCGCGCCCGCTTGCCGTTTCGCGCGCCGGACGCGGCAGGCGTCCATTCGCCAGCGCGAAGCCGATCAGCGCGTCGCGCGCTTCCTTCAATGCCGCTTCGGTCTTGCGTTCCGGTTCGGCCCGCAAATCGAAGCGCGCTACCCCGTTCATCATGACCGAAGCGGCGCCCAGCCCGACCACCGTCAGCAGCAGCAACAAGGCTGCGCCATTCTGGCGATCGAGCGTGAACGGCATCAGAGCCGCCATACCTTAATGCCGGCTTCTTCCAGACCTGGCTGGTCGAAGCAGGCTTTGACGTCGATGAAGCAACCGCCTTTGATGAGCTTCTTCTGGAAGTCTTCCACGCCGATGGTGGTGAATTGTTGGTGGCACACGGCAGCCACGATGGCGTCGGCGCGCGGCAGTTCTTCCCAGCTGTACAGGCGCACGCCGTATTCGTGCTGGGCTTCGTCGCCGTCGGCATACGGGTCGTGCACGAACACTTCGCAGCCATAGGCGCGCAGTTCGTTGATCACATCGCCCACCTTGGAATTGCGCAGGTCGGCGCAGTCTTCCTTAAAGGTCAGGCCCAGCACATTGACCCTCGCGCCCTTCACATAACTGCCGGCGGCGATCATGTTCTTGACGGTCTGCTCGGCGATGAACTTGCCCATGCCGTCGTTGATGCGGCGCCCGGCCAGGATCACCTGCGGGTGGTAGCCGACCATGTCGGCCTTGTGGGTCAGGTAATAAGGGTCGACGCCGATGCAGTGGCCGCCCACCAGGCCCGGGCTGAACTTCAGGAAGTTCCACTTGGTGCCGGCCGCTTTCAAGACTTCGGCGGTGTCGATGCCGATCTTGTCGAAGATGATGGCCAGTTCATTCATCAGGGCGATGTTCAGGTCGCGCTGGGTGTTCTCGATCACCTTGCAGGCTTCGGCGGCCTTGATGCTGGAGCAGCGGTGCACGCCCGGCTCGACGATGCGCTCGTACATGGCGGCGACCTTGTCCAAGGTTTCCGGGGTGTCGCCCGAGACCACCTTGATGACGTTGGTCAGCATGTGCTTGCGGTCGCCCGGGTTGATACGCTCAGGCGAGTAGCCGACAAAGAAATCTTCTTTCCATTTGAGGCCGGAGGTTTTTTCGAGCACCGGAATGCAGACTTCTTCGGTGGCGCCCGGATACACGGTCGACTCGTAGACGACGATGGCGCCCTTCTTCATGTTGCGGCCGACACAGTCGGAGGCGCCGATCAGCGGCCCGAAGTCGGGATTGTGGGCTGCGTCGACCGGAGTCGGCACGGCCACGATGATGACGTCGGCCTCGGCCAGGCAGGCCGGGTCGGTATGGTATTCGGCGTATTCGGCCGCGCGCATCTGCTCGTCGGACAGTTCACGCGAAGGGTCGATGCCGCGGCGGCAGGAGTCCACTTTGGACTGGGAAATATCGAGGCCGATGGTGCGGCCGTGCTTGCCAAACTCGACAACGAGGGGAAGTCCAACGTAGCCAAGGCCGATTACGCCAATAGTACTCATATTAAAAATCACCTTTGTGTGTTAGGGGGTCTGGCGGCGGACGGCTTCCTTGAGGAAGAGCCCGATAAATGCCATGTCTTCGATAAAATAACGGCGGAACATGCGGCGCGGTTCCTGCAAGAAGCGGTAGAACCACTCCAGGCCGGACTTCTGCATCCATACCGGTGCGCGCTTGACCTTGCCGACGGCGACGTCGAAGGTGCCGCCCACGCCCATGGCGAAAGGAATCTTCATCTGGGCCTGGTACTGGCCAAGGAAGTGTTCCTTCTTGGGCGAACTGATGGCCACGAACAGCAGGTCCGCCTTCGCGTCGGCGATCTGCTGCACCACGCCGGCCTCTTCTTCCGGTTTCCAGTAGCCGTTGCGGTAGCCGGCCACGGTCAGGCCGCGGTACTTGTGTTCGTATTTGGCCTTGACGCCGGAGACGACTTCTTCGCGCGCCCCCAGGAGGAATACGCGCCAGCCTTTTTCGGCGGCGCGCCGCATCAGCGACTCGAACAGGTCGACACCGGCCACGCGCTCCTTGATCGGCCGGCCCAGCAAACGCGAAGCCCACACCACCGGCATGCCGTCCACATTGATCAGCGCGCATTCATTGATGATGCGGCGCAGTTCAGGATCGCGGCTGGCCTTGACCAGCTTGTCGACATTGACCACCACGTGCTGGTGCGGATTGCCGGTGGCAATAAAACCTTCCACGCGCTGCAGGGTTTCTTCCATGGTCAGGTTATCCATCTCGCAGCCCATCATGGTGATGCGTTCGGCAGGCTTTTTGATCATGTGTTGGCTCCTGAAAGTTCCTGGGTCAATATCGCGACAATGCGTTCGGCTGCCTTGCCATCCCACAGATGCGGACGGCGTCCCTGCTTTCCTTCTCCGCGCAGCACCTGGCGCGCGCTGGCGATGATGCGTTGCGGATCAGTGCCGGCCAGTACGTTGGACCCCTCGTCGACCGTGACCGGGCGCTCGGTATTCTCACGAATGGTAATACAAGGCACGCCGAGCGCGGTGGTTTCTTCCTGCAGGCCGCCACTGTCGGTCAGTACGACGGCGGCGTCTTTCCACAGGTTGAGGAAAGCCATGTAAGCCTGCGGGCCGATCAAGGTGATGTTGGGACCCAGGTCGATGCCGAAGCTGTCCAGGTTGGCGCGGGTGCGCGGGTGGACCGGGAACACCAGTGGCAGTTCGGCGGCGATCTCGACCAGCGCGCCGGCGACCTTGCGCATGGCGCCGGCATCGTCCACATTGCTGGGGCGATGCAAGGTGACCACGCCGTAGCGCTGGCCGGCGGCTTGGCGCGCGGCCTTGTAATCATCTGCAATGTTGGTAGCGGCCAATTTCTCGGCCTGGTACAACACATTGTCGACCATGACGTGGCCCACATAGTGGATGCTTGACTCCGCCTTGCCTTCGCGGCGCAGGTGTTCGACCGCGCTCGGCTCGGTCACAAAAAACCAGTCGGTGATGCTGTCGGTGACGAGGCGGTTGATTTCCTCGGGCATGGTCATGTCGCCGCTGCGCA
>CAMLFK010000076.1 GCA_946479255.1 uncultured Oxalobacteraceae bacterium
CGCCAACTACTTGATTTCGTTAACGTTTTCTTCGGGGAGGCGAACTATAGCAAAGGCCCTGCGAGGTGCGCAAGAGTTTTTTAACAGCATCTCTTGCGCCCCAATTTTGCAGCACGGGTATATTGCTTCTTTTTCTTCCCAACATAGAAACAATGCCGACCCCGCTTATCCCGTTCCGCCTCAGCGCTATCGCCGCTGTATCTGCACTTATCGCCTGCGCTACCCAGGCCGCCGAGCTGCCGCTGGCCGATGTCGTTGTTATCAGCGGCAGCCGCGTGGAACATGCCAGCTTCGACCTGCCGGCGGCGATCGACATGGTCGATGCGGAACGCATCCGTGGCGCGCAGATGCGTGTCAACGCATCGGAAGCACTGGTGGCGGTACCGGGACTGGTGGCGCTCAATCGCCAGAACTATGCGCAGGACCTGCAGATATCGTCGCGCGGCTTCGGTGCACGCTCGGCGTTCGGCGTACGCGGCGTCAAGCTGATCGCCGACGGCATCCCGGCCACCATGCCGGACGGCCAAGGCCAGGCCGCCACCTTCAATCTCGATATGGCCGAACGCATCGAAGTACTGCGCGGCCCCTTCTCCGCTATATATGGCAATCACTCGGGCGGCACTATCCAGCTGTTCACGCGTGACGGCAAAGGCCGCCCGACCGTCGAGACCAGCATTGCCGCAGGCAGCGACAGCACGCGCAAGCTCGACGTCAATGCGCAAGGCAGCAGCGGCGACATTGGCTATGTATTGGACGCCTCGCGTTTCGAGACTGATGGCTACCGCAATCACAGCGCCGCGCGCCGCGACCAGGGCTATGCCAAGCTGACCGTGGCGCCGAACAGCGACAGCAAGCTGACCATCGTGGCCGGCTCGCTGCGCCAGAAGGATACCCAGGACCCGCTCGGAGTTACCTGGGCCACTTACCAGCGCGATCCACGTGCGAACGAGATCGACGCGCTCGACACCGCCAACCCAAAACGCACGCTGGCCGACCGCTACAACACGCGCAAGAGCATCGACCAGCAGCAAATCGGCATCGCGTATGAACAGCGCTTCGGCGCCGACCGCCTGCACATCACCGCTTATGGCGGCAACCGCAAGGTAACGCAGTTCCAGGCCTTTTCGCGTTTTGTGCAAACCCCTGCGACCCAATCGGGCGGCGTGGTCGACTTTGACCGTGACTTCAGCGGCACCGACATCAACTGGGTGGCTGTGCGCGATGTAGCAGGCGGCAAGCTGACCACCACCGTCGGCCTGGACTACGGCCGTTCGCACGATCAGCGCGAAGGATTCGAGAACTTCGTCGGCACCCAGTTCGGTGTGCAGGGCGCCCTGCGCCGTGACGAAGACGATATCGTCACCAGCGTCGACCCGTATCTGCAGGCCGAATGGCAAGGCGGCCCCTGGGTACTGACCGCCGGCATGCGCCACGCGCGCGTCAAGTTCGACGTGACCGACCGCTTCCTGGGTAACGGCAACGACAGCGGCTCCGTCAGCTATCGCCATACCACGCCGGTGATGGGCGTCCTGTATAAGATCTCGCCGAAAGTGAACGTGTACGCAAGCGCAGCGCGCGGTTTCGAGACGCCGACACTGAACGAGTTGTTTTACTCAGGCGCCGGGAACGGCTTTAACTTCCGCCTCAATCCGGCCACCAGCACCCACCTTGAAGCCGGCGTCAAAGCCAATGCCGGCGCCAATACCCGCGTCAACGCCGCCATCTTCCAGGCCAAGACGCGCGACGAACTGGTGGTCGATGTCGCCAGCGGCGGGCGCACCAGCTACCGCAACGCCAGCAAGACCCTGCGCCAGGGACTGGAACTGTCGGTCGACAGCACGTTTGGGGAGGGCTTTAGCGCGCGCGCCGCAGCCACGGTATTGAAAGCCACTTACGAACAAGGCTTCGGCGCAGTAACGGCGGGCGACCGCCTGCCCGGCGTCCCGCGCGCCAATATGTATGCGGAGCTGGCGTGGAAGTCAGCCGGCGGCGTGGAAGCGGCGCTGGAGGGCATCGCCAGCAGCCGTATCTATGCGGACGACGCCAACGCCGAGATTCCGGCGCCCGGCTATGGCATCCTGAACGCGCGCGTGCAGGCGCGCCAGCAGCTGGGTAGCTGGCAGTTCAGGGAGTTCGTCCGCCTGCAGAATATGGGCGACCGCAACTACATCGGCTCGGTGATCGTCGGCGACGGCAACAAGCGCTACTACGAAGCCGCGCCCGGACGCCAGTGGATGGCCGGCGTCAGCGCGCAGTACGCTTTCTAAGCAAGCGAACCCGGATACAGGGCCTTGAGCGTGGCCGTGGTCAGTTCCGTGACCATGGCCCTAACCCGCTCATCGGCCTGTCCGCTCTTCAGATCGTCGCGCAGTGCCTGCCACAGCGCCGGCAGCTCGCCATCGCGCGCGGCCACCAGGCTCTCGACCTGCTCCTGCCAGAACGTCGGCGCCTCGCTCTCGACGAAGTTCCCACGCCCACGGCCGAAGTGGGCCACCGCCAGGTAGCGCAGGATGCTGCTCACCAGCAGCGTCCGTAAAAAGTCGTCGGCAAACTGCATGGTCGGATGGTCACGGTCGGTGCGTGTGTTAAAGCCCCACGCGGCGCCGGCCATCGTCAGCGCGCCCACCACCCCGCCGATCAGCGCCCCCGCACCGAAGGTCAAGCCGCCCGCCATCAGGTCGGCCGATAATCCCGTCGCCGCGCCCGACACGATCGCGCCGATCAGTCCCGCCTGCGCCTTGTCCACCGGAGCGCGCACCTTGAAATGCTCGCGCACACGCGCATTGACCTTGCCGGCTTCGGCCGGGTCGAGCTGGTGCAGCGTGAGCAGCTGCGCGGTGCCGCGCCCGATGTCGGCGTTGAGCCGCTCCAGCAGGTAGCCCATCGCTTTCTCTTGCCCCGGCGGCGCGCCGCCTTTGCCCAGGCCGACGGCGTTCATCGCCGACTTGAGCAGGCCACGGCTCACCACTTCCACCGGCTGACTGTCGCGCGCGGCCGTGGCCAGCTGCGCGGCCATCACCCGCATGGCTTCGATCATGCGCTTGCGGTTGCTCTCTTCCCACAGCGCGAACAGGCGCGCATACCCGGCGCGCTTTTCATCCGGCAGCACGCGTCCGACCGCATCGTAAAACACCCGCTCGTGCACCCAGCAGCGCGCAAAAGCATCGAGCGCCAGCACTTCATGCACGATCGGGTACTGGGTCAGGTGCTGCTTCCAGCGCGCCTGTTCCGCATGCTCTTCGGGTGCCGGGCGCGGCGGGCCGAGCTGATTGAGCAGCACCACGACAGGTTTGCCGAGCCAGTCGAGGATTTTCATCTCGGCCGGCAGATAACCGGCGTCCTGCGGCGCTTCCGCCGAGTTGACCAGGTAGAGAACGACGTCGGCCTCGTCGCGCGCTGCGCGCAAGGCGTTCTGGCTGAGCCAGAACGGCCGGTCGCGGTAGCGGTCGAACACCTCGCGCAGGAACCAGCCGATCGGATTACCCGACATGGCCAGGCGGCGCAGCAGCCGCACCGAGTCGCCGAAGCCGGGCGTATCCCACAGCTGCAAGGTGTCGCCTTCGTCCGTCTTGAGCAGAAGGTGCGATTCGGCGAAGATGGTCACATGCGCGGCGTCGCGCACTTCGCCCAGATCGATGCCGGCCAGCGTTCGCGCCAGCGTCGTCTTGCCGTTGTTGGTGTGCGAAATCAGCGCAAACTGGATATTGACGGGCGTGTCGCTCATGGCGCCTTCGATAAAGTGAGCGCGCCGCCATCGATCGGGCGCAGTTCAGGATGAAGCAGGTTGACGATGGTGGCATGGGTGCCGTGAAAGCGGCAAAACTGCTGCCACAGCGCGACCCGCTCCGCGGTACGCTCGGCGCTGCCGACCCGCGCCAAGAGCGAGGATTCGTCGACCAGCACCGCGATACCGCGCGGCGACGCCTTGCTCAGGTGTTCCAGGAAGGCGCCGTGATTTTCCTTCTCGGGCGTGGCCGCCAGGTTGAACAGCACCGTGGTCATCGTCACGGCCGGGTCGTCGAAGCGCACGTCGCGCAGCTGTTCGATGGCTTCCTCGCCATAGGCACTGGACGGGCGCAGCATCACCCGCGCGTGCTCGCCGAACAGCGAAATGGCAAGCGCAGCCAGGCCGCGGTCGCGCGCCTCGTCCAGGGTGAAGCTGTAAGGCAGCACGCGCAGCACAGCCGGCGCGCTGACGCCTGCCTCGCCGCCCAGTTTGCGAAAGTAGGGATGATCCAGGTCGAGCGGGAAATGATTGGACAAGCGGCGTGCCCGCCAATGCGCGACACCAGCCATGACCAGGCGTGGCAGCACCACCAGCAGGAACAGCGTGGCCGCATACAGATGCACCCAGCGCGCACCGACGTCCGCCACGCGCGGCGCGGAAAAGCGCAGCGCTTCGATATCGGCAAGGCTGAATCCCTGCAGCGGAAACACCGCCAGCGCAGGGGCGAACAGCACTGACAGCAAGGTATGCACCTGAGTGGCGTCAAGGAAGGTGCTTTCCCAGCCGGCCACGTACTGCGTGAACAGGCCACGCGCATACAAGGACAGCATGGCGCCAAGCGCGAACATGGCGGCGGCCAGATGGACCGTGCGCGCCAGCCGCGCCCGTGCCAGCGGCGCGCTCAGCGTACCCCACTCAACCATGAATGCACCCAGTCCGGCGGATAAACCATGCGGCAGCTTGCGCGGCAGGGCGTTGGCGCCGGCAGTCATGCGGCGCACCAGCGGCGACAGGGCCGCGCCTGCTCTACCGGGGAGCAGAAGCTTGAACAGCATCGCCACATACACCAGCAGGTTCCAGCCGAGGATGGCCAGCAAGGGCGGCGACAGCAGGTCGACCCGGTGCGCGTCGCCGATGCGGTCCACCACGGCGCCCAGCACCAGCGCCAGCAGGGGCAGGCCAAAGGCCAGCCCCTGCCCTACTCCGCGCCGCTGCACAAAGCCATGAAAGGCCGGGACACGCTCGCCCAGCCGCTTGAGGATCTGCTCGGCGCGCTGCTGCAGAAAGTGTTCGGAGGTGACCTGGCTTTTGCTGTCGGCCGCCTGCCACTGCGCCAGTTCACGCGCGCTGCGGCTCGCATACATACGGTCGTCGTCGCTGAGCACCTCGCGCTTGACGTCCGTGGTCTCGATGGCGCGCACCAGCGCCACGTCCCTTGCCAGCTGTTCGTTCATGCCTTATCCATGGGTCGGTTCATCTGTGTTGAAATCGACAATATTGGTATTGCATTGTGCCGCAGATTGCCGTGCCCGGGGGGCCACGCGCACGCAAGGCGGATCGCTTGTGCTATCTTAGCGCGCTCTTTCTTGCCACTTTTTCATCGAGATCGCATGCGCCTGCCTCAGATTCCCAGCACCCGTGACCCACAACTGGCCTCCCTGTTAGAGCGCGCCATCGTCAACAAGACCAAGCCGCCCGGCAGCCTCGGGGCGCTTGAAACGCTGGCACGCCAGGTCGGACTGGTCCAGCAAACCGTCGGCCTCGAAGTGCGCGCACCTGCCATTATCGTGTTCGCCGCCGACCATGGCGTCGTCGCCGAGGGCATCTCGGCTTTTCCGCAGGAGGTGACCTGGCAGATGGTCGAGAACTTCCTGGCCGGCGGCGCCGCCATCAATGTGTTCGCGCGCCAGAGCGGCTGCGCGCTGCAGGTGGTCGATGCCGGCGTTAATCACGACTTCGGTGCGCGGGCCGGCCTGATCGACCGCAAGGTCGCTCGTGGCACCGCCAACTTCGCGCTGGCGCCGGCGATGACACCCGCTCAATGCGAGGCCGCGCTGGCCCACGGCATGGAACTGGCCGACGCCTTGGAGGGCAATGTCATCGGCTTTGGCGAGATGGGAATCGGGAACACCACCGCCGCCGCCGCATTGATGCACGCGCTGACCGGCATCCCGGCCGGCGAATGCGTCGGCGCGGGTACCGGCTTGAGCCCGGAAGGCGTGCTGCGCAAGCAGCGCGTGATCGAAGCGGCCGTGGACAAGCACGGCGTCGGCGACGATCCGCTGCGCGTGCTGGCTACCTTCGGCGGATTCGAGATCGCCATGATGGCCGGCGCCATGCTGCGCGCTGCCGAACGCCGCATGGTCCTGCTGATCGACGGCTTCATTGTCACCAGTGCGCTGCTGGTGGCGGCACGCATACAGCCGAACATCCTCGACTACTGCGTGTTCTCGCACTGTTCCAACGAGCACGGCCACCGCCGCATGCTGTCGCAGTTGGAAGCCAGGCCATTGCTCAACCTGGACTTGCGCCTCGGCGAAGGCACCGGCTGTGCGCTGGCCCTGCCGCTGCTGCATGCCGCCGTCAATTTCGTGCGCGAGATGGCGACCTTCGAATCGGCCCAGGTCAGCGACCGGCCCGCATAAGAATCGGCTCATGTCCGCGCTCGTCCACCAGTGCCGCCTGTTCTTCATCGCGCTGCAATTCTTCACGCGCGTGCCGATTCCCGCGTGGGTGGGATTCGAGCCGGACTGGCTGCACCAGGCATCGCGTTACTTTCCACTGGTCGGGGTACTGGTGGGCGCCGTCGGCGCAGCCGCGTATGCGGCCGCCGCACTGGTGTGGCCGGCGCCGGTGGCGGTCGTGCTCTCCACTGCCGCCACCATCTACCTGACCGGCGCATTCCATGAAGACGGCTTTGCCGACATGTGCGACGGCTTCGGCGGGGGGCTGACCCGCGAGCGCGTCCTGGAAATCATGAAGGACTCGCGCATCGGAAGCTATGGCGCCGTCGCGCTGGTACTGCTGCTTGGGCTCAAGCTCGCGCTTCTATCGATGTTGACGCCGCTGGCTGCCATCGCCGCGCTGCTGCTCGCGCATCCGCTGTCGCGGCTGGCCGCATCGAGCCTGATCTACGCACTTGAGTACGCGCGTGAAAACGGCAAAGCCAAGCCGATGGCGCAGCAAATGTCGAAGTCCGAACTGGCCATCGCGATCGCCTGCGTGGCGCTGCCCGCAACGCTGCTCCCCTTGTACGGATTGCTGAACTGGCCAACAGTGGCCGGCGCATGCTTTGCCGCGGCCGCAGCGGCACTTTGGCTTGGCGCCAAATGCGTGCGGCGCATCGGCGGCTACACGGGCGACTGCCTCGGCGCTGTTCAGCAGGTCAGCGAAGTGGCGATTTACCTGTGCGTGCTGGGCGCTGCCAGCCAGGGCGCATGGCACTGATCCCAACGCTCTACCTGGTGCGCCACCTGGCGCCGCAGGTCGAAGCCGGCATCTGCTACGGTCGAACCGACCTTGCCGTCGCCCCCGGCCGCATGGCCGAGGCGCTGCCAGCCTTGCGCGAGCAGCTTCCCGCCGGCTTGCCCGTCTACTCCAGTCCCCTGCGCCGCTGTGCCGAGCTGGCCGCCGCGCTGGCCGGCGACAAAGTCACTATCGATGCACGCTTGTCCGAACTCGACTTCGGCAGCTGGGAAATGCGCGCATGGGACGACATTCCGAAAGCGGAGATCGACGCCTGGGCGGCCGACCTGGCCGGCTACCGGCCCGGCGGCGCCGAAAACGTGACCGAGATGGCCGAGCGTATCAGCGCCTTCCACGCCGGCCTGCCGCCCGAGCCGGCAATCGTGATCTGCCATGCCGGCGCGATCCGCCTGCTGGCCGCGTGCCGAAGCGGCCTGGCGCCGCGCGCGATGGCGATCGAGGCCGCGGCCAAGCCCCATGCCATCGCCTATGGCGAGATCGTCGTCATGCCAGGTGTATAATTGACCACGTTTTGGTGCCCGCACACGTGTCCACGTGTGCAGTTAAACGGGAAACACGATGCCCTCACGGGCCAACGTGTGCTGCCCCCGCAACGGTAAGCAAGTGTCGCTTCAGCGACGAGCCGCCTCGATCAACCACTGTGCTTTGCATGGGAAGGTGAGCCGGCCATACTTGCCAGCCCGGATACCGGCCAGGACAGGTGGAAGTGCGCGAACGGGGATGTTTGCGACGCGAGCCTCTTTTCGACGCGCACTTTCTGTTCAATCCGGCCCACGGGGACGTCGGCCGATTGCCACGTTTGTATCCAAAGTAGATTCGTCATGACCTTACCTGTAGCACGCCGCGCGGCGCTATCGTCGCTTGCGCTCGCATTTCTCCCGTCCTTCGCCAGCGCACAAACCTCCCTCGAACCGGCCATGAGCTCCGTGCTCGTCACGGCCAGCCGTACTCCACAAGCCGCCATCGACGTCCTCGCCGACCATGTGGTGATCGGTGCAGAAGCAATCGAACGCTCCGGCGCGACCAACATCATCGACCTGCTGCAGCAGCAGCGTGCCATCGAGGTCACCCGCAACGGCGGCCCCGGCGCCAACTCCAGCGTGTTCATCCGCGGCGCGGACGGCAAGCAGAACGTGGTGCTGGTCGACGGCGTGCGGGTCGGCTCATCGACCAGCGGCGCCGCCAACTGGACTACCCTGCCGCTGGCGAACGTCGAGCGCATCGAAATCGTCTATGGCCCGCTGGCCACCATGTACGGCGCCGACGCCATCGGCGGCGTCGTGCAGATCTTCACACGGCGCGGTAACGGCCCGGCACGGGTATTCGCCTCGGCCGGCGCCGGCAGCCGTGGCGCGCGCATGGCCGATGTCGCCGTGGCCGGTTCCACCCAGGGCGAGCATGCGCTCAGCTACGCCTTCTCGCTGGCGCACGCCGAGGATGACGGCTTCTCGTCGACCCGCCCGGGCCTGTCCTCGCACAATCCGGACAAGGATGGCTACGACCGGGACACCGCCAGCGCCAACGTGAGCATGCGTCTTGGCGCAAACAGCGAAGCGGGACTGACCTACCTGCACGGCCACTTGAAGTCGCAGTACGATTCGGGCGCGTCCAGCTTCGACACCCGCAGCATCCAGAACCAGGACAATATCGCGGCCTACACGCGCCATCAGGTGACGCCCGCATGGAACGTGCAGCTGCAGGTGGCCGAGTCGACGGACGAGTCGACCAATATCACCAGCGCCAGCGCGACGGGCACCAACCGCATCAAGACGCGCCAGAACTTCTACACCGTCCAGAACGACATCGCCTTCGGCACCGACCTGCTGCAGCTGATCCTGGAACGGCGCGTCGAGGAAGTGGTGTCCAACACCAGCGCCTCGCTGACCCGCTCGCGCGCCACCAATTCGCTGGCCGCGGCTTACTCGCTCAAGCGCGGGCCTCATCTGGCCACGGCCAGCGTGCGCGCCGACGACCGCCGCCAGGACCAGACCAAGATCACCGGCGGCCTGGGCTACGGCTACCGCATCAGCCCGGCGCTGCGCGTCAACGCCAGCGTCGGGACCAGCTTCAGGGCCCCGACCTTCAACGAGCTGTACTTCGCCGGCTACGGCGTGGCCAGTAACCGCCCCGAACGCGGACGCAATGCCGAGGGCGGCCTGTACTTCAAGGACGGCACCACCAGCGCCAGCGTGGTCTACTTCCACAACCGGCTGACCGACCTGCTGGTCAATCTCTCCAAATGCCCGGTCGAGGTATCAACTCATCCGACCGGATGCGCTTTCAACGTCAACCGTGCTACGCTGACTGGGGTATCGGCTGCGGCTGCGCATCGGCTGGGCGGCGTCGACCTGCGCGCCACGCTGGACTGGCAGGACCCGCGCGACGACACCACCGGCAAGCAGCTGGTGCGGCGCGCGCGCCGTCATGGCACGATCGGTGCGGACTACAAGCTCGGCCCATTGACGACCGGCGCCACGCTGCTGTTCGCCAGCCGACGCTTCGACGACACGGCCAACCGTAACGCGCTGGCCGGCTACGGCCTGCTGAACCTGCATGCCAGCTACGCGTTTGCACCAGGCTGGTCGGCGCTGGTACGCTGGAATAACGCCACCGACAAACACTACGAGCTGGCGCGCAATTACGGCACCGCCGGCTCGACTGTGTTTGGCGGCGTGCGCTACGGCCTCAACTAAAGGAGCTTTTTGGTGCATCCGTTTTTCCGTCAACTGCGTCACCGCGCTACCATCGTGATCGCCACGCTGGCCTTGCTGGCCGTGGGCAGCCTGGTGCTGTCGGGGATGATCGGCTCGGTGCCGATTCCGCTGGCGGAGATGCCGGACGCGCTGCGCCAGCTGGCACACGGAAAAGCGGACACCCTGGCCGCCACCCTGCTCGACCTGCGCCTGTCGCGCGCACTAGTGGCTTTCGTCACCGGCGCCTCGCTCGCGCTGGCCGGCGTGATGATGCAGGCGCTACTGCGCAATCCCTTGGCGGACCCCTACGTGCTCGGCATCTCGGGCGGCGCTTCGGTCGGCGCGCTGGCCGCGCTGATGGCGATGTGCGCGCTGTGGATGGTGGATGTGGCGGCGTTCGGCGGCGCGGTGGCGGTATCGGCCATGCTGTACGCGCTGGCGCGGCGCGACCTGCGCGGCGGCGGCGCGGCCGAGGGCGGCGCCTCGCTGCTGCTCCTGACCGGCGTGATCCTGTCGTCGGCCTGCATGGCGCTGGTGTCGCTGATGCTGTCGATTGCACCTGAAAGCCGGCTGCGCAGCATGATCTTCTGGCTGATCGGCGACCTGGCCGGCGCACCGCTGCGCGCGATTCCATGGATCGTCCTGCCTTGCGCCCTGCTGTTTGCGCTCTACAGCGCGCGCTCGCTCAACGTACTGGCCCTGCATGCGGAAGGCGCGGCGACCCTGGGCATCCGGGTCGGCTCGCTGCGCAAGGGGCTGTTTTTCATCTCCGGCCTGCTGACCGCGGCGGCCGTGACCTCGGCCGGCAGTGTGGGCTTTGTCGGCCTGATCATCCCGCATGCCTGCCGCTTTGCCTGCGGGCCGGACCACCGCCTGCTGATTCCCGCAGCGACGCTGGCCGGCGGCGCCTTCCTGGTATTGGCCGATACCCTGGCGCGCACGATCATCGCGCCACAGCAGCTGCCGGTCGGCGTGGTCACTTCACTGATCGGCGCGCCGATCTTCCTGATTCAACTGCACCGGCTGCACCGCAAATGATCGAGACTCTTCAACTGACCCTTAAGGCCGGCAGCCGTACCCTGGTGGCGCAACTCGACTGGCATGTGGCACCGGGCGATTGCTGGTGCATCATCGGCCGCAACGGCGCCGGCAAAAGCACCCTGATGCGCACACTTGCTGGCTTGCGCGAGCTTGATGCCGGCAGCGTGTCGCTGCTGGGCCGCCCGCTGGCAGCATGGCCGCCGTATGAACTGGCACGCCAGCGCGCCTTCCTGGCGCAGTCGCGCAGCGACGCTTTCGCCTACACCGCGATCGAAACCGTGCTGGCGGCGCGCCATCCCTACCACGCCAACCGCTACTGGGAGGACAGCGATGACCATCGCATTGCGCGCGAAGCGCTGGCGTCGATGGAAGTCGAGGGGCTGGCCGAACGCGACGTGCGCAGCCTGTCCGGCGGCGAACGCCAGCGCGTGGCGATTGCCGCCATGCTGGCACAGGACACGCCCTTGCTGCTGCTCGACGAGCCGGCCAACGCGCTCGACCTGGCGCACCAGGTCAGCACCATGGCGCTGTTGTCGCGCCTGTGCCGCGAACAAGGCAAGACCGTCATCATGATCGGTCATGACCTGAACCTGGCGCACCAGGCCTCGTCCCATGCGCTGCTGCTGATGGGCGACGGCGAATGGCTGGCCGGTGCCGTCGGCGAAGTCATGCAGGCACCAGTGCTGGGCCGTTATCTGGGCCAGCCGATCGAAGTCATCGAACACGGCAAGCGCCGTATCTTTATCCCTACCGAGAACAGCAAATGAACGACATCAACGAGCGCCATCGCCTGCGCATGGAACGCAAAAAGACGATCATCGACCAGAAGATCGCCGACGCGCAGAAGGAAATCGGCATCATCATCGTCAACACCGGCAACGGCAAGGGCAAGAGCTCGAGCGGCTTCGGCATGGTGGTGCGGGCCATGGGGCACGGCATGAAGGTGGCCGTGGTCCAGTTCATCAAGGGCGCCATGTCGACCGGCGAAGAAAAGTTCCTGCGCCGCTTCCCCGACGAAGTGCAGTTCCATGCAATGGGTGAAGGCTATACCTGGGAGACCCAGGACCGCGAGCGCGACGTGCTAAAGGCGGAAGAAGCCTGGAAGCTGGCCAAGCGGTTTTTGTCCGATCCGTCGATCGGGCTGGTGCTGTTCGATGAACTCAACATCGCCCTCAAGTACCGCTATCTCGACGTTGAGACTGTCATTGCCGACCTGCTGGAGCGCCCTGCGATGCAGCACGTGGTCATCACCGGCCGCGGCGCGCCCGAACAACTGATCGAGATCGCCGATACCGTTACCGAAATGACGGTGGTGAAGCACGCCTTCAAGGCCGGCATCGTGGCGCAGGCCGGTACGGAGTTCTGAGATGGCTACCGGCGCGCAGATCCTGATGGTGGCAGCAAGCGCATCCGGCCAGGGCAAAACCACGGCCACGGCCGCACTGGCACGTGCGCTGGTCAAGCGCGGCAAGCGGGTACGCGTGTTCAAGTGTGGACCGGACTTCATCGATCCCATGCTGCTCGAACGCGCCAGCGGTGCGCCGGTCGGCTCGCTCGACCTGTGGATCGTCGGTGAGGCGCAGTGCCGCCGCCAGCTTGCCGATGCAGCGCTCGAGGCCGACGTGATCCTGATCGAGGGTGTAATGGGCCTGTACGACGGCACGCCGTCCTCGGCCGACCTGGCGCGCGCCTTCGGCGTACCGGTGATGGCGGTGATCGATGCCGGTGCGATGGCCCAGACCGCAGGCGCGCTGGTGATGGGCCTGCGCGACTACGGCCCGGTGGAGCTGGCCGGCGTCATCGCCAATCGGATTGCCAGCCCGAACCATGCGGCGATGGTGGCCGCCTCGCTGCGCGACATCCCCTTGTTCGCCACGCTGCCCAAACAAAAAACCGCACTTCCGGAGCGCCATCTGGGCCTGGTCCTGCCTGGCGAGCTTACCGAGCTTGAGGCGCTGCTCGATCAGCTGGCGGACCAGCTGAACATCGACGAAGCCGCGTTCGCGGGCCTGCGCAGCACGCTTATCGACGCTGAGCTTGAGACCGGCACGCCGCCAAAGCTGCTGGAAGGCCGCACGATCGCCGTGGCGCGGGATGCCGCTTTTGCTTTCCTGTACCCGGCCAATCTCGCGACGCTGCGTGCGATGGGCGCCGAGCTGCTGTTCTTCTCGCCGCTGGCCGATGATCCGGTTCCCGCCGCGGCCGATGCTGTGTATCTGCCCGGCGGCTATCCTGAACTGCACGCACAGACGCTTGCTGAGGCCAGCCGATGGCGCTCGTCCATCCGCGCCGCACACGCGAGGGGCACACCTGTCTGGGCCGAGTGCGGCGGCATGATGGCACTGGCCGAATCGCTGACCGACCAGCTTGGCGCGAACTGGCCGATGGCCGGTCTGCTGCCGGGCAGCGTGGCGATGCAGCCACGCTTGGCCGGTCTCGGCTCGCAAGGCCTGACTACTCCGCAGGGGCTGTTGCGCGGACACACCTTTCACTATTCGCGGCTTGAGACCCCGGCGCAGCCAGTCGCTCACACGGTCAAGCATCCGTCCGGTGCACAGGGCGAGGCGGTCTATCGCCTTGGCTCGCTGTCGGCAT
This sequence comes from uncultured Oxalobacteraceae bacterium, assembly GCA_946479255.1. Next base: position 13,543 of record CAMLFK010000076.1, read on the forward strand.
CCTATTTCCACGCTTACTTCCCATCGTGCCCGGAAGCGGTTGCCGCCCTGTTCAGCGGGAGCGCGGCATGACGGTCACCCTGGTGCTGGGCGGCGCCCGTTCCGGGAAAAGCGGATATGCCGAAAAGCTTGCCATCGCCAGCGGCGCGGAAGTCTTCTACATCGCCACCGCACGAGCAAGCGACGGTGAAATGGCCGAGCGCATCGCTCATCACCGCGCCAGCCGCCCCGGGCACTGGACCACGGTCGAGGAAACGCTGCAGCTGGGCGAGGCGATTGAACGGCATGCCGGCCCTGGCCGCGTGGTGCTGGTCGACTGCCTGACCTTATGGCTGTCGAACCTGATCTTTTCAGGCGCGGGCGATTTCCCCGAAACCGGCACCGTCACGCTGCCGCCGCTGTTCGCCGCCGAGCGCGCGCGCCTGCTCGCTACGCTCGCCAGCGCGGCCGGCGATGTGATCCTGGTGTCCAACGAAGTGGGCATGGGCATCGTGCCGCTCGGCGCCGGTACACGCTGCTTCCTTGATGAAGCGGGACGGCTGAACCAGGCCGTGGCCGCGGTGGCGGACCGCGCTCTCTTCATCGCCGCCGGCCTGCCGCTGGTACTGAAGGGTGCCGCATGCTGATTGGGCTGGGCATGACCGAGATGGCGCTGCTGCTGGCAGCGGGCGTCTTGCTCGACCTGCTGCTGGGCGAGCCGCGCCGCTGGCATCCGCTGGTCGGCTTCGGCAAATTGGCGATGCTGGTCGAACGACGGCTGAACCGCGGTCGAGCGCGATTCGCCCGTGGTCTCCTTGCCTGGATTCTGGCGGTGCTTCCGCTGACCCTACTGGCCGCCGTGGCCACCCAAACCGCCGGCTACCTCGTACATGCCGCCCTGCTCTACTTTGCCCTTGGCCTGCGCAGCCTGCGCGAACACAATCTGCCGATCGCGCAGGCGCTGGAAAGCGGCGACCTGCCTCGCGCCCGAGAACTGACCGGCTGGATCGTCAGCCGCGATACCGCGAACGCCAGTCCGCAGGACCTGGCCAAGGCCAGCGCCGAATCCCTGCTTGAGAATGGCAACGACGCGGTGTTCGGCACCCTGTTCTGGTTCATCGTGCTCGGTGGCCCTGGCGCCCTGCTGTTCAGGCTTGCCAATACCCTGGATGCGATGTGGGGCTACCGCAGCAGCCGCTTTCTGCTGTTCGGCCGCTGCGCCGCACGCATCGACGACGCCCTCAACTATGTGCCGGCACGCCTGACAGCGCTGTCGTATGTGCTGCTGGCCGACTACCGGCGGCGCGCCTGGCATTGCTGGCGCACGCAGGCGCCTGGCTGGCCGAGCCCGAATGCCGGACCAGTGATGGCCAGTGGCGCGGGCGCGCTTGGATTGGCCTTGGGCGGCGAAGCGACTTACGACGGCCAGCTTGAACAGCGCCCACCGCTGGGCCAGGGCACCGTTCCGCAGCCGGGCGATATCCGGCGCGCCTGGCAACTGGTGGCCAAGTCCACCGGCTTGTGGGTTTGCATCGCCCTGGTACTGGGAGGGCTGCATGCTTGAACACGGTGGCAATCTGCGCGCCGCGGCTGCACAGTTTGGCCGGCACCTTTTAGACTGGATAGACCTGTCTGCAGGGCTCAATCCGCACTGGTATCCCGTTCCACCATTGGACGGAAATGCGTGGCACCGGCTTCCCGAGGACGATCCGGCCCTGCTTGAAGCTGCCCGCCGATATTACGGCGCGCCGCACATGCTGGCGGTTGCCGGAACCCAGGCGGCGATCCAGGCGCTGCCCGCAATGCGCGCGCCTTCGCGCGTAGTGGTGTCGGCGCCATCGTACGCGGAGCACGCGCATCACTGGTCGCGCCACGGTCACACACTACGCGAGACCGCTTACGAGGCCTTGAACGCGGCCGTCGACGAATGCGATGTGCTGGTGCTTTGCAATCCCAACAACCCGACCGGTGCGCGTGTGGCACCCGCGATCCTGCTCGACTGGGCTGCACGGCTGGGTGGACGCGGCGGCTGGCTGGTGGTGGACGAAGCCTTCGGCGACACATCACCCGAGTTGAGCGTTGCAGCCCATACCGGCATGCCGGGACTGATCGTGCTGCGCTCGATCGGCAAATTCTTTGGCCTGGCGGGAGTGCGCGCCGGTTTCGTTGGCGCTGCGCCGGATTTGCTGAACGCCCTGGCGAACGCGCTGGGTCCCTGGACCGTGAGCGGTCCGGCACAGCGGATCTGCCGTTTGGCCTTGCAGGATGAGGAATGGCAGCGAGCGGCAAGGGCGCTGCTCGATCGGGAAGGTGTCCGGCTTCACGCGCTCTTGCTGGAACACGGCATCAATTCTGGCGGTACGCCATTGTTCCAGTGGTGGGCCGAGACAAGGCCGGAGGCATTCAAGCTGCATATGGCCGAGCGTGGAATCTGGGTGCGCATGTTCACCCATGCTGCGCGCGGTGTACGGCTTGGACTGCCGCCGGACGAACAAAGCTGGCAGCGGCTCGACGCTGCGCTACGCGAATGGAGGAGCGAATGATGATCAGGACCTTGGGCGTGGCATTGGCTGCGATGGCGGCAATCGACGCGGCAGCCGTGACGGTAAAGGACGATGACGGCATTGCGGTGACCCTGCAAAAACCCGCGCAGCGCGTGATAGCGCTGGCGCCGCATGTGACCGAACTGCTGTTTGCGGCAGGCGCGGGTGATAAGATCATCGGTACGGTCACGTATAGCGACTATCCGGAAGCGGCCAAGAAGATCCCGCATGTTGGCAGCAACCGCCAGGTCGACATGGAACGCGTTGTCGCGCTCAAGCCGGACCTGATCGTCGTGTGGATGCACGGCAGCTCGGAACGCCAGATCGAGCAGATTCGCGCGCTTGGCATTCCGCTGTTCCATAGCGAGCCGCGCAAGCTCGACGATATCGCCGACACGCTGACGCGCCTGGGCAAGCTGCTGGGCACCGAACGCAGCGCCAACGCCGCAGCCGCCGAGATGCGCGGCAGGCTCGCCACACTCACCGCGCGCTACGCCGGCAAGCCGCCGGTTCGCATGTTCTACCAGGTGTGGGACAAGCCGCTCTTTACGCTGAGCGGCAGCCATATCGTGACCGATGCGATCCGCATCTGCGGCGGCGAGAATATCTTCGCCGGCATGAAGGTGACGGCGCCGGTCGTCAACGTGGAGGCGGTGTTGCAGCTCGACCCTGAAATCGTGCTCGATACCGCCGAACGCAATTCGAACGGCGGCGCGGACATGTGGAAGGCTTATCCGACCATGACGGCGGTGCGCCGCGCGAACCTGTTCCGCATCGATGGCGATCTGCTCAATCGCGCGGGTCCGCGGATGGTGGACGGCGCGGCGGCATTGTGCGAAAAGCTTGACCTGGCGCGTCAGCGCAGGAAGAGCGCCGGATGAAGCTCCCATTTTCGACATTAATGGTCCAGGGGACCACCTCCGACGCGGGCAAAAGCACGGTGGTTGCGGCGCTGTGCAGGCTGCTGCGCGACCAAGGTGTTCGTGTGGTTCCATTCAAACCGCAAAACATGGCCTTGAACAGCGCCGTGACGATCGACGGTGGGGAAATCGGCCGCGCCCAGGCGCTGCAGGCTGTCGCTGCCGGTTTGATGGCGCATACCGACATGAACCCGGTGCTCCTGAAACCGTCGAGTAATACAGGCGCGCAGGTGATCATTCACGGCGTGGTGCGGGCGGACATGAACGCGCGCGACTATCAGCAATATAAGAGCACGGCCATGGAGGCGGTGCTTGAATCGTACGGCCGCCTGCGCGGGCAGCACGAGGTAGTGATCGTCGAAGGCGCGGGCAGCCCCGCCGAGATCAACCTGCGCGAGCGCGACATCGCCAACATGGGTTTCGCGGAGGCGGTGGACTGCCCCGTGATCCTGGTGGCCGATATCGACCGGGGCGGGGTGTTCGCGCATATCGTCGGCACCATGGCCTGCCTGTCCGAGAGCGAGCGTGCACGCGTGATCGGCTTTGTGATCAACCGCTTTCGCGGCGACCTGTCACTGCTCGACTCGGGGCTTGAGTGGCTGGAGCGGCAGACCGGCAAACCGGTGCTGGCGGTCCTGCCCTACCTGCAGGGGCTGTTCCTCGACGCGGAAGATGGCGTCGACACGGTTCAGGCATCGCAGGGCGCGTTCAAGGTGGTCGTGCCGCGCCTGCCGCGCATGAGTAACCACACCGATTTCGACGCGCTGCGCGCCCATCCGGATGTTGACCTGCACTTCGCCAGCGGCGGCTTGCCGATACCTGCCTGCGACCTGGTGGTGATCCCGGGTACCAAGAACACACGCGGCGACCTTGAATGGATGATGAACAACGGCTGGGATAAGTACCTGGAACGTCATCTGCGCTACGGCGGCAAGGTGATCGGTATCTGCGGCGGGTATCAGATGCTGGGATCGACCGTGGCCGACCCGCATGGAGTGGAAGGCGCCCCCGGCACCTCGGCCGCCCTCGGGCTGCTCGACATCGAGACCACGCTGACGCTGAAGAAGCGGCTAGTCTATGTCAGTGGCCGTTGTGCGTTCGCAGACGCGACCGTGAGCGGCTACGAGATCCATATGGGCGAGTCGCACGGTGCGGGACTCGAACGGCCGGCTTTCACTATCGATGGCCGCAATGAAGGTGCGCTGTCGGCGGATGGCCAGATCCTGGGCAGCTACCTGCACGGGATGTTCGACACGCGCGATGGCTGCGCGGCGCTGCTGCGCTGGGCGGGACTGGAATCGGACTACGCCGTCGATACCGAGGCCTTGCGCGACGCAAGCCTGAACCGGATCGCGGAAACCGTGCGGCCATTGCTGTCCAAATTAATCGAGCATACGCCGCCGCGCACGGCTTGAACTTGCGCGGCGGGCCTGCATTCTAATGCGCCGGTGTGACGGCGTCCTTCAGGTCCGCCGGCGTACAGCCTGCTTCCTTCTGGGCGACGAGTTTGCCCAGTAGTTTCTCGCGATTGTTCATCACGAAGTCGACGAACACGTGCTCCTTGACCACGAACCTGACCGGGCCAGGCAGCATGCCATAGCAAAAGCCGGCCACCTTGCGCACGGTGTCGTCGTTCTTCAGGACTGCATACGAAAGGTCGGTCGATTTGCCCATGAGAAGAGGCAGGATGCTGGCTTTGTGCTTGTCGACGATGTCATTGAGTGCGCCGGTGAGTTTCTGATCGAGCTTGGATGGTTCGGCTGCGCTGTCCATGATGTGCTCCTGATGTTGTCGTGGGGAGTGATCATCATGATGTTTCCCGTAGGCATTGCTCTGAGGCGCGCCAAGGCTCGATGAGGATTACGGTTTAATCGTTGCGGAAAGCTGGGTCATGGCTTGGCGCGCGCCCGCTTGCAGCGTCGCGTAGTCCGCTCCATCGCGCGCGAGAATCGACATTCCGTGCTGGACGGTGGCGTAGTAGGTGCCCAGTTCGTCCGGGTCGAGCGAAACCGGCAGCTCGCCGCATGAGAACTTCGTCACTGACCTGCTTGGAATCGCAGATGGAGTTCTGAGCTGCTCGTATGATGGGACGCTTCGATTGACTCTGGAAGCGCGGTAGAGGGGAAATGACATTAAATAAAACCTACAGGCGAAAAAAAACCCCGGTCCGCTGATGCGATCCGGGGTCTTTCTCTTATAACTAGCCTGACGATAACCTACTTTCACACTGGTTGCAGCACTAT
>CAMLFK010000077.1 GCA_946479255.1 uncultured Oxalobacteraceae bacterium
TGACTTCTACCGCGCCGCCATCGATTCGACCGGCCCGCTCGGCACGGACCTGGCGTATCGGCTGAATGCGGCGGTGGAAAAGCGCGGCAGCTTCCGCGACCATATCCGCTCGCGCCGCGCACTGCTTGCACCGGCCTTCACCTGGAAGATCGCGCCCGCCACCACGCTGGAATACCGCGGTGAAGCACTGCGCCATGAGGCGCCGCTGGACCGCGGCGTGGTCGGCATCGGCGTGATGCCGCGCGAGCACTTCCTGGGGGAGCCGGCCGACGGCGATATGCGGGTCCAGAATCTGTCGCAGCAACTGGTGCTCGAACGCCGGCTTGGCGAGCAGTGGAGCCTGCGCGGCGCGCTTTCTCACAAGGACGCCACCCTGCGTGGCTTTTCGACCGAGGGGCAGCCCAAGCTGCAGGGGGACGGGCGCACCTTGCAGCGCCAGCGCCGCTACCGCGACTATGCATCCGACGACCTGGCGGCGCAGCTTGAGCTGAGCGGCCGCTTGCAAACCGCTGGCGTGGCCCATCAACTGCTGATCGGGGTAGAAGCCTACCGGCTGGACTTCGACATGCGCGTGCTGCGAGCCAATCCAGGGCCGGCCAATCCTTACGCGATCGATATTTTAGCCCCCAGCTACGGACAAACGCAGCCGCAGCCGCTGCCCAGTAGCGACACGTACGAAGAGCAGCGCAACCGCGCGCTGTATGTGCAGGATGCGATGAGCATCGGCAACTGGCGCGTCGTGGCCGGCGTGCGCGTCGACGATTATCGGCAATCGCTGCGCAACCGCATCAAAGGCGCTCTGACGATGCAGGACCCTACCGCCAGCTCGCCGCGCCTGGGCGTCAGTTACCTGCCGAGCGCCCAGTGGACGCTGTTCGCCAATGCCGGTCGCTCGTTCCGCCCCAACAGCGGGGTTAGTTTCGATGGACAGGCGTTTGCGCCGGAACGCGGCAGGGCGCTGGAAGCGGGGGCCAAGTGGGAAAGCCAGGATCGCAAGCAAGGGGCCACGCTGGCGCTTTACGATATCCGCAAGCGCGATGTGGTGACGTCCGACCCGAACCCGCTCCATGCAGGTTTCTCGGTCACCGCAGGCCAGGTGCGCAGCCGTGGCCTGGACTTCGACTACTCCGGCCAGCTGGCGCCGAACTGGCGCGCCAATACCAGCGTGTCGCTGATCGACGCCGAAGTGCGCGAGGATAATACGCTGGAGAAGAATGGCCGCCTGCTCAACATCCCGCGTGTGAACGCCAGCATGCTGCTGGTGTACGAGCAGCGCGGCAGCTTCAGCCTGGGCGGCGGCGTAACCTATAGCGGCCGCCGGCTGGGCGAGGCGCGCACGCAGGCACAGGCCGATGCCGGAATCGCCGCGTTCGACCTGCCGGGCTACGCGCTCGGCAAACTGGTCGTCTACTGGCACCTCAGCCGCAATGTGCGCGTATCGCTCGATATCGACAACCTGTTCGACCGCACTTACTACAGCAGTTCATTCCAGCGCACCTGGGTGACCCCGGGAATGGCGCGCAGCGCCACGGTCGGCGTACAGGCCAGGTTCTGAGTTCACCATCTCATGAAGGAAAACCACATGAAGCAAATACATGAACTGGCGCTCGAGGTGTGCAAGCTTTTTGTCGCCTATCGCAGCAACACCATCCTCAAGGGGCTTGACCTGAAGCTTAGACGCGGCGAGGTCTACGCCCTGCTGGGCGGGAACGGGGCAGGCAAATCGACCACCATCAATGCCTTGCTCGGCTTCGTGCAGCCGGCTAATGGCCAGGTCAAGGTCTGCGGCATCGACGTGGCGGCCGATCCGCGCGCCGCACGCGCCATGCTGGCCTACGTTCCCGAGAGCGTCGTGCTGTACGAATACCTGACAGCGCGCGAGAACATCGCCTACTTCCTGCAGGTAGCGGGCAGCGGCGCCAGTGCGCAAGCCATCGACGAGGCCCTCGCCGCGGTGGCGCTCGATCCGGCGGCGTGGGACCGGCGCCTGGGCGGCTATTCGAAAGGCATGCGCCAGAAGGTGGCCATCGCGCTGGCCCTGGCACGTTCCGTGCCGGTGCTGCTGCTGGACGAACCGACCAGCGGGCTCGATCCCCAGGCCACCAGCGAATTTAACGCACTGCTTCAGCGTTTGCGCGGGCAGGGCGTGGCCATCTTTATCGTCACGCATGACCTGCTCAGCGCCGCCGAGCTTGCCGACCGCATCGGCTTCCTGTCCGGCGGCGTAATCAGCGCCGAATACAAGGCGCACGGTACGGCGCGCTTCGACGTGCGCGAGCTGTATCGCCGTTATGGCGGCGCCAAGGAGGCTGCATGAGCCGCACAGTGATTGCCGCCGATGTGCTTGCCATTGCAGTGGGCGAGTGGCGTGCGCTGTGGCGCAACCGGGTGGCCCTGACCGCCTCGCTGCTGTTGCTGGCGCTGACCCTGGCGGCCAGCCTCGTGAGCCACGAGCAGGCCAATGCCGTGGCGCGCGACCGGGCGCGCTTCCAGCAGACCGCCGATGTGCAATGGAAGGCCCAGCCGGACCGCCACCCGCACCGCATGGTGCACTATGGGCACTACGTGTTCAAGCCGCTCAGCCCACTGGCGTTTTTCGATTTCGGCGTCGATCCGTACACCGGCCACACGCTGTTTTTGGAAGGCCATCGGCAGAACAGCGCCAACTTCAGCGAGGCCGGCCAGTCGTCGGTGCTGCTGCGCTTCGGCCAGCTCACTCCAGCCTTCGTGCTGCAAGTGATTACGCCGCTCCTGATCGTGTTCCTGGCTTTCGGCAGCGTGGCGCGCGAGCGCGAGCAGGGGCAATTGCGCCTGCTGGTGGCGCAGGGCGCGCGCGGCGGCGCCGTGGTGGCGGGCAAGCTGCTGGCGCACGCGCTGGTCGCGCTGCTGCTGGCCGCGCCCGCGCTGGTCGCCCTGATGCTGATCGGTGTGGCGCATCCCGAGGTAAGCGGGGAGGCTGCCGGCATGGCCGCCGCATATGCCGCCTACCTGCTGGTATGGAGTGCACTGGCCGTGCTGGTATCGTCGGCCTTGCCGCGCGCGCGCGACGCGCTGCTGGCGCTGGTTTGCTGCTGGCTGACCACGGTGGTGGTGCTGCCACGCTTGATGCTAGATGTGGCCGCGCGCAGCATCGAGCGCCCGGCGCGCATCGAAACCGAGGCGGCGATCAGCCGCGAACTGGCGGCCCTGGGCGACAGCCATAATCCGAACGATCCCTACTTCGCCCAGTTCCGCGCGCGTGTGCTCAAGCAGTATGGCGTGGCGCGGGTGGAAGACCTGCCGGTCAATTACGGCGGGCTGCTGATGGCGGAGGGCGAGCGGCTCACCAGCGAACTGTTCGAGCGCAGCATGCAGCGTGACTTCGCCAGCCAGGACCGGCAGAACGCCATGGTGGATTGGGCGGCGGCGATCAGTCCGGTGATTGCTCTGCGCCGCCTCTCAAGCGCCCTGGCCGGCACCGATGGCGCCGGCCACGCGCGCTTCCTGCTGGCGGCCGAGCGTTACCGCTACGCGCTGATCCAGGCGCTCAATGACCTGCATGCGAAAGAGGTGGCCTACCACAACGACCGCGGCCAGCGCATCGGCAGCGAGCACTGGAAGCATATGCCGCGCTTCGTCTATGAGAGCGTGCCGCGGGCCGGCCCCGCCGCATTGCTGGTGGCCTGTGTGCTGGGCGGATGGGCGCTGCTGCTGGCGCTGGCCGGCCTGCGTACCGCGCGCCGTTTGGAAAGGAGCGCGCCATGAGCACCCTGCGTATGGAACTGGCGCTGATCTTGCGCTCCGGCCTGGCCGCCGGCGCACTGGCGCTGCTGGCGCTCTTGTCGTCGCTGGCGGTATGGACCGGCCTGCGTGAAATGCAGGCCGAGCGCGCCACCCTGGCGCGCATCGAGGCCAGCCATCGCGGCGATGTCGCGCGCGTGGCGCAGCAATACAAGGACGGCGGCGAGGCCGGCTATGCGGCCTACTCGACCCCGCACCTGGCCACCAATCCTCCATCGCCGCTGGCCTTCGCGGCCATCGGCCTGCGTGACGTGCAGCCGTCCGCGCTGCGCGTGCGCCTGCTCGGTTTGCAGGCCCAGCTGTACGAATCCGAAGCGATCAACCCCGAACTGGCAGCACCGGGACGCTTCGATTTCGCTTTCGTGCTGGTGTACCTGGCGCCGCTGTTCGTGATCGCCCTGATGCACGACCTGGCGGCCGGCGAGCGCGAAGCGGGGCGCCTGCGCCTATTGGCATCGCTGCCGGCGGCCATGGCGCGCCTGTGGTGGCGCCGCATTGCGCTGCGCTGCGTGCTGGTGTTTGGCGCGGCCCTGCTGCCCTTTGTGGCGGGGGCGCTGGTCTCGCAGGCCGCGCTGGTGCCGGTGCTGTTGATCCTGGCGGCGGCGGCGCTGTATCTGGTGTTCTGGTTCGGCTTGTCCGCGTCGGTCGCCGCCGGTGTGCGCACCGCGGCGGCGGGCGCCGCGATCTTGCTCGCTTGCCTGATCGTGCTGACCATGATCCTGCCGACGGCCGTCAATGCCGCCATCGGGCGCGCGATTCCGGTGGCGCGCGGGGTGGAGCTGTCGCTGGCGCAGCGCCAGGCTGTGCACGAGGGCTGGGACCTGCCCAAGGCGGTGACCTTGGAGAAGTTCTTCCGCAGCCATCCCGAATGGAAGGACACGCCGCCGGTCACGGGACGCTTTCACTGGAAGTGGTACTACGCGATGCAGCAGGCGGGGGATGATGCGGTGGCGGCACAACTGGCCGACTACCGGCGCAGCATGGGCGAGCGCGAAAGCTGGACCCGGCGTGCCGGGTGGCTGCTGGCATCGGTGGACCTGCAGGTGCTGCTGCACCGCCTGGCGCACAGCGACCTGCAGGCCCAGCTCGAATTCCACGACCGTGTCACGGCGTTTCATAAGGGCCTGCGGCGCTTCTACTATCCGTTCATTTTTCATGAACGCCAGTTTGGTCCCGCCGAATTCGCGCAGCTGCCGCCTTATGCCGTGGTGCCGGCGCAGGTGCCGGCACCGCTGGCTTCGTTGGCTGCGCTGGCGTTGCTGGCCGCCGCTGCAATGGCTGCGGGAGCGTGGCGGCTCAGGCGCGCAGCGCTGCCTTGAGGGTGGTCAAATACTGATCAAATACGCGTGAGCGACTGGCCGGCGTTCTTGACCCGGTCGCCGCGCTGCAGGCCGGGATCGTGGTCGAAGGTGAAGCTGCCGCGCCGGCCGTTGTCGTACTCCACGTCGACGGTCCACACTTTGGTCGCGTTGGCTTTTTCCTGCAGCTTTTTGCCGGCGTAGGCGCCGCCCACGGCGCCGGCGATGGTTGCCAGCGTCTTGCCGCTGCCGCTGCCGACCTGGTTGCCCAGCAGGGCGCCGGCCGCGCCGCCGCCGATCACCCCCAGCGCATTGCTCTTGCCGTCGTGCTCGGCCATGCGCACCCCCAATACCTTGCCGCAATCCTGGCAGCTGGCCTTGGCCTGCTTGTTGCCGGCCGGGGCATGGCGGCGTTCGGCTTCCCGCAGACACTTTTTGCGCTGACCTTGATTTCGCTCCTGTTCGCATTGGCTGCGTGCATCATCATAGCGGGCTGCGTCGCTGCCATGCTGGGGCGCGGCGTGCGCTGCGCCGATCAGGGTGGTCAGCAAGAGTGCGCACAGTCGAGTGATCTTCAGCATTATTTTTTACTCCATCTTGTTAAAAGTTACTTTTGGTGAGCCTTCTGGAAGTGCGTTGCGTTATTGTAATAGACGCACGAGTTTGCCCAACCGTTTAAGCGGGGTCAGCGGGTTCTCTCTATAATCGGACGGTCCATTTGCGGCGCCGTCCATCTCCTTAGGATGCAGACAGTGATACTTTCCCCCCAAGTCCTCCGACTCACTTCCACGCTGGCGCTGGCCACCTTGTTGACCGCCTGCGGCGGCGGGGGAGGAGGCGGCACCGCGGTGACGCCGCCTCCGTCCAACCCGGTGCCGCCGCCGGATCCCGCCTGCAAGGTGCAGATCCTGGCCGACGCCAGCGTCGAGCAAGGCAAGACGGCGGCGGCGACCGTGCTCTCGTGCGGCGCGCCACTGCGCAGCGTCGTCTGGACCCAGACCGGGGGGCCTGCCACCGCGCTGCTGGCCGCGCGCAGCCCGACGGTGGCGCTGGAAACCGCCCAGGCCGGCGTGCTGGCCCTGCGCGCCGACGTGACCCTGGCCGACGGCAGCGCCGCCACGGCCAGCACCAGCATCAGCGTGAACGCCGCCCCCGCCGGCAGCTTCGTGACCGTGCGGGCGGACCACGCCATGCGTCCGGAAACCGACACCTCGCTGCGCGCCTGGCCGAATCTGTCCGGCAGCGATACGCTCAAGAGCGTGACCTGGACCCAGACCGCCGGCCCGGCCGTGAGCATGAATACCTCGGATGAGCTGGTGCTGACCTTCAAGGCACCCAAGGCGGACAAGGACACGCTGCTCAAGTTCCGCGCCACCATGACCACCAGCAGCGGCCGCGTCGACACCGATGACGTGATGGTCAGCATCGACCCGCAAGGCCCGGCCCCGGACGGCTACATTTTTGACGCCACTGCGCGCGTGCACCCGTACCGCTCGGCATCCAAGTACGCCCCGGTGCTGGCGCGCTGCGCCTACGACATCAGCCTGTATTTCAAGGACAACGGCGAAAACAACTTCTGCCCATCCTCAGACTTGCCATTGCTGCACGCGGACACCACGGACGGCATGCCGACCGTTGAACAAGTCATGGCCCGGGTGCTGGTGTCGCACGACTTCCTGGGCGATAACTTCCACCAGTTCCTGCTCACCCAGGATCCGCAGGGCGACTTCCGGCGCATGCTGGCGGGGGTGTCGGCCATCGTGATCGGCTCGCACGTGCGGCCGAGTTTCTACACGGCTGCAACTGGTGCGATTTATCTTGATGCGAACTTTCTATGGCTGAGCGCGGCCCAGCGCGACGTGGTCACCGAAGTGCCGGATTATCGGCTTGCCTACGCCGAACCGCTGAACTTCAGCACGGTTGGGCGCATGGTGCGCGGCAATACCGAGGCCACCACCGCTTTCCCGGACTGGGAACGCACGGGACGCGGCATTGCCGACCTTCCGTACCGGCTCGGCCGCCTGCTGTACCACGAACTGGCGCATGCCGCCGACTTCTTCCCGCCGAGCGACCGGGCGCTGACGCCAACGCGTTCGATCTGGGACAACGCCGTCAGCCGTATCAGCTTGAACAGCCTGCCGTCGGACGTGCTGGCCACGACCTATCCGCTGCGTTCGGCCGAATGGAAAGGACTGGGGCAGGTGCTGTACCAAGGCGCCACGCCGACCGAAGAGCAAAAAAGCTACACGGCGGCCCAGGTCGGCGCGTTTTTCGGCTCGGACGTGGCCTCGGACGACTACGCCTATTCCATCTACCTGGACAACAACTCACGTGAAGACCTGGCCATGCTGTTCGAGGAATTCATGATGGCCCACCGTCATGGCGTGCGTTACGACGTCGCTTACACCAACAAGTGGACCGACAACCTCACCAGTGACCAGCTGGTGGTGGCATGGGGACAGCGCGGGCGCATTGGCGACGCGCGCATCAAGCCGCGCGTCAAGCTGGTGGTGCAGCGCATCGCGCCATGGATTGCCGGGAGCGCGGTGGACAGCCTGGCGGCACCGGTGCAGTTCCGGGCTGGCGCGACCTGGAGCGAGAGCCTGTTCCAGGCCAGCTCGCCGAGGGGAGGTGTCTCGGCGCGCCGCATCGAGAGCCCGGCTCAACGCGCAGCGCGCACCCGCAGCGAAGTCTTGGAACGCCACGCGCACGGACGGCACGGGCACTAATGACTTTTTGAAGACCGGCGGTCAGCCGTAGGCGCCGCCGGTATAGAGCAGGTCAAACAGGCGCGACATGGTGCCGATCACCGTGATCGCCCCCACCAGCATTGTCGTCACCAGCAACACCGCCAAGGGCCACTTCGCCTGCGAAGTGCGGCCCGAGTGCGGGTTGTACTCCTTATCCCACAGCTCATCGCTTTTCAGCCCGAGCACCAGCGCCTCGATGAAGCCGGCGATCGCCGAGACCAGCAGGGGCAGCATCTTGTAGAAGCCGTGTACCTCGGGCATCAGTCCATAAATCAAACCGCAGATGGGCAGGCTGGCCACATGCACCAGCCCGAGCCGGTCGGTGCTGCCGCGCAAATAAAAGCGGTGCGCGCCGACCCAGCCCAGCAGCAAGGCGAGGAGGGTGGCGAAGGTCTTGTTCTTGTGCGGCGTCGAAGCTGGCATGGGGTGGCGGGTAGATGGAAAAGACGCAAGTATCGGCCAAATCGCGCGATTTAGGGAGGCGCGCCCCAAGGGAAAGCAAGCAAACCTCGTTACAAACCTAAAATCCAAACCTAAAATCGGGACAGGCCCCGGGCTGACGGCAGGGATAGCCGAAAGCCCCAAAATGAGCGATAATCTTTGATTCGGCCCGAACTGCGCGCCTGTTGTCATTAACGCTTGCTGCTGTGCGGCGTAGCGCGCTATAATTGTCGGCTTTTTCCGCCCAGCACAACTTTTTGGAATTATTATGGTCGTTATTCGTTTAGCTCGTGGAGGCGCCAAAAAGCGCCCGTTCTTCAACATCGTTGCAACGGACTCGCGCAATCGCCGCGACGGCCGCTTCATCGAGCGCATCGGTTTCTACAACCCGATGGCAGCTGGTGGCGAAGTCGGCCTGCGTATCACCGCAGACCGTCTGGCTTACTGGCAAGGCGTTGGCGCGCAACTGTCGCCAACCGTGGCACGTCTGGTCGCTAGCCAGCCAGCAGCCTAAGTCTGTCCCAGGTTTGAGCGTGACGGCAGCAGATGGGGTGCAAGCCCCCGGCGACCTGACTCAGGTCGGTTATGTGTCCGGCGCCTTCGGCGTCACCGGTTCGATTCGGGTTACCCCGTTCTCCACCGACGCGGATGCGCTGCTCTCCGTGAAAACCTGGTGGCTGGATAAACCCAGCCTGCAGTCCGTCACCGTGCGGACCGCGAAAATGCACGGCGGCGACGTCGTGGCCCAGTTGGTGGGCATGCTCGGGCGGGATGCCGCGGAGGCGCTGAAAGGCGCGGCCGTGTCGGTTCCGCGCAGCGCGTTCCCGCAACTGCCGGATAATGAATATTACTGGTCCGATCTGATCGGGCTGGATGTGGTGAACCTGCAAGGCGAGGCCTTGGGCAGCGTCACCGACATGATGCACAACGGCGCGCAGTCCATTCTGCGCATTACGCCGGTGCCGCATGGCGATGAGAAAGCGCCCGAACGCCTGATCCCGTTCGTCGACCAGTTCGTCAAGACCGTCGATACGGCGAAGCGGACCATCACGGTCGACTGGGGCCTGGATTATTAAGGCCGCCGCAGTGAAGGCTGAAACCAGCAGCACAAAGGAGCGGTGCGATGCAGTTTGATGTCATCACCCTGTTCCCGGAAATGTTTGCCGCGTTGACGCAGTCGGGTGTCACCCGGCGCGCCTTCGAGCAGCAGCGCTGGGGCTTGACGACCTGGAATCCGCGCGATTTCACCACCGACAACCACCGCACCGTGGACGACCGCCCCTACGGCGGCGGACCGGGCATGGTGATGCTGGCCAAGCCGCTCGAAGCGGCCATCAGCGCGGCCAAGCAGCGCCAGGTGATGGCGGAGTTGCCGATCCCGCGGGTGATTTACCTGTCCCCGCAGGGCAAGGCGCTGACCCACGAACGGGTCATGGAATTGAAGTGCGAAGCCGGTCTGGTCTTGCTGTGCGGACGCTACGAAGCGGTCGACCAGCGTTTGCTGGACCGCTGCGTGGACGAGGAAATCAGCCTGGGCGACTTTGTCTTGTCCGGCGGGGAATTGCCGGCGATGGCGCTGATGGATGCGATAGTGCGGCAATTGCCGGGCGTGCTGGGCGACGACGCTTCGGCGGTCGAAGACAGTTTCGTCAACGGCTTGCTGGATGCGCCGCATTACACCCGGCCCGACAGTTACGAAGGCGTGGGTGTGCCGCCGGTACTGATGGGTGGCAACCACGCGGAGATCATCAAGTGGCGCCGCCAGCGCATGCTGGAAGCGACCGCGAAGAAACGCCCGGATCTGCTGGACAAGGCGCGCGGCGCCGGTCTGCTGACCAAGGCGGATGAAAAGTTTTTGGCTGGTTTGTAGCCTCTACTAAATCAGCTTGTAGCAAAACCGCGTGCATGTTGCACGCGAGTGTATAACCCCATCCTCTACTGGGCACACGCGCCAGCATGATGGTTAATGGAGTAATAAAATGAACCTGATCCAACAACTTGAGCAAGAAGAGATTGCCCGTCTGGGTAAGTCGATTCCTGATTTCGCACCTGGCGATACCGTGATCGTCAACGTTAACGTAGTCGAAGGCACCCGCAAGCGCGCCCAGGCTTACGAAGGCGTCGTGATCTCCCGTCGTAACCGTGGCCTGAACTCGAACTTCATCGTTCGCAAGATCTCGTCCGGCGAAGGCGTTGAGCGTACTTTCCAGCTGTACTCGCCGCTGATCGCGTCGATCGAAGTCAAGCGTCGTGGCGATGTGCGCCGCGCCAAGCTGTACTACCTGCGTGAGCGTTCGGGTAAATCGGCACGTATCAAAGAGAAACTGCCAAACCGTCGCGCATCCAGCGCTGCTGCTGAGTAATCCAGGCGGCTGTGTTGTGAAAAAGGCATCCATCGCTGGATGCCTTTTTTTATAGGACTCACTCTTGGCAAACATTCCATTCGATCCTGAACAGTTGCCGGTCGACGCCCTGGGCGGCGAGGCGGCCCTGCCGGCTGAACGCATGACCCCCGACTGGCTGCGCAGCCGCTTCGCCAGTCCGCCCGCCGATTGGGAGCCCGAGCGTTTCGATGAAGCGCTGGCGCGCCGCAAGGCGATGACCGAGGCTGCCGTGCTGATCCCCCTGGTGCTGCGCCCGGAAGGCCTGCAGCTGCTGCTGACCCAGCGCACCGCGCACCTGACCGACCACGCCGGCCAGATCAGCTTTCCAGGCGGACGGGCCGAAAGCTACGACGCCTCGCCGGTCGAGACTGCGCTGCGCGAGACCGAGGAAGAGATTGGCCTGGACCGCCGCCACATCGACATCATCGGCAGCTTGCCCGAGTACCTGACCGTGACCGGCTACCGCGTGGTGCCGGTGGTCGGCCTGGTGACGCCGCCCTTCGAGCTGCGCCCGGACGGCAACGAAGTGGCCGAAGTGTTCGAAGTGCCGCTGCAGTTTCTGATGAACGGCATGAACCACCAGCGCATGTCATTCGACTTGCCGGAGGGGGCAGGGAGGCGCAGTTTCTACGCCATGCCCTACCAGCGCTTCTTCATCTGGGGCGCCACCGCCGGCATGCTGCGCAACCTGTTTCACTTCCTGCGCGCTTGAACCATTGTTACAAAAAGCAATAAGTTTGATTCTGCGACGCCGCTGCGCTATCGTAGCGGGCAACGCGGCATGCTGTACTGCTTGATTGTCTTATTCACAAGGAAGTTTGATGACCTTTCTCTCCATTCTGTGCGCGCTGCTGATCGAGCAGCTCAAGCCGCTCCGGGCAGACAATCTGATCTATGCCGAAATCAAGAGCTTCGCCATGCGCATGGAATCCTGGTTCAATGCCGGGGACGCCGCCAACGGGCGCATGGGCTGGATCCTGATGATGGCCGGCCTGATGGTGCCGACAGCCGCCATCTACTGGCTGTTCCTCAACAACGGCTGGGTGTTCGCCGCCTTCGCCTGGAACGTGCTGATCGTCTACCTGACCCTGGGTTTCCGCCACTACAGCCATTACTTCACCTCGATCCAGATTGCGCTGTCCGCCGGCGACGAGGCGGCCGCGCGCAAGCTGCTGGCCGAGTGGGCCCGCATCGACACGGTCGGCATGGAAACCTCCGAAGTGGCCCGCCTGGCTGTGGAAAAGTCGCTCATCACCACCCACCGCAATGTATTCGGCGTGTTCTTCTGGTTCCTCATGCCGCTGGGGCCGGCCGGCGCGGTGATGTACCGCGTGTCCGAATACCTGGCGCGCGCCTGGAACGAGCCCGAGCACATGCGCAATGAAGCCTTCGGCCAGTTCGCCGCCAAGGCCTTTTACTGGATCGACTGGCTGCCGGTGCGCCTGACCGCGATCGCCTTTGCCGTGGTGGGCAACTTCGAGGACGCCATCTACGCCTGGCGCAACTTCGCCCACCGCTGGGCCGACGAAGCGCGCGGCATCATCCTGGCCGCCGGCGGCGGTGCCATGGGCGTGCGCCTGGGCACGCCGAACGAGAATGCCTCCAAGGTGCTGCCGCCGGACGCCGCCACGGTCGACCTCACCGACAGCGAAGCGGAGGTATTGCCGGGCGAAGAGCCGAATGCCCGCGCACTGCAAAGCACCGTGGGCCTGGTCTGGCGCGCTTTGCTATTATGGATGATGCTGCTGCTGCTCCTTTCCAGTGCGGTCTGGCTGGGCTAAGCGCCGCGAACCGCCGAACGCGCACCAGCGCGGTGCAATTCTGTAGCGCGACTACAATTTCCTTGGAAAAGGATAGCCCGGGCGCAATTCAACTCTTCTATAAGATATAATACCGAAGATCCAGCAGCAGTCCGAAATACAGCAACACCGGGTTTCAGGCCCGCCGCACGCGGTGGGTATTTTCGAGCATATCTATAGGTTCAACACCCCGTCCTATGGCCGAGTCCACCGACATCAAGAAAGAAATCTCCGAAGAGTTTTTCATTCTTGGCCTGACCAGCAACGGCAGGCAGTTTCGTCCCAGCGACTGGGCCGAACGCCTGTGCGGCGCCATGTCCTGTTTCCGTCCGGAGGGTTCGGGCGGGCGCAACGCTCACCTGCAGTATTCCCCTTACGTCCGGCCGACCGTGCTCAACGGCGTCAAGGCCGTGGTCGTCAATGGCGACCTCAAAAACACCGAACCGCTGGCCTATCACTTTGTCGTCGACTTTGCCAAAGACAACGACTTGCAAGTGGTCGACGCCTGCTTCCTCCCGCTGCCCGGCGACGCCAAAACATAAGCAAACGCGCAGGCGTGCCGGTTTGACGTATATCAAATGCACGGCGATTTGTTCACGATAGCTTAGTCAGAACGCGCCCAGCGATGTGCGGGCGCAAAGTCTTATCGGGAGAACATGATGCGCATCGGCGAAATTTGTACTGTCCAAACCATTTACTGTACCCGCGACGAAACCGTGCAGGGCGCGGCGCTGCTCATGCGCAAGCACCACGTGGGCGACCTGGTCGTGGTCGACCAGCCGGATGGCGAGCATATTCCAGTCGGTATCATCACCGACCGTGACATCGTGGTGTCCGTCATTGCCCTCGGGCTCGATCCCAGCAGCCTGCTGGTGGGCGACATCATGAGCGACGACCTGCTGACTATTTCCGAGGAGGACGACGTCTACGAAACCATCGAACGAATGCGTTTCCGCGGCATCCGCCGGGTTCCGGTGGTCAACAGCAATGGCGGTCTCTCCGGGATTGTCAGCGTGGACGACCTGCTGGAGTTCCTGGCCGAAGAGATGGGCGAGCTGTCGCGCATCGCCGTGCACCAGCAAGCCCATGAGAAGCGTGCGCGGCAGTAAGCGCATCTGCTACCATCGGCGGCATGAATGCTCCTCTACGCTGCCTGCGCGCTTGCCTGCTGACTCTTGTATCCGTCCCGGCGTTGGCCTTGGCTTTGCCCAAAGGCGTAACGCAAGGCCCGTCGGTGGAAGGCATCACCGAGTACCGCCTGCCCAACGGCCTGAAGGTGCTGCTGTTCCCGGACAGCTCCAAGCCCACGGTCACGGTCAACGTCACCTACCTGGTCGGCTCGCGCCATGAGAACTACGGCGAGACCGGCATGGCGCACCTGCTCGAACACCTGATGTTCAAGGGTTCACCCAAGCACCGCGACATCGTCACCCAGTTCAGCCGGCGCGGCATGCAGTACAACGGCACCACCTCGCTCGACCGCACCAATTACTACGAAGTGTTCCAGGCCAGCGACGACAACCTGAAGTGGGCACTGAACATGGAGGCCGAGCGCATGACCCAGGCCTTCATCGCCAGGCGCGACCTGGATTCCGAAATGACGGTGGTGCGCAACGAGTACGAGAGCGGCGAGAATTCGCCCGGCGCCGTGCTGATGAAGCGCATGCAGAGCGTAGCCTACGACTGGCACAGCTACGGGCGCGCCCCGATCGGCAACCGCAGCGATATCGAAAACGTCGGCATCGCCAACCTCAAGGCCTTCTACCGCACCTGGTACCAGCCGGATAACGCGGTGCTGCTGGTGGCCGGCAAATTCGACCCGGCCCGCACCCTGGGGGCGATCGCGGGCAGCTTCGGCGCCATTCCCAAGCCGAGCCGCACGCTGCCGCGCTTCTGGACCGTGGAACCGGTGCAGGACGGCGAGCGCAGCTTCGCGGTGCGGCGCCAGGGCGACATCCAGATCGTCGCGCTGGGCTACAAGGTGCCTGGCGCGCTGCATGCCGACAGCGACGCCATGAGCTTCGCCTCCGAGATCCTGGGCAGCGCGCCGACCGGGCGCCTGCACAAGCTGCTGGTCGAAAGCGGCAAGGCCAGCAATGTATTCGCCTTCAGCCAGACCGGCTACGCGCCCGGCATGCAGTTTTTCGGGGCCGTGGTCAAGAAGGACCAGCCGGTCGATGCGGTGCGCGAAGCGCTCACCGCCGCGGTCGAGGAGTTCGCCGCCAGTCCACCCACCGAGGCGGAAATGGAAAGGGTGCGGCGCAGCTTCACCAACGCGATCGACAAAAGCCTGAACGATCCGCAGCAGATCGGCGTGGCCATGTCCGAGTCGATCGCTCTGGGTGACTGGCGCCTGTTTTTCGTGGGCCGCGAGCGGGTGGCGTCGATGAAGGCCAGTGAAGTGACGCTTGCTGCGGGGCGCTATCTGCGGCGCGACAACCGCGTCACCGGCCACTACCTGCCCGAACAGGCGCCGCTGCGCGCCGAGATCCCGCCGGCGCCAAGCGCGGACGCGGTGCTCAAGGGTTTCAAGCCCTCCCTGAGCGCGCAGCAGGCCGAAGACTTCGATCCCAGCCAGGCCAATATCATGAAGCGCACCACGCTTGCCACGGTGGGCGGCATCAAGCTGGCGCTGCTGCCCAAGAAGAACCGTGGCCAGGCCGTGTCGGTCGACCTGCGCCTGCACTGGGGCGACGAGAAGAACTTGTTCGGCAAAGGCGCGGTGCCCGCGCTGACGAACGCCATGCTCACGCGCGGCACCAGCCGCTACACGCGCGAACAGCTGTCCGATGCCTTCGACAAGCTCAAGGTATCGGGCAGCCTCCTGCAATTCGAGACCGACCGCGCCAACCTGCCTGACGCGCTGAGGCTGGTGGCGCATGTGCTCAGGGAGGCCAGCTTCCCCGAGGCCGAGTTCGAGCAGTTGCGCCAGCAATCGCTGGTGGCGCTCGAGGCCAGCCGCAACAACCCCGAATCGCTGGCCGCGCGCGCGCTGGCGGCCCACTACAACCACTACCCGAAGGGCGACGTGCGCGCCGCCCAGAGCATCGACGAGAGCATTGCCGACATCAAGGCCGCGACCCTGGAGCAAGTGCGCGCCTTCCACCGCGATTTCTACGGCGCGTCGCATGGCGAGCTGGCCATCGTCGGCGACTTCGACGCGGCGCCGGTGCCAAAGCAGGTAGCCGAGCTGTTCGGCGACTGGCCGAGCCGCGCCGGCCATGCGCCGATCAAGCGCACCAATGCGCGCGTGGCGCCGTTGACCGCCGTGATCGATGCGCCGGACAAGGAGAACGGCGTGGTGGCCGCCCGCATGCCGCTCGACCTGCACATCGACGACGCTGACTATCCGGCGCTGATGCTGGCCAACCAGATTTTCGGCGAAGGCGGACTCGATTCGCGCCTGATGAAGCGCATCCGCCAGAAAGACGGCTTGTCGTACGGCGGCAGCTCGGAACTCGATGCCGGTGACCTGGACCGCGCCGGCAGTTTCGAGGTATCGGCCATTGCGGCGCCGGCCAACCTGGCACGCGTCGATGCGGCCCTGCGCGAAGAACTTGCGCGTGCGGTGCAGAAGGGCTTCACGGCGGCCGAACTGGCGGACGCCAAGTCCGGCCTGCTGCAGGAGCGGCTGCAGAACCGCAGCCAGGATGCCATCGTGGCCAGCTCCTGGGCCTCGTTCCTGTACCTGGGCCAGAGCTTCGAATGGAGCAGCGCGTTCGAAAAGCGCCTCGCGGCGGTCACGCTGGCCCAGCTCAACGCCGCCTTCCGCCGCGCGATCGACCCGGCGATCCTCAGCGTGGTGAGAGTGGGCGACCGGCAGAAACTGGGGACACCGTAATGTTCTGTTACAACCTGGCAACAATCTAATGGCACGGGACATGCAATTGCGCTATTATGTTGCTCTACGGCAGCTTTTGCTGCCCCGAGTCAACATTCATGAGGCACACCGGCATGCTAAAAGCTAAGCAAAAAGACACATCGTTCGAAGGCAAGGTAGTACTTGTCACTGGCGCGGCGGGCGGCATCGGCCGTGCGGCGGCGCTGGCGTTCGGACGCGCCGGTGCGAGTGTGGTGGTGGCCGACACCTCGGTCGACGGTGGCCATGCCACCGCCGCCATGATCGTCGAGAACGGCGGCAAGGCCCTGTTCGTGCAGACCAATGTAACCCGCGCGGCTGAAGTCGAGGCGCTGATCGACAAGACCGTCACCGTTTATGGCCGGCTGGACTGCGCCTTCAACAACGCCGGCATCGAAGAAGAGTCCGTGCCGCTGGGCGACGCCGACGAAGCCGCGTTCGACCGCATCGTCAACGTCAACATCAAGGGCGCCTGGCTGTGCATGAAGTACGAGATCCGCCAGATGCTCAAGCAGGGCGGCGGCGCGATCGTCAACACTGCCTCGGTGGCCGGCCTGGTGGGCGCGCCGACCCAGCCGATCTACGCGGCGACCAAGCACGCGGTGGTTGGCCTGACCAAGACTGCCGCGGCTGAATATGCGGCCGACGGCATTCGCATCAACAGCGTGTGCCCGGGCGTGATCAACACCCCGATGATGGCGCGCGCCTTGAAGCGCGAGCCGCAGCGCGAAGACCGGCTGCGCAAGGACCACCCGATCGGCCGCTTCGGCGAGCCGGCCGAAATCGCCAATGCGGCCCTGTGGCTGTGCTCCGAGCAGTCCTCATTTGTGACCGGCCACCAGCTGGCGGTCGACGGCGGCCTGACCGCGATCTGAAGTATCCCTGATCAACCCTGCGTCCCCGGGGCGCAGGTGCGACAATGAGACACTTTCGTCGAGTTCGCGCACAGAATCCAACCCCGGGGTCAGTGCCCACATTGATATACGAGCTCATCCGATAATCAATATATAGGCGTTCATCCGCCGATTATCCAGTCCTATTCGGCTCCCGATTATCGGCGTGGCCTGTCATTTCATTCAAAAGACGAATTGGGTTCAGTCGGTTTTATTATCGGTTTCAGCTTCTGATATCGGCTGGCCCGGGCATGGGGCCGACCGATCGCTCATCTGGCTAGCGATCGAATATGGCGGTTCGGAGAATGCGAAGACGAACTCGGCGGCAAGGTCTCTTATCAATCCGGTGGCGGCCTGGATAATCGGCGGATTCGATTGCCGAGTTCGTATATCAATGTGGGCAGTGACCCCAGGGTTAATGTGGTGCAAGCCGGCGGCTTCGATCTTGCTACTTCGGGCGCGGCGCGCGTAGCGGTCGATTGGGCTGGGACAGGCGCCCGGCGCGCAGTTCGATAACGGCCTTGTGTACCGCGCGCACGAAGTCTTGGAGACTTCGCCGGGACATGTGCCGTCGTTACGCGCCGAGCCGTTGATCAAGAGGATGCGTGATGGCGTCGCGGGATCCTTCTGGCGCGCCTCGGCGGCCAGCAAGCGGTCGCGCGCGGTTTTCCATTCGACGGAGGCGGGCGCCTGGCCCTTGCGGATCTCGGTCATGGTGTCCTCTCATGTTTGTCCGGAAAGTATGCTGGACAATGGAGAGGGGGGGATGTACGGTGCTTAACAGAACCGTTGATGCCACCAGTAAACGCAAAACCGCCATGCCCGCAGCGGCGGGAATGGCGGTTTGCGTGCGGAGCTTTCGCTTAGTTCGCAGCAGTGGCCGGCGCGGCGGCCGACTTGTTCTGGCTGTTCAGTACCATCACCCAGTACTTGGCGATGTCGTTGGTGGCGCTGTCGGCCTTGACGCTATTGAAGGTCTTGATGGCGTCGTCCTTGCGGCCGGCCTTGGCATAGGCCACGGCCAGGTGCAGCTTGGCTTCCTCGGGCTTTTTGGTGCCCTTGGCGATACCTTGCTCCATGAAGCCGATGCCCTTGTCGAACTGGTCCATCGTCACATAGGCGTAGCCCAGGTTGACCAGGCCGGTGCCGTCCTTGGCCTTTTGCGCGCCGGCTTCGCCGGAGGCGATGTTCTTGGCGTCGTCGGCGGCGTTCTTGTTAGCCTTGTCGCGCAGCTGCTTGTGCTTGCCCGCGTTGCTGCCGGTGCCCATCACGCCGGACGCGAAACCCGCGTCCACGGCCTTCTTCGCTTCGGTCGGGAAGCCGGCGATCAGCGCCAGTTCAGCCCATTCGGCGATATCTTCCGGTTCCATTTTCTTCACGACCGTGCTTTGCAGGCGGTAGAAGTCGAGCTGGTGACGCACGTCGTAGCCAGGCTTGGTCTGCACGCGGCGCAGCAGGTCGGCCCAGAATTCGTCGCTCGGGGCGATCATGACCAGCTTTTCGAGCGCGCTGGTGTAGGTCGGCCAGTCTTTCATGCGGCCGGCCGCCGCCACCAGCAGGCGCAGATCGTCTTCGTCCGGGGCCTTGCCGGCTTTTTCGCTGGCGGCGATGGTTTGTACCAGCGCTTCTTTCGCGCTGGCGTTGTCGTTCGTGAGCAGCTGCGCGCGGGCCAGCGTGCTGCGGGCCTTTTCGGGGGTGTCGCTGATCGACTGGTATTTCTTGAGCAGTTCGATGGATTTCGGGTAGTCCTTGGCGACGAAGGCGGTGTTGGCCAAGAACAGGGTGAATTCGCCTTCTTCTTTTTTGGTGATGCGGCCCGATGCGAGCAGGCCTTCCACGCCGGCCTTGGTCAGGGCTTCGTTCTTGGTCGCGGAACCCAGCGTGGCTTTGATGCGGTTCAGGACGTAGGCTTCATACGGTGTGACGTTCGGCATG